>JADJOB010000002.1:2148193-2460924 GCA_016714025.1 Saprospiraceae bacterium | reverse complement strand
ACTGCTGCCTATCACTTGACGAGACCTGATCAAAAGTTTTTTGACCAATCATTATCCATTAAGCTTCCGATCCGATTTAATATAAATATGCAGCCTGCCATTAAACTTGCAAGTTCATTTGACCTGTTGTTGCATGGACAGTATCAACTTCAACAAGCTTACCGTGAATTGGTGTTAGGTGGCTATGGAAAATTTTATCTCAATCAAAAACGTGGCAAAGAATTAAATCTATTAGTCGGATTAGCTAGCCGATTGGATGATGCGATTGTTCCAAAAATTGCAGTAGAATATAAAACCTGGTATGCTGGATTTAGTTATGATATAACGACTTCGGGTTTTAAAAACGTTGTGAACAATCGAGGTGGACCCGAATTTTCACTAATGTATATTTTAGTAAAAGCACATCCTTTGACTGTTTTAAAATCTTGTCCAATATTTTAATCGCATTGTATGTGGGGTAGAACGGTAGGAATAATTCTTGTTATGTTTCAATTGGTTATCATTGATTCCAATGGACAAAGTTTATCGCGTATTTTAGAGGCTGCAGAAAAGTCACTTGCTTCAAAAAATTATTATGATGCATACTCTAAATATAGAGAAGCCTTAGAATTTGAACCCACAAATGCATCTTATTTATATAAAACTGCGGAATGTGCCAGATTATTTGGGGCATATAAAATGGCTGCCATGTTTTATGATAGTGTGCTGCACCATGAATTAAATAATTTTTATCCTTTAGCTGGATTTTGGTTAGGGCAGACAAGGCAAATTCAAGGGGATTATTCAAATGCAATTCTTGCTTATAAAATTTTCAATTCTGAGCATTCCGGTGAAGATTCAAGCTATCTTACAGTAGCAAAAAAAGAAATCCAGGCTTGCGAGTGGGCTTCCGAACAACTTAAATACCCTATAAAAGGATTGACCATGGAAAGGATGTCTGATCAGGTAAATTCCCAGTTTTCAGACTTTGCACCCGAATTATTTAAAGATGATTTAGTTTATTCTTCACTTCGTTTTGAAAACAAGAAGATTACAACGATTCCAAAGCGATACAATTCAAAAATTCTAATAAGTCATAAATCTGAATTTCCTGTTGAATTACTTCCTCCAGATTATGTTGCTGAAGGATTAAACATAGCACACACCAGTTATAATAAAGATTATACAAAAGTCTATTTTACTATTTGTGAAGATTTAAATGATTATGACAAACGCTGTGATTTATTTACCAGTACAATTGATGTTTCAGGAAATTGGTCAAGTCCGGTTAAATTGCCTGATTATATAAATATTGCGGGTAGTACCAGCACACAACCTCATCTCTGTTACTTAGATAATGATGTGAATCCAACATTGTTTTACGTGTCTAATAGATCTAAGGGAAAAGGAGGCCTGGATATTTGGTATGTAAAAATAGATGAAACCGGAAATTATTCAGAGCCAGTAAATTGTGCAGACATAAACACGAATACAGATGATATAACTCCATATTATCATCCTAAATCTAAAACGCTTTACTTTTCTTCAAAAGGGTATCTGGGAATGGGTGGTTTTGATGTCTACCAATCTAAATATGTTGATCATTCCTGGGCAATTCCTAAAAACACAGGAGTTCCTGTAAATAGCAGCTTTGATGATGTATACTATGTGATTACCAATCTTGATACAATAGCTTATTTAGCTTCCAATAGGACAGGAACACAGTTTTTAGATGATGCTAGTGAAGCGTGTTGTCTTGATTTATTTAAAATTAATCTACTGCCTTGTGATATTAATTTAGATGCATTCGTTTATCAATATTATACTAAAAAGGAACTGAAAAATGTAAACATAAGTCTTATTGACCTGGACCGGCCAACTGCTCCACGAATTACCATTAACACAGAACAAACCAATACGTATCGATTTGCAATTTTATGTGATAAAAACTACAAATTAATAGCTACCAAACAAGGTTATTTACCTGATTCCATAAGTTTCAATACTGGCAAACCGGCAGAATTTACTAATATAACTAAGAAATTATTTTTAAAACCCAACGCAATTTCACTTGATGTCTTGAGTTTTCATAAAATCACAAAAGACACCTTGAATGCCGTAACAATTAGTTTAATTGATCTGGATGATCCTCAAAGAGAACCGATCGTAGTAACAAATCTAAATACAAATTTAAGTCAGTTCAATATAATACCCTGTCATAAGTATAAAATTATCGGATCAAAACCTGATTTCGCAACCACCATTGTGTATTTAAACATTGACTGTGCAACCGATAGTATCGTGGTACAAAAAATATTTTTAGAACCTGAAATATATAGTTTACTTCCAATAAGTTTATATTTTGATAATGACCGACCCGACCCAAATACATTTAAACGGCATACTCTTTTAAAGTATTCAAAAACATACGAAGCTTATTACGCTAAAAAAATTGATTTTTTAAGCAAGTATCTTGCGATTCAAAAAATGAATGGAGATACATCAGGCTATCCAATGGATACATTTTTTGAAAATCAAATTAAATATGGAAAAGAGCGGTTTGATAAATTTTTAAAACTATTGGAAAAAGATCTTGCAAATGGCAAGCGGTATGAAATATTTGTAAAAGGTTACGCTTCCCCTCTTGCTAAGCCTGAATACAATCTAAATTTAAGTCAGCGTAGAATTGTTTCAATTTACAATGAGTTTTATAGACATAATAATGGTGTATTGATTGAATACATACGATCTAAACAATTAAAATTAAGTCAAAAACCATTTGGTGAAACTAATGCACCTACAGGTATAAGTGATAAAAAACAAGATCTCAGATCAATTTTTACAATTGAAGCATCCAGAGAACGACGTGTTGATATTATTGAAATTAAGGAATAGCATAAACCCTATCTAATGAACAACTTCAAAATAAGTAAGCATCAATTTCTAAGCTTAGTAAAAAGCCTGCGGAGTTTGGTTGTTTTGAGCATTGTTCTTTTGTGTTCATCAGATGAATTAAAAGCTACTCACCTGGTGGGTGGTCAACTTAATTACAGAAGCATTGGTAATAATTATTATGAAGTTACCGTCATTGTGCGCAGAGATTGCATATTTGGCGCAGACACCGTGCCCTTTGACAATCCAGCCTTGCTTGGAATATTTTATGGAAATGGCCAAAAAGCAATTCGGGTTGGCTTTGATGGGGTTGTCCCTTTAAAACTAATGAACAATGATACACTTCAAGAAACAGTTGACAATTTTTGTCCTGGAAAATTTAATGAAGTGTGTGTGCACCAAACGATTTATAGGGATACCATTTTATTGCCCTTTGATGAACGAGGATACATTTTAGCGTATCAAAGATGTTGTAGAAATGAAACCTTATTAAATATCACGGAACCGTTGGAAACCGGTGCAACCTACACAGCCCATATTACTGCGGACAACTTGAAAGCAAAAAATTCAAATCCGGTGTTTGGAGCTTTTCCTCCAATTTATGCCTGTGTAAATAAACCTTATTACTTTAATCATGGAGCCGTAGATGTGGATGGGGATTCCTTAGTCTATAGTTTTTGTACTCCGTTTAAAGGCAAAACTCGTCTTGATCCTGCAGGAAGACCTGATTTTCCTCCCTATGATACGGTAGTATGGGCACCTAATTACGATTTAAGTAATTTAGTTGGCAGTCCGGTTTTTATTAATTCCCAAACAGGTGAAATCACATTTACACCTACAATTCGTGGGCAGTTCTTATTTGGAATTTGCGTTTCAGAATATAGGAATGGTAAGTTAATAGGGTATACCAAAAGAGATTATGAGGTAAATATGGTTCCATGTGGTATTCAACCTGAAGCAAAATTTACAAGAAGTTCTTTGTTATGTGATGGATTGGATGTTTCCTTTACTGATCAAAGTTTAAATGCATTAAGCTATTTTTGGTATTTTGATTTTCAAAATAATCGAAATCTAAATTCAACTGCTATAAATCCAAGCATTAAATATCCAAAAGCAGGAATTTATGAAGTGGTGTTGATCGTAAAAAATGGAGAGTGTGATGATACATCAAAGCAACTCATACAAGTTATAGATCCACAACTAAAGCCCGACTTTCAAATTCAAACGGATTGTGATTCTACTGTTAAAATATCTATTCTTGATCAATCCTCTGCTTCCGGCCAAATTGTGAAACGAAATTGGAATCTTAAAAGTCCCAAGGACAATTTAAATTCTATGGATTTAAATCCTGTGTTTAAATTACAAGGAGATAGCCTGATTGAAATCAGTTTAACCATAACAGATGAAAATGGATGCACAGCAAGCATTCAAAAATCCATTTTGGTAAATCTGATCGAAGTTAATTTAATCGCCAGTGAATTGAGTATTTGCAACGGAGATTCTGTACACCTGGTGAAAAACCCAAACCCCCGTTTGACTTACCAATGGAGTCCAACCAATACCCTGGATCTGTCAAACCCAAGTGACCCCATTGCAAAACCATCCTCAACAACAACTTATTCTGTTACAATAACAGATGGACCTTGTTCAGCAATCCGGCAAATTAAAATACTCGTTAAAGATAAATTGAATTTAAAGTTACAAGCTGATACCATTGTTTGTAATGGAAAATTTGATATAACAGCTTCATCCGATTCTTCAACCGTTTTTTCCTGGTCAAACAACCGTTTATTTAATCCAACTTATTTTACCGGCTCTCATTATTCAGATACGATTAGTGGAACTCGAAAATTTTATGTGAAGGCTGGCATTGGTGCACAATGTCCCGCAATAGATTCAATTACAATTTCAAACAAAGCACTCAATCTGAAATACAAAAAAGAATATTTAATTTGTGCTGGCGATTCGATACAAATATCAATTCAAAATCTCAATACTGCGGATACCCTTTTAATAGCATGGGAAGCAAACCCAATTATTATCAGTCCTTTAAATCAATCAAACATTCAAGTATCTTGTCCAAGCCCTGGACGCTATGTGTTGAGATTTACAATTAAAAATCAATTTAATTGCGGTCTTTCTGATAGCATCATAATTAATGCAGCCAACGCTTCATTACCAGATCTTACCGTTGAAACAACTTGCGGATCATTAGAAATAAAAGTAACAACAACCAGTACCGGAAAAATACACTGGGATTTTGGTGACGGAATAGGACAATCCACTAATAAAATAGATCGTTACGTTTATAACAAAACTGGAACTTACCGAATTGTATTGGAATCAGATTCAGTTTGTAAACGAACCACTGAACGTGAAATTACTGTTATTAAATTATTTTCTACAGTATTAGATTCCTTAGTAAGCTGTGATGGCATTATCTACCTCAATCCTTCAGCAGACACTTCATTTAAATATGAATGGTCACCAAGTGAAGGATTGGATGATCCGAATATCCCGAATCCAAAAACCACCCTTAGTTCTAGCAAAAAGTATTATGTAAAAATTTATGACCCCAGGTATCCTGATAGTTGTTTTATCAGGGATAGTATATGTATTGTAGTTCCACCAGCAATCCAATTGCTTGCCGGACCCGATACCACACTGTGTGCTAAAAGCAGCATCCTTCTAAAAGCCAATAGCAATATCACCGGACTTAAATTGACTTGGTGCAATTCAGATAATAAGGAAATTGGTTCAGGCCCTGAAATCAAAGTGGAACCTGAAAAAACAACTTTTTACATTGTTAAAGCTGTTGATGCTTATGGATGTGAAAAGTCTGATACGGTGCATGTAACCTTATACGAATTTATTGCCGACATATCTGGCCAGCCAATCATCTGCAAAGGAGATAGTGTGAAATTAATATTACACATTTCAAAAGGGGATAGCCTCCATTTTGAATGGTTTCCGAAAGAAAGTATTTCAGGCAATGATAAAGATACTTGCATTCTGGTGAAACCAGATTTTGATCAAGTTTATAAAGTTATCGTTACAAATTCATTTGGTTGCAGCTGGGAAGCAAGCTATCTGGTAAAAGTAAGTGATATCCAAAATCAATTAGTAGTTGATGCTGATCCTAAACAAATAGTTCCAGGTCAAAAAACACAGCTTACTGCTACTTTCAACGCAAATTGGAAATACAGTTGGAAACCTAATGATGGCAGCTTATCGGATTCTTCAATTTATAATCCCATAGCAACACCAACTAAAACAACTAGCTATACTGTGACCATTGTTGATGAAAATGGTTGCACTGCTTCTGCTACTATTACAATTATAGTTAACGACTGTTCAGAATCTGTTTTTGTTCCCAATGCATTTAGCCCAAACAATGATTCAAAAAATGATATTCTTTTTGTAAGGTCTCGTTCCAGTGCTGTAACTGAAATAGATTTTCAGATATATAATCGATGGGGTGAACGCGTATTCAAAACTACTGACATTAACATAGGATGGGACGGGCGTTATAAAGGCGAGTTACTTAGTCCGGATGTATTTGGCTATGGCTTGAAGTTTAAATGTTTCGAAAACAAAGAATACTCAAAGAAAGGCAATATTACTTTATTAAAATAAGAACCATTATTTAAATAAAATTACAGCCTTCGATTTAATTTTAAAACCATCAATTTACATTTGCATATGATTTCGATTACTAAATGTCCCATATGCAAACTGGAACGGTTTGAAAGCTTCTTAAAAATCAAAGACCATTCGATTTCTGGTGAATATTTTAATTTAGAAATTTGTGCATCCTGCCGCTTTATAATTACCTCGCCGAGACCTGACACAGAGCAATTAGGAGCCTATTATCTATCGGAAAACTATATTTCTCATAGTGACACAAACACTGGTCTTGTTAATAAAATCTATCGCAGAATAAGACAATTTACAATAAAGCAAAAAATAGCATTAATAAGGAAGTTTCATCAAAATCCAAGACTTTTGGATATAGGCAGTGGCGCCGGATACTTTTTAAATGAATGTCAAACTCAAGGGTTCAATTGCTTTGGGATAGAGCCGGATCTCAATACAAGATCCAATTCGATCAACAAATTTAATATCCAGGTATTTGATGAATTGTATATAAATCAAATACCTGCAGAAAGCGTTGATGTCATAACGATGTGGCATGTTTTAGAACATGTTCCGGAATTAAATCAACGATTGGAAGAAATCAGAAAAATATTAAAGCCAAATGCATATTTAATAATTGCTGTACCTAATTGCAATTCATTTGATACCGGCTATTACAAGGAATATTGGGCAGGGTATGATGTGCCAAGGCATTTATGGCATTTTACTCCAGAGACTATAATAAATTTATTAAATCGTTACTCTTTTTCACATATTGAAACCAGGCCAATGTATTTTGATGCGTATTATGTAGCCATGCTAAGTGAAAAATACAAAGGAAATTTTGCAGGATTGGCAAGAGGATTTGTAACTGGGTTCATTTCAAATGCAATTGCATCCTTTTCAAAAAACAATCGCTATTCCAGTCAAATTTATATTTTCAGAAAACAATAATTCTTTTCGGACATTAAACATTAAATAAGAAATGCATAATGTCACCGTCTTTTACAACATACTCTTTCCCTTCAGTTGACATTTTTCCTGCTGATTTAATGGCGGCTTCTGATTTAAATGTAATGTAATCCTGGTATTGAATAACTTCAGCCCGGATAAATCCCTTTTCAAAATCAGTATGGATCACAGCTGCCGCTTGTGGAGCTTTTGTTCCTTTAACAATTGTCCAGGCACGAACTTCTTTTTCCCCTACAGTAAAATACGTAACAAGATCCAGTAATTCATAAGCCGAACGGCTGATTAAATTGATACCTGGTTCTTCCAAACCCATACTTTTAAAAAACTCACTTCGTTCTTCTTCAGGCAACTCAGAAATTTCGGCTTCAATGCCCGCTGATATCAATATGACTTTTGCCTGCTCATCTTTTACTGCTTCTATAAAAGATTTTGTGTGAGCGTTGCCGGTATGAATAGATGCTTCATCAACATTGCAAACATACAATACGGGTTTTCCAGTTAAAAGCTGACTATTTTTAACCAGGATTGCTGTTTCAGCATCCGTTATAAAAGATCTTGCAGGTTTGCCAGATTCAAGATGTTTATTGATTTGTTCAAGAAATTCCAATTCTCTGAGTACTTCCTTATCTCCGCTCTTAGACTGCTTGCGAAGACGATCCATACGCTTATCACTGGTTTCCAGATCTTTTAATATTAATTCAGTATCCACAATTTCTTTATCCCGAATTGGATTTACAGATCCATCCACATGTACCACATTATCATCATCGAAAGCACGAACTACATGGATAATTGCATCAACTTCCCGAATATTGGCTAAAAACTGATTTCCCAGTCCTTCACCTTTTGAAGCCCCTTTTATAAGACCGGCTATATCTAAAATATCAACAGTCGTTGGAACAACCCGCTGCGGATTTGCGATAGCCGCCAACTCTTTTAAACGGACATCAGGTACCGTGATTACACCTAAATTCGGATCCTTTGTTGCAAATGGATAATTTGCTGCCAATGCACCAGCAGAGGTCAACGCATTAAACAAAGTTGATTTACCTACATTCGGCAATCCCACGATTCCACATTGCAAACCCATATCATTTTATATTTTCACAAAATTAGAAAAAAGCCAGAGCCAATTTATGCAATTGAAAATCATTAACTTTCTGCTTTTATGAATTTTCTGGCTCATTTAAACCTTGCGTATCCTTCCGAACAACTGCTTGCAGGTAATTATATCTGTGATTTTATTACAAAGCACCAGGAAAAAGAGGTCCACGAATCATTTCAAGTTGGAATTAGAATGCATCGTTGGATTGATCACTTTTCAAATAATCACAATGAAATACTCCAGATAAATAAATTATTTCACACACTAATCCATAAATATGCACCGGTTGGTACTGATATTGTATGCGATTATTTACTATATAGAAACTGGGATTTACATAATTTAAAAAGCTTTGAGAATTTTCAAGAAGATTGCTATAACAAATTGAATCGGATGGTTGAGTTTATGCCCTTAAAAATTGGTGCTATTTGCAACATGATGATTCAGGACAAATGGCTTATGCAGTACACCAATCTAAACAGGCTTGAAAACGTGTGTATAAGAATGAATAAAAAAGCAAAATTCCCTGTTGATTTTAGAAAAATATTACCAATAGTAGAAGCACATGAAAATCAACTAACAGAATACTTTAATAAATTTTATATGGAATGCAAAACCGAAACCTCACAACGCTTTAACCCTCAAAGTGAAATGACAAAGTAAACGCTTTGGTAAACAATTTTTCAATAATAGTAGACTCTGGCAATTTGTTGTCGAAAATCAATATGTTATTTAATCCATGTGAAAATTTTATTTCAGGGGAAAAAATAAAATAGGGGAGATAGAATTGCATTCCTACACCTATTTCTAATTGAAAATCATGTGGAGAAATCCGAACTATCTTAAATTGATTTTTATCTGATCGACTGTTAGAGGAGAAATCATAGGAGTATTTAACCCCAGTAATAAAGTAAACACGTTTATCTTTATAAGGAGCCGAAGTAAAGCGCACCAATAAAGGAATCTCTCCAAACACGGATTCGATTCGCTCCTTTGTTTCAATGCCTGTATTTAAATCCTGATAAGCAAGACTTCTGTAAGACAAGGCAATGCTGGGCAAAACTCTAAAATCAAAGTAGTCACCAATTTTAAAATTGGTAATCATTGAAAGGGTCAAACCTGAATTGGATAGGCCTTCATTCCATTTGTAATTTCCATTATTTATAAATCTGCGGGAATGCTCTATTTTAAATCCTGAAGAATTGTACCCAATGGTTAAACCAAAATAGTGCGCTTTTTTTCTAAAACTAAGATAGTTATAACTGTGCGAATTCACTTGTGAATGCAGCAATTCCTGTGATATACACACTAATATAAAAATCAATACTATTTGTATCCGATGTAGATGCTGCATATACCAAAAGTCAATGGTTTATAGGAACAATTTTTAAATCCAGATGCTTCTAGAATGGCAGTAAAACGCCCAAAATCGGGAAATTGTTGCACGGATTCAAATAAGTAATTATACGCTCTTTGATCTTTTGAAAGCATGCGACCAATCAAAGGCAATATGTATTTAAAATAAAACTGAAAAATTTGTTTGATTGGAAAAATCAAAGGTCTTGAAAATTCCAAAATCACAATTTGTCCACCTGGTTTAATAACACGATGCATTTCTAAAATGCCTTTTTCCAAGTTTTCAAAATTTCGCACTCCAAAAGCAACCGTAATTACATCAAAGGTATTTTCAGTAAACGGGATATTTTCAGCATCTGCAAACTGACATTCAATCTGATTTTGAAGGTGTTGCTTTATCACTTTTGCCCGACCAATTTCCAACATTTTTTCCGAGACATCCGTAGCAATGATTTTGGAATTTTTATATGTTCTTGCGGCTTGAATAGCCAAATCACAAGTACCGGACGCTATATCCAGCAATTTTAGGGAATCACCCGGTGCTTTGGAAATCAAATTCAATGCTTTTTTACGCCAATACCGGTCAATTCCCAAAGAAAGTATTGAATTTAACAAATCATAGGTGCCTGAAATATTATCAAACATCCGGATGACCTGTTGTTTTTTAGAACCTTCTGTAGTGTATGGATTAACCAATTTTTCTTGAATTTCAAAACAAAGGTACATTCAAAAAAACGAGATCGTTTAAAGGGGTATATATTATAAAAATAAATATTTTTAATAGACTGAAATACTGATTTTTAAAAGCTGTTTTTTGTAAAATAATCCTTGGAATTAGGGCATCTTTTTATTATTTTTGCGGACTTAATAAAAAAGGCCCGTTCGCTATGTCTGATCACGACAAAATTATATCGGTAAATATTGAAAAACAGCTTCAGACCTCTTATATCGATTATTCGATGTCTGTAATTGTTGCCCGAGCCCTTCCGGATGTGAGGGATGGCTTAAAACCAGTACACAGACGTGTTTTATACGGCATGAGTGAATTGGGAATGTCTTATAATAAACCCTATAAAAAATCAGCCAGGATTGTAGGGGAGGTATTAGGAAAATATCATCCCCATGGGGATAGTTCAGTATATGATGCCATGGTGCGTATGGCGCAGGAATGGTCTATGCGGTATCCATTGATTGATGGCCAGGGTAACTTTGGTTCAATGGACGGTGACAGTCCGGCAGCGATGCGATATACTGAGGCCAGATTGGCCCGAATTTCTGACGAGTTATTGGATGACATTGACAAAGAAACCGTCGACTTTAGATTAAATTTTGATGATAGCCTGGAAGAACCCACCGTATTGCCGGCTAAAATTCCAAATTTACTGATCAATGGTTCATCTGGAATTGCCGTCGGAATGGCCACCAACATGTTACCTCATAATCTTACGGAAGTTTGTAATGGAGTTATAAAAATGATTGACAATCCGGATATCACCCTGGATGAGTTAATGGAAAGCATTCCTGGCCCAGATCTTCCAACAGGTGGAACGATTTACGGTATATCAGGTATTCGGGATGCGTATGAAACAGGAAGAGGCAAGATTCTCTTAAGAGGCAAAGCTGAAATTCAAGTGATTGATAATCGGGAAGTCATTTTAATTTCTGAAATCCCATATCAGGTTAATAAGGCTCTCTTAATTCAAAAAATCGCAGATCTTGTTAATGAAGAAAAAATTGTAGGTATCAGCGATGTACGCGACGAGTCAGACAGAGAAGGCATTCGAATTTTAGTTGAATTGCGAAAAGATGCAATTTCAAATGTAGTATTGAGTAATTTATATAAATACACGCCGCTACAATCGTCTTTTGGTATTAATAACATTGCTTTAGTACAAGGGAGACCCGTTTCACTTGGATTAAAAGAAATTATATTTCAATTTATAAAGTTTCGAATTGAAGTTGTCGTTAAGCGTACTAAATTTCAACTGCGTCAAGCCCAGGAAAAAGCACATGTACTGGAAGGCTTATTGATTGCTTTAGATCACCTGGATGCTATCATATCATTAATCCGAGGATCCCGCACCGTGGAGGATGCTCGCAATGGGTTAATTAATCAATTTAATCTAAGTGAAATTCAGGCACGCGCTATTCTGGATATGCGTCTTCAAAAACTCACCGGATTAGAGCGCGAAAAGATAAAAGAAGAATATGATGCTTTAATTCTTGAGATAAAAAGATTGCAGGAAATATTGGATAATATTAATTTGCAAAAAGAAATTATCAAATCTGAATTACAACTGATCATTTCCAAATTCGGCGATGAACGTCGAACATCCATTACACAAGTTGAAGGAGATATCAATATTGAAGATATGATTGCAAACGATCAGGTGATCGTTACCATTTCACATCAGGGATATATTAAACGCACAAAAACTTCCGAATACAGAACGCAAAGCAGGGGAGGCCGAGGCTCAACAGGAAGTAAAACCCGGGAAGAAGATTTTATCGAACACATGTTTGTAGCCAGCAATCATAATTATTTACTCTTGTTTACAGAATTGGGTAAATGTTATTGGTTACGCGTTTATGAAATTCCTGAAGCAACTAAAACCACACTTGGTCGTGCCATTCAAAATCTTATAAATCTTCCAAAAGAAGACAAAGTGCGTGCTTATATCAATATAGAAGATTTGGAGGACAAGGCATTTTTAGAAAATCATTTTATTGTATTGTGCACTAAAAATGGAATCATTAAAAAAAGCAGTATCGAAGATTTCAGCCGTCCAAGATCAAATGGTATTATAGCAATTAGCATAAATGAAGGTGACCAATTGATGGATGCCCGTTTAACAAATGGTGCTTCTGAAATTGTCATTGCAAATAAAAAGGGACGCGCAATTCGTTTTCCTGAAAACAAGGTACGCGTTATGGGCCGTGGAGCTGCAGGCGTTCGGGCCATTAAACTTGATGAAGATGGAAATGATCAGGTAGTTGGAATGATCTGTGTGGATCCAATGGATCCGCAAGCTACCATATTGGTTGTTTCAGACAAGGGCAATGGCAAACGCACTGATTTAGGTGATTACAGTGTTACCAACCGGGGAGGAAAAGGGGTGCGCACCTTAAAATTGTCTGAAAAAACAGGTTCTTTGGTCGCAATCAAAAACGTAAATGAAACCCAGGATTTAATAATCACAACTACGCAAGGGGTCATCATCAGAATGCATGTTTCTGATTTGAGGGTCATGGGCCGGGCGACTCAGGGAGTTCGCTTAATTCGACTCGATGAAGGCGATGAAATTGGGGATGTGGCAGTTATTGATCGGGAAGAAGAACTCGCTGAAGAAATTCAGGAAAATGAAAATCCTATCATTTCACCCAGTTTTGACGATTCGGAAGAATAATTTATTTAAAAAAAACTTAACTAAATTCGTTTCCAAGAAACGAATTAATTTTAATGCTTCTTAGTTATAGTATTAATAAAAGCAAAATATGAAACCACTATTTTCTCTCATTCTAATTTTATTATCCTTTGCTGTATTTGCTCAGGAACCTGAAAAAGATGTAAAAAAAGCAGATAGTAAAGTCGCCAGTTTTTATCTGGATCCTACTGCAAATGTTTCCAAATTATGGGAAGCAAAAGCATTGATTGATGGTGCAAGTGACAATGAATTGGTCAGCAAATCTGCACGTACCTGGTCTGTAAAAGGAAAAGTTTATAATGCCATTTGTTCCCATGAAAGTGATTCAATACTTATTGGCCAACAATTTGGAAGACCTTATAAAGTTAAACACAAAGATGCCGCTTTAATAGCCTATACTTCATGGCTTAAATCGAAAGAACTTGCTACAAAAAGTCACGAATCAAAAGATGCATTGGAAGCCTTAAGCGAAACTTATCGCTATCTCAATAATTATGGCATTCAGGCTTATGAAGGTGGTGATTTCAAAGCAGCATTCAACCACTTTGATGCAGTAGTTAAAATTAACGATCTGCTCTTAGCAGGTGGAATGAAAGGTGTTTTAGTTACACCAGAAGATTTGAATAAACAAAAATACCTTGCTGCTGCATGTGCGATTAATGCGAATATGTTAGAAACAGCCTTTCCTTATTTAGAAGACCTTCGCAAGGTAAATTACAGCGAATCATTTATTTATGAAGGTTTATATAAATACTATTTAGATCGCGATGAAAAAAAGGCAGAAGAAGCTTTAGCGGAAGGCCGTCAAAAATTTCCAAATGAAACTGCTTTATTATTTAATGAAATCAATCATTACTTGAAAAAAGGCCGATTAAACGAATTGGTCGATAAATTAAAAATTGCCGTTGAAAAAGAACCTGGTAACGTTTCAGTTAGAACTACCTTAGGCAATGTGTATGACAACCTTTGCCAGAAAGAATGGGAAGGTGGAAATTTTGAAAAAGGCAATGAATATTATGCTCAAGCTGAAAAATATTATAAAGAAGCTTTAACAATTGCAGCCACAGATTTTAACAGTCTTTATAGCTTAGGCGCATTGTATTACAATAAGGCTGCTTTGATTTCTAAAGAAGCCAATAAACTCAGTTCAGACTACAGCAAAGAAGGGACACGCAAATACAATGAAAAGAAAGCAGAAATGGAAAGCTATTTCGATAAAGCATTGCCTTATTTCGAACAAGCTGAAAAAATAGAACCAAAAGATAAAAATACACTGATCGCATTAAAAGAAATTTTTGCTAAAAAATCACAGTTTGATAAATCGAATGCTTACAAGACAAAATTGGAAAGTTTAGGTAATTAATCAAGCTAGTTTTTACAGTGATATGGATGAAAAGAAATTCAAAGAAGTTGAAGCGCTGAATGGAGTAGGGGCTTTTCATGATCTATTTGATTTGCCTATTCTTGAGCAACCTCAAATTCCGGATGCAAACCGTTGTAAGCTTAGGTTGTCTTTGTTGGAAGAAGAATTAACAGAACTCAAGGAAGCGATTGAACAGGGTGATCTTATAGCAGCAGCCGATGCTTTTTGTGATTTACAATATGTTTTATCCGGTGCTATTCATGAATTCGGTTTGGGATCTCATTTTTACGATTTGTTTCAGGAGGTACAGCGGTCAAATATGAGCAAAGCGTGCAGCTCGATAGAAGAAGCCGAAAATACGCAATCCTTGTATCTGGAACAAAAGCAAACTGTATCAGAAATCAAGCAAAAAGGAGATCGTTTTTTGGTTTACCGTACTGAAGATGGCAAAGTATTAAAATCCATAAATTACAGTCCAGCCAATTTAGAAATGGTTCTAAATAAATAGATTTCGTTTAACTAGTTATTGGGGTCGCTTTTCATAAAGAGGGCCGACCTTAAAGCCTTCATCAGATAAATCCCCTCGATGGATTCTAATGCCGTATGGAATCTCATCTAAAAATTCAGTTCTGGATCGTGCTATTTTACCTTTTCCATCCTGAACTTCTATCTGAAACATACTGATATTTTTTGCATCATCCCGCTGAATCGTCAGGTATTTTACAATGACTCCGTAAGGGAGCAATCGATCCCTGATATCAACTAGTTGTTCGGTTGGCATTGATTTTTTAAAATGAACTTCAATCCAGGACTCATCCACATAAAAATAGGTTTGATTTTCCTTTACTTTACATGAAACCAAACCAAAAACTAAAAACAGAAGACAAAACCAGGATCTCATTGATTAAGCTGGTTTTTGATCTTCCGGCTTATTGGAATCACTTGGATTTGGGTTAGTATCTTTTGGTTGTAATTTTTCAGCCAAATCTTCCATCGTATCAGCAGCCTTCTCTGCAAAATGTTGAGCTGACTCAAGTACATCGTGTGTAATTTCCTTGGTTTTCTCCCAGCTTGCTTCAGCAACCTCTTCCGCCTTTTTTACAAATTCTGATTCTTGAATTTTTGTAACAGCTTCCATGGTATTTTCTTTTGCTTCTTGCATGGCTGTATTTGCCCAGGCTTTTGCTTTTTCTATGGATTCCTCTGTTTGTTTTTCAATCAGATCTTTAGTTTTTTCTGCATTATCAATTGCTTGTTGTGTAGCTTCTTTGCTTATTCCGAAAAGCTTGCTAAAAAAATCTTTCATTGCCATGCTATCAATTTTAAATTGTAAAATAAATTAATTTGTAGTTGTATCGTCAGGTAACTCTACCGGTGTAATCGTTTTTTGTTTTGAATCGTTAGGATCCAAATTCTTTTGGTCAACTTTAGTATGATCTTTTTGTGTCTCCAACCATTTTTCAGCTTTACTGAAAAAATCAGGATGGCTAGATTCTAAATTTTTTCCAAAATCAATGGGTTTATCAGCGATTCCATCTTTGTCCTGATCTTTTAGGGTTTCTTCCGCCTCTAATTTTTTTGCTTTGTCGACCGTTTCATCAATAAAACGATCCATTTTTTCCAAACCTTCTTTTGCTTTTTCTGCAATATTTTCTCTCAACTCACGAGTAGAATCATCCAGTATCTCAATCTTTTCTTTGATTTCTGACCACAATTGTTTTCCTTGTTCTTTTGCTTCATCTACAGAATCTGCTACAAAATCCTTTGCTTTTTCCAAAAATTCTGAGGATCCACTGCCTTCCCGGCTTGAATCATTAGCTTGGTTTACTTGCTGCTGATTTTCGATTTCAGAAAATCTAGTATCCTGATAATCAATCCCATCTATTTGACTATTGGAATTGGAAGGTTTTGAAAACCAAGATTTTATAGTATCAAATAAAGCCATTATGATATTTTATACAAAAATAGGACAAAGAAAACAAATCAATGATTTAAATATGGTCGTATATTTCGGCATATATTGTTTAATATATCGTCTATGAAAAAATCCAAATTGCCAGGAAGGGGAACCGAAATGCACATTCCAAATCGATTTTTTAAACTTCAAACGGCAGCGGATCTTGAGCTTTCACAACAAGATGCTGGTACTGAGAAATCAAAGACGCAATACATCCCAATTGTGGCTAAATCAATGATCAATCCTGTAGCAAGTCCGGATTTATTCATGGATTATTCCTTAAATCCTTATCAGGGATGTGAACACGGTTGTACTTACTGTTATGCCCGATTGACCCATAATTACTGGGGCTACAGCATCGCAGATGAGTTTGAAACAAAAATATTGGTAAAACAAAATGCACTGGAGGTTTTAAAGAATGAATTAGGGTCTACAAACTATGTAGTTAAACCCATCATGCTTTCAGGAAACACGGATTGTTATCAACCAGCTGAATTAAAATTTGGCCTGACACGAAAAATCCTGGACCTATTCCTCTTTTTAAAACATCCGGTCATGATCATCACTAAAAATGCACTCATTCTGAAAGACCTCTCTGTTTTGTGCGAACTGAATTCATTTAATTTGGTGTCTGTTGCGATCTCAGTAACTGCCTCAGAAGACAAAACAAGACGAATCATGGAACCGCGTGCATCCACCATTGAAAGCAGACTGCAAACAATTAGCAAATTGAGAGCATCCGGAATTCCGGTACATGCCATGCTTGCACCGATTATTCCAGGGATTAATGATTCTGAATTAATGGAAATGGTAAAACTAACTGCAGATGCCGGAGCAAGCAGCGCATCCTATCAAATCGTGCGACTTAATGGTCAACTGCCCGAATTGTTTGGGGCATGGCTGGATGAACAATACCCGGATCGCAAGCAACGAATTCTCAATGCAATCAAAGAATGCCACCAGGGTCAATTGAATGATTCAAATTTTAAAACACGAATGAAGGGGAGTGGTACCCTTTCAGATTCCATTCGGCAACAATTCAAACTAGCTTATAAACGCTACTATCCCAATCCACAAAAAGTCACATTGCGTAGCGATTTATTTATAAGAATTAAAAACGGCCAATTGCCTTTATGGTAAAATCAGATCACAACATAAGCGATGTAGATGATCAAGACCAAGATAGAAAAGAGGGAAATCATAAACAAGAGGTCTGCAACATGTTCGGTGCTGCGCTCCAGCTTAGGATTTTGAGTACGCAATGAAATAAATGAAACAATGCAGGCAGCTGCCAGCAACAAGGAAATTACAGAGGTGATTTCATCTATTAAATTATTTTCCTGCTGGCTTGTCAAATGCAAGGAGGTGATCACAACCAGGCATAATCCCAAGAGGGTAGAGGCTGTATTTAAAATGTGCTGGGAAGTGATGTTTGGCATAGTTCTATCAGTTGAAACAAATTGAGAATTACAAATTTTGAATTAATTTAAAACTGTAATTGGAATATTTGTATATTTGATTAAAGTCTAATTACAAGCTCTAAGATAGCTAATCATTTTAATTCAAGTCGATAGGATGAAATTAAATAAAATCTTATTCCTAATTATTGGTTCCATTTACATTTTGTCTTCTTGCAAAAAGGATCCCATTGACATTAACATAGATCCAGTTGATCCAATTGACACCACAACAAGCCAACCAAAGATTGTTTGCTATATTGGAAAATACGAAAAACCAGATATTAATTTTACAAAACATGACACAACAAGTGGCATAGCCATCGGATATAAAAATTGTTATAATTTTAGAGCCAATGTTACTGCAACTTTAAAAGACACTAACAATAAAATCGGAGACATAGATCTTTTCACATATTTCAATAAAAATAAAAATATAAGCTATTTAAGAGAAACTTATACCTTTAATAACATACCTTTTATTGTTGGCTATTATCCATTAAATATGCAAAAAATACCATCATTCAGAAATGAAGATGATTACGTTTGGGCAGCTTACCAATTAGATACATCCAAAAATAATTATTTGAAAATAACATCTATTGATAACACAAGCAGAATTATAAAAGGTCAATTTTCTGCTCAATATTATTTTGAAATTCTATACAGCCCAGGTGAAATTCGAACCGAACCAGATACTGTGCGTTTACAACAAGTGAATTTCTGGGCGAAGTATTAATTAATTAATATGTATATATTTTTCCTTGACCTAGGTTTGAATGCCAAATAGTTTTTCTTATTAAAATAATCCATAGTCTTTCTTCTAAACCAAAGCACTATTTGACCTTCAAATCATGTTTTCATTAAAATTGAATTCATTAATATTTATGTAAAAATTTTCCCATAATTTATACTTAGTGATCAATCGCCACTTTTACAGTGTTGATTATCAAATAGGGTATATTGCTCACCTACCAGGCAATACGAATTACATAAAAAGAAAATCGGAATTCTACAGGGAGCTTCTGCGGCTTATGATTTTGAGCAAATCTTGGTTTTCTTCAGTGCAAATCTCTAGTTCTCTCCGGAGACGATTATTCTCCTGGATGAGGGAATCTTGTTTGACCAATGCATCTGTAAAAGACTGATAATTAAATAATTGCGGAAACCTTTTGTTTAATTCATTGTAAACGATACCCAATAAATCAGTCTTGATTGCTATGGATGTCTTGATCAAATCATATATCGAAGCATATTCCGGATTCTTAAGTCTATGGTATATGCCCGTAGGACTAATATTAATGGATTCCCCAGCTTCAATTTGCTGTATTTTAAGATTATTGAGCACATCACGTACAATATTGCCAATGTGTAGCCCATCAAAAAGGACTTCTTGATACTTTCTTGCCATTTGGTTAATTTAGATTGTAAAATTATAATAGCCAAAATGAATTATTTATTATTTTAATCACCGTTATGTCAATGTTAAATCACATATTTTTCTATTTTTGTACTTCAAACCCAAGACTTATGCTTATCGACATCATGAAAACCATGGCAACCGGTCACCAGATCGGATGGCTAACCAATGGCAAACTCCTTAACCCTTATCAGAAAAAAGTCCTCGATGAGGCTGGTATATCCACCCGAAAATGGACTGAGCTGCTCTTCTCAGAAGACAACCTCTTGTTTACAGACCTCATCAAGGTCTGTGACATCGTTGGAATCAATGTTGAGAACGTAGCTGAGCATTACAAATGAGTGGTTACGCACAAACTCGCCTTAAATCAATTGGCTTCAATCCGGATACGGATTATGCTTTTTTCAAAGCCAATCCGGACGAGCCTTTTGGACAGGCTCAAAAGAAACCTATCTTTTGGGCTGATGACAAAGACAATCTGTGTATCGGGGTATTTGGTCTGGATCGGGAATTCATAACCGTTGACCTTAAAGCCTCCAGGTCAAAACTTGACAATAAAATTTTTCACTTCATTCGTTGGTCTGAGCCAAAAATCATAGATGGCGAAGAGAAAAAGATTACTCCCGTTGTATCTGGCCAAGGAGTTTATCCATACATACCGCTTAGTGTTGTTGAAAAATTCAAAACCAAAACTAAGATTAATACTCTGGTAATTACTGAAGGGCAGATCAAAGCATACGTTGGTTCTAAATATGGCTTGGATATCGTAGGGATCCCGGGGATCCAAATTTGGAACGCTGGAGGACAAAGTGGAATATTTCAAGCAATTGCCAATATCATAACCACCTGCCAGGTTGAAGTCCTAATTTACTTGTCAGATGCAGATACATTAGCTGTAGAATGGAAAGAAGGAAAGGACCTTGGTAAAAGGCCTCAGAATTTTTGTAATGCAGTAATTCAATTTAAAGAGCGTACACGCGATTTTGGTTGTAAACAGTACTATGCTCATATCAATGAGAAATCATTAAGTAAAGGCATTGACGATTTATTAATCGACAATAAAAATGAAGCTGCACAGATCATTAATGATTTAATAGCAAACACAGGATCCACCACGCATTTCAATAAAATGGACCTAGGATCAAAAACAATCACTAAAATCAAAGAATACTTTGGTATAGATGATGATGTAAAATCCTTTTACAACAAATACGAGCACATCATAGGACTTAGGCCATTTGTATACTTACGCGGCTTATATATCTGGGATGAAATTACTAACAAAGTAAAGTATGAAAAATGTGGTGAATCAGCTCAGTTTATAATGGTTGACTCCACCTACTTTATAAATGGAGGAATTCCTACCAAGTACGGTGAAGTTGAAAATGTTTTAAAGCCCATCAAACCTGCAGGAATCAAGGGAATGTTCAAAAATAAATCCAGAGCATTTATAAATGAAGAATCCTTTAAAATCTTCATCGGCAAATTGCTTTACGACATTCCATACTACAATGGCTTTATCAATAGACCGGGTCACCTTGATTACAAAAAGGAATTTGTAGTTCATGACAAGGATGGTCATGAAATGAAATACTACAATAAATACCTTCCGTTGTCCCATAATCCGGAGGAAGGAGACATTCCACTCAGTCTTGATTTTATAAAACACATATTTGGAACAGGGACTATTACTCACAATGGGAAAGTTTATAACGAATGGGATCTAGGTCTTGATTATCTGCAGCTGCTTTATATGGATCCATGTCAAATGCTTCCCATCCTATTTCTTGTATCTAACGAACGTGGTACTGGTAAAACAAAATTTTGGGAGTGGGTTGGAGCGATTTTTCAAGGTAATGTCAAACCAATAAATTCACATCAATTAAATGGTCAGTTTACATCTTTGTTTGCATCTTCCTTACTTGTTTACATAGACGAAGCATTCCTGGACAAAAAAGAAACAATGGAAAAGCTTAAGTCATTGGTTGCTTCAGAAAAAGGAAAACTTGAATACAAAGGTGTTGATTCTGATATAATCGATAATTTTTTAAAAGTTGGAGGAAGTTCAAATGATGAAGAATCATTTGTTCAAATAACTGATGAAGAAGTCCGTTACTGGATCCGAAAAATCAAACCAATTCCTCAGGAAAAACAATATAAGACTTGGTTTACACAACTCCGCAAGGAAATTCCTGCATTGCTTTATTATTTGGAAAGGCGAACCATGGCCACGGAATACGAACACCGGCAATGGTTTGCTCCGGAATTAATAAAAACAGAAGCCCTGGATGCAATTGTACGTGAATCCAGATCCAGCATGGAAATAACCATTGAAGAAGTTGTACGCGATTACATGTCAATGCATAATAAAGCCGTAGTGCAATTAAGTACTCCGGATTTAAAAGAATTGATCCAAGAAAACACAACTAAACTCAGTACGCTAAGATGGGCATTAGAGCAAAAAATGGGCTTAAAAAATACCGGAGTAAACCGGGAGTATGAAAAGTATAAAATGGAATACGATAACCTGGAACAAGTAGAAAAAACTGTTACTGTTTTTAAGAAATCTACTCCATATACTATCACTGCATCCAGTGTATTTTCCTTAGAGCAAATATTTGATACGTTCACAAACGTGCAAATATTTGAAATGGAGAAAAAAGAATTGCATCTATATGGCAAGTCACTGTTTTGGAAAAAATTCAATATCCGCAACAAGGAAATACTTCGTAAAGTGGATGTATTCAAACCTCGATCAAACAATGCTTTGGAGATGCTAATCAAGGAGTGCGGCACATTCCAGGAAGCATACCAAACTACTTACGAAATCAATGAAAATATTTAATAACCCAAAATTTAAAATAAATGGAAAACCAAACTAATCATCAACCTTCAAATGAAATTAGGTCCTGGATCTTGTTAGTTACGCAGTCTATCTATAGGGAAACAGGTAAAAATAAATTTCTTGAATACATTGAAGCTATTTTGCAAGTCAATGTAAAGCAAATTAATGACCATCAATTAGATGGACAGTTTACATCGTTGTATGTATCATTAATTACATACAGGGATGAAGCATTCAAAACTACTTGCGAAATCAGAAATATTTTTAATAATCCAAAATTTAATATCAATGGAAAATCTAATCGGTTTGCTAAATAACAATGACATCGAGTCCAGAATCTTGTCAATTACAAAACAAAAATCTTTTGTCGGCCGACTTAAGCACCGTTTGGAAATGAGGCTTGAAAATGAAACTAGAAACGGCAAAAAAACACAATACATCAAAAGGCTGATCAGCTCCTGTGATGACAAAATTATTGAATTTGAGGCTACGCTAAAAAAGCTTAAAGCTTTAAAATTGTATAACTCTAATTTTAAAGTAGCATGAAAAATAAACCCAAAGCTAGTACTGCAAGATTCTGGCTTGTGATTCTAATCAATAAAATCAAGTCTTTCCGGAAGAAGTGTCTGCTTGGTCACGCCTGGAGCATTGAAAATCTTACAGACCAACGCGGAAGGACATTGAGAATGCAAAGACGCTGCTTGAGATGCAAACAGCGACAAATATTAACGATAAAACGAAATGGAGATGGATCTCAAAAGTTATTTTGGTACACTAGTTAAAGATTTAGAACTAATGTCTATAAATTTGATTTAAATGATCATATTTCATGTAAATTAATTCAGGTAATCCTACTACGATATTGCTTTGGTCATAATGTGTAATTGATTTGGAAGCCCTATTTGATTCATATAGTTTTAACACAGATTTCAATTTTGATTCATAAGTATATGAAAAGATACTGTATAAATAGTCTGCATCAGATTTATCGAGTTTTGAGGATTCAATTTTTTCAAAGAGATAAACTATTCTTTTCAAAAATAAATCAATTTGATGTAAATCTATGTTTTTTTCAAGGTAATCAATTTCAGAACCATCGAATTTATATTCCGAATATAAATATAAAATAAAGTGAATTGCATCTTTACCTGTTAAATATTCTTTTTCAGCTACTAGTCTTCCATTAGTATCCCAATTTTTTGTTGTTCTTATAGCAGTAAAGCTATCAATATCAGATCTTATTAGATTTACTTGATCTGTAATAAATGAATTCAATTTCTGATATTCAAATTGTTTATTTATTAAATTATTGGCATCAATTTGAGCTTTTAATGCTAAATAAACAAGGATTGATCCAATTAAACTACAAATAGGCGCTGTTATTCCTCCAATGGTATCTCCAATAGCTCCAGTTGATTCATTAAATTGATAACAACCAAAACTCCTAGTAAATACATAAGGAGCAAAAAAAACAACTATCAACAAACCTAGAGGCAAAATAAATTCTTTCATTTTCATATTTCCTAACATTTAATGTAAAAACAAAAATATGTTCAATCGTTGACCTAGATTGTTGGGGGCCAATATTTTATTTAGTCTGTTTTTTGAATGTTAAGAAATTAAAATTAAGATTTATTGCAAAAACGGAATGCAAATAAGTATCTTTTCTATTGGCAATCAATTTGTCAAAATTACCATATGTATAGCTTGCGATCAAACTAATTCTTCTATTTATTCTAATTGGAGTTTGAACTTTTATATCCAAACATTTATTACTATTTGTTTCTCCATCAACTTCAATAGATTCTCCAATTCTTATAGATGGTTGAAGTCCAAAACCTAAAGATAACCAATCAATAATTCTATAGTTTATTACAAATGGAAATTCAAGAAAAGTATAATATATATAATATTTTGAATCTGAATTAGGTGCTACAGTGTTAACAACTTTGGTGCCTCTTTCTGAAATACCAATAGATGCATTAAATTGATACTTCATTTTTAAATATTCTAATCCAATTCCATAATCGTAAAAAAAAGCATATCTATTATGCTTTTTATCAAAATCGTACCAAGGCTGACTTATTAAATTTGGAAGCAATTTACAATAATTTAGTCCTCCTGTAAAATATATACTGACCTGACAATTAAGAGTAATCACATATAAATTAATAAAAAAAAATAGAAGTATCCATCTTAAAGTACACATAATTCTAAAAGTTATGGTGTTAAGCAACCAGAATAAGAAGAGGAACAAGGAGCAAAACTTATACTACTTATCTTATCATTTAAATTAGCGTCTATCCAACTCCATTTAACATCTTTAAGGTTTGAGTATTGCTTTGGTGATTGATCTGTTCCAAACGGTAAACTTATTACAAATTTCCTAACTTTTGATCGCCCCATACTATAATTTGAATCTCTATGTAACCATATAGCAATTCCGGTATTTATACCAGTATAAGCATGAGAATCGTACCATTCCCTAGATGGGCCATCCCTATAGATTTTAAATGAAGAAATCTTATCATTCCATGTTCCACCGCCTGAAAAAGAATTATTTGCTAAATTTGAAGCTTGAAATAATTGAGAAGCGATAACACCATTATTGTAAATTTCTCCATATTCATTAAAAAATTGATTACTGAAACAAAAGTTGTCACCTTGAAAATCTGAATCAGAATAGAAACTAAAGAAATAACAAGGAGCGCCTGTAGGCATAGAAAAAGTTGTATCATTTCCATTTTGACCACTACTAACATTTTCTAAGAAAAAAACATTATCAGGATAGTTTAAATCACTAACAGGATAAACATCATTGCTACCAATAGCTGCAATTATTGAATCCTCCGTTGACTCATTTAAAGGAATTCCTGAAGTATCATCTTCGTTAAAGTAAAGCTTATAATGATAAGAATTGTATATATATTCCTCCATAACAATCCCTCTTTTCACTAAATCATCATTAAAATCGCTATCATTAACCTCAACAGGATCTGAACAACTCCAATATAAAAAAATTGGAATTGCAAAATACCAAGCTAATTTTTTCATAAATATAACTTTAATAAATTATGTCTTGATTAAAGGATTCGGACTTCCTACTATTATAATTCTTAATGTGGCATATAGTTCCAACCACATTCAATTTTAACTGTTGGTGTCATGGATGTCAATAATAATTTTACAAAAGGTGTATTCCTGCATCAGGCATCAATATGGAAAAAATTGAAAATCGCCTGATACTGAATAAAAAAATGTAAACGAATATAGTGAATATTATTAACAAATGTCAAGTTTTTTATTAATTATTTTAAAAAAATCAGGGTTTACCCTGATAAAATTCAGGGTAAACCCTTACTCTAATTTTGCTTTTTTATTTCTAAATTATTTTCAAAGGTTGATTTAACAATAAAATACAAATCAACTTTAAGCTTTTTTTAAATAATCCGGAGCTGAATTCCGGTACTTCATAGTGCCCTACCTAATCCACTATGAAAACTCAAATCTATGACATACAACAAAACCAATCCCGCTGGTGATGAACCAGCCTACCTTGACCTGGATCTACTCCTGGTAGATCTGGATGAATTGTTTTTCCTTGCTATGACATCCCCCGATTTAGAATGCTTTGATTTTGCGGACCGACAGAGTTTTGTTCGTTCGTATAGACAAATCCGCCATTTACTAACAAAGCAGGTTCAATTAAATGCCTAAGTATTCATTCTAAATTTACTTTATTGAGATTGGTTTCAGTTTTAAGATAAATTTAAGAGTCCAATATTTGCATTTGTCAATGTATAATTTCATCTTTGTCATATCAATAGCAGTGGATGATCAATCCGACAATTATAATAGAACCTTTTAATTATCCCGGTCACCGTCATGGTAATCCATTGCTAGTGTCTTCCAAGGCGGTCCGGGTAGTTTGTTTAGCCCAACCAACAACAGTAATCTGTACCCCAACCGGTAAGCGGCAATTTTCAGGTCCGGAGTACATAGAACCGCTGAGCTGCAGCTTGACTATCATCAGGCTGCAGTCTCAAACTCAAAGCAAATCATTAAAAAGCAAGTTGAACGTGCTAGCAATAGCAGACCGGGTATCACTCACAGGATGGTGCCCGGTTTTTTATTCTAATGATACCTTATGATTTTTCATCGTAAAATATCAAGCACTAAAAAATTCAACTACGAATACACCGGTGGAGAATTCCCAACATATTACGGTACCGCTTGCAGAATTGTCATTCGCAAATCATGCGGAAAATGTTTTATAGAATTTCAATCCGGATATCGAGAAATCGTCCTTTCCAAATACCTGGTAAAATCTAAATCTGTAAATCAATACTCACCATCAAAAAATCTTAGTTATGCCAGTTAATTCACCAATCGATGCTCAAAAGTATATGCAGATGCATAAACAATCCCTGCACAATCGATACCATGATTTTAATACTCGATTTAATGATGTCATCAACAATAAAAAGGATGCATCAGATTTACAATCCATCGCAAATTCACTTATTAGCATTATAAAAGCTTGTGCTCAAAATGGAGCTAAGTATGCTTTGAAAATGCGCAAAGAACTTGAAGATGAAATGTCTTCAAAGGTTGAGATACGAAAATATAAGTCAGGCGAACTTTTATTTCCCAAACAGCAAAAGGCAAATTAATATGTCTGAATTTATCTACGTTCAAGAATAAATGATGATTTTTTTAAATCACATATCAACTCATATTATTGTCAGGCATTTTGTAATTCATTCTATTGAGTTTAGTAAGCAAATGTATAGCTATACTCAGGTTCTATGCAAGGTTTCCCTTATAGGCATGGCACAAAAAATCTCCACCCTAATTAGTGAGATTATAAGGGTCGTATTTTTTGTTGCCATGACCTTGCATAGTAATGCTCGACCAGGTATTGAAGTGCTTACAAACTTCAATATTATGAATGATTACAAAAAAAATGTACTGCCTGAAATAACCCTGAAGTATAAATCAGGTGAATTTCAAAAAATCTCTATTAAGGATTCTTCTGAAGCTGCAGATTTATTCCGCAAATTCTATGATGCTGATCTCATTGAATATCGCGAAGAGTTTCTTTTGCTGCTTTTGAACCGTGCAAATAAAACACTTGGCTATGTCAAAGTTTCTACCGGAGGAATCACCGGCACGGTTGCGGATCCTCGCATAATGCTAACTACCGCTTTAATATCCGGCGCATGTAGCATTATGATAAGCCACAATCATCCTTCCGGAAGCCTTTATCCATCAAATCAAGACATCGAGCTTACCAAAAGAATTGCTGCAGGTGCTGCTTTGATTGATATCAAACTGATGGACCACATCATCATTACTCCGGATTCATATTATTCATTTGCTGATCACGGCCAGTTATGACATTTTCCAATCCAGATACTCTTACTTGGTTGTGTGGACAATCACTTGCACACAGGCAGGAGTATCTGGATTTTGTTTATAACACTTCTATCAAATACCATCCATTAAAAAAATTACTAAATCTTTTTTCATTAAATAAATCAAAAATCATGACTAGAATTGTTACAGGCAATCTTATCTATAAGACTGCATACAATTACAACCCAAATGAACGAGTTACTATCAAGTATCTTGGCAAAGCATTCCAAATAGGAATTGATGAAATCAACAATGATTTTGTTGAAAATATGCTTTTAAGCATTGGCATTAAAAAAGCTAATATCATCGCTACCGGAGGATATGGATCCTCTAATCATGATGTAGTTGAAATTTTCTTTGCTTATGAAGGAACACTACCTCAGCGCACCGTAGACCTTTGGATTGAAAACCAACATCATGCTTTTGCATCGTATGCAATTGTTGATGGTCTTATCGTTCCTGCTTACATGTATATTAAACCGGGACTGGAAACAGCGATCAATAAAATTGTCAATAATTACGAAATCAAATCATTCCTGGTAAAGCCATTCGTAATTCCTTCAGTACCGGTATCGATCCTGGCTCGCAATCCATTGAATGGAGTACTTGCTGACATGCGCAATATTCCAATGTCTTATCAACATGTAATTGCATTTAAAAAATTAAACTGGGAACGGATCTGGTACATGGATGCCGGCGGTAGACAAAAAATGGAAGTCCGGCCAAAAAATGGCTGGGTTATTTAATGCCTTTATAATTCATATTATAAATATTTTGTTTGAGGAGCGATGCATAATGATGTTCGCTCCTTTTTTTTAAATAAAATCTAACCCATGCTTGATTTAAAATTATTGGAAAAACAACTCGATGAAGCTTTAGAAAATGAAACTAAAGAAACTCTATTAGAATTTCTTTTGAAAGAACGAAAAATTAAAAGCAATGACACTCTATCTGGATTGTGAATGGACACTCGATCAAAATATATTTCTCATCGGATATGCCTATTCTGATGGCTCTGTAGGTTCGATATACGGACCTAAGCTCACTAAAAAATATTTTATGCAACTCCTGAAGGGAGTAAATTATGTAATTGTATACGGTCCGGACATTGCTATGCTTGAAAAGTATTTTGAGATCGATCTGCGCAATAAAATCATTTGCATCAATGCACTTCAGGTCTTCCGAAAATCACTTCCAGGACTTCGAAGCTATAAACTGGCCTACGTTGAAGAACTCTTCGCCATTGTGCGTAAAAAGCGCAAATACAAAACCAGTGTTTTTACAATTTGGAAAGACTGGGAGCATCCTATCAAAAAGCAACATGTTATCGTCTACAATTTAGAGGACGTCAGAAACCTCATGATTCTATTCAATATCATTGTATGTAAATACAACATTTCCGACCAGGACATTCTGCAGTCCAGGTTATACTAAGCCTATTTAAGATAAAAATCAACCACTCGACCAGGATCACGACGAGGAGGATCAGGAATTTCGGATTTTTATTAGTAAATATTATTTTGTGATTATCAGTACTAATGATACATTATACTGATTAGCCTGCTTTAATACAAAATTTCCAAACAGTCATTTTTTGAAATCGATCTCTGGCCAAAGGCAAAGTTTTTGGTAAGAGTGTCCAAAACACGCATTTTTTACCAAAAACGAAAATGAAAGTAGGAGAGTTATTGGTAACAATAAGGCAAAAATTAACAACATATTCACAAAATTTCCCCATTTTTTCTGATTTCAAAAAAGTTTTTGGGTTTTTGGTAAAAATCTACACTCACAATTATTAATCAATTGATATACAATTTTATAATCAATTTTTAATAATAAATTAGGCTTACAAGTTTTAAGGAATTTGAAAAAAGTTTTTGGTAAAAGTATCATCGAAAGTAGGAAAGTTACCAAGAACTTTTTTAGGCATGTCTAAGTTTTACCAAAAACCCAGTTTACCAAAAACTTTTGAGCAGTTGTAAATTTCGGGGATTTCCACGGTGCAGGATGGCTAGGGTGGTGATTCTGTGGTTTTGCCAATTTACAATATATTATTTTGTAAATGCAAATTAGTAAATTGAATACTACATTAAATTGAATTCAACGAATCAAGCTATTTATAATTGAGCAAAGAAATTTACTCCAGCGCAAATAAATTAACGCTACAATCAATAATTTAACCTCATAGATACCAGACTCCATGTAACTATATCATAGCTTGGGCACATTGCCTCATCTGAGGCCTATTCTATATCAGTTAAAAAATTGACGTAAAACGCTGATTAGTATACATTTTGCATCAAATTATTTGCTTTTGATGCAATTTCTGGCTTTTGCCAATCATAGGCCAAATCTATTTAGTGCTTTTTAAAACTGTCAATTAAGGCTTGCAACCTTTCAATCTCTGATTGAGCTTCTAACACTGTATCAATAGAATTGATTTGTTTATCCAATTTACTTGAATACTCTTTGTTTAATTTTCTAATTCGTTTAAACAGAATAAACATTGAACCCGTAATTCTTATAGTATGTAGCAACAATGGGCCAAGTGTTATAAATAAAGAAGTAAAAACAATGCAATTACAATTTTCAAAACTAATAATAGGGAAATAAGAAAAACCAATTACAACCAACATTGCAATTAAACTAAATGATGTTGAAACAGAAGAAAGTTCCCCGAAATATGTTGTTAAAAAAATATAGCCATAAATTACTAAACAAAAAATAGATATTGAAAATGTACTTTGATATAAATAGAGTTCGTCATAATAATGACTAAATCCAGAATTTAATAATACTATAAAAGAAAACAAACCACCTATTAAATACATAGGCCTAAATTTAGGTTTATACTCTCTATCAATATTTGATTCGGAAATAAGTTTAAGCTCTTCAGAATATGACTCAAACCCGGAAGTAATTTCTTCAGGTAATGAAATTTCATTACCAATAACCCTTATATAATGGGAATCAACAATAGTCCTAACTTTATTTGATAATTTAAAACGTTCACTATATGCAGAATTCCTAATAGGATTAGAAAATAAATCAGAAATTTTGTCAGCGAATTCATTAAAACTAACATTAGCTAAATTATAAGCTCCAGCAGTTGCATAGATATGGCCGAAGTCATGAAAATTTAACATAAATTTTCAATTAATTATTATTGATTGGGGTAGAATACTTCAATAAAATATTGAAAATATTTTCCAGAGAATTAGCTATTTTTGGATTATTAAAAGAACAAAATGCATTATATTTTTCTTGGTTTTCCAATTTTTGCAACCTAAACATTTTTCCATCGCCAATTAAAAAATAGCCTGGTTTATTAGGATACTCATGACTAAAACCTTTGGGGTTTAATCTATAAGTATTAACTTTGCCTTTGAACCCATTAATTAATTTCAAAGCTAAAGAGTCTTGATTTGGTTCATTTTCAAAAATGATATCTAAACTTGAACCTTCTTTTAATAAAAATTCCTCCAATGATTTTAAAAAAATTTTTGATTTGAAACTCTACCTGTAAATCTATCTGCAAATACCTTCAATTTGGAATTGCAATTTTTAAATATTGTACCAAATACAATTAAAGCATGCTCAGCTGTTGAATTTTCAAAGACTTCAGGATCTTGCATTTGAACTAAATTTTCAAGTGCCAAATCATAGATTTTTAGCTCATTAAACCTATCATCGGGAAGATTTTCACCATAAAGATTGCGATCCTTCATAGAAATAAAATAATTAGGTAAACAGTTTGGTTTTAATACGGCATAAGGGTAGGTTAACTAGATCGTTATCCTAGTTTGGTGACGCAAAGATACTATATTGTTTTAAAGAAAAAAATAGCCCTTTTTAATTTAACATAACTTTTATATCACTTATTTTTCTATTTTTGTATTGACAAATTAGTGATCATGGAGTTTTTCGATATAACTGTAACGAAAAAGCAAATATGTACCTGGCTCGGACTGATCCATCCAGGAGGTAAAATAGACTATACAGCCCTTCGTCGGGAGTATTTTACAGATAAAGCCCTCAAAACATTAGGAATAGAGCCTGACTTATACAAGCAAAAACGCAAATTCGATACCATCCAAACCAAAAAAATCCTCGAATACTTCAAGCTAACTCCCTTTATAAAGTCTAAATTCCTCAACTAGCTCAGGTTAACTTCTGTTAATTCGCTCTGATTGGCAATTTCCACTTTGTCAATGGTAATTTCGTAGCCTAACGTTTTTTCATTTAAAAGTTCTATTTGAAAAACCTACTGGCTCTTATCGGCATTGGCGCATTCGGTTACTGGCTTTTTACCAGTGCTTCTAAGCACATCTCAAACAATCTTAGCCTTGATAAGGCAACATTAAGCTTCGGAAAAGTTAGCCTGACCGGAGTGCCTTTTACCTTAAATCTTCATGTCCGCAACAATACATCCTATGCACTACCTCTGGATGCATTTTCAGGATACATGACATACGGTAATAATGAACTTGCTCCAATCAATATTTCCAGTTCTGTTGTCATCGAGCCTCACAGGATCAGCATTGTAAGTGTAAAATCAGCTTTAAATCTAATAAACCTCAGTTCATCCATTGCAGACATTATCAAAAGTGGTAAATATTTGCAAGGTGTCAGGATCCGAGGATATCTCACTGTAAAAGGTGTTGATTTCCCTATTGATAAGGAAATCAATCCATTTGCATGAGTATAAGCAAAGTATCTATTGATACAAGCTTAATCCCTCAGCCGGATGGTGAAAATGTCTTAAGACATAAGGATGGCAATACCTGGGACATAATAAATGTCATCATGTCATCGGATCGAAAGATGAGCAATTACATGTGTGATTTTGCTCAACAGTTTGAACCGACCTATGAAGGACTTTATGATTTGTGGTATTGGGTGCGTAAAAACATCAAATACATAGCAGATAAACCAGGCTATGAAAAAGTAAAAGATCCGCGTGTCACCTGGAAGGATGGATTTGGAGATTGTAAGAGTTTTAGTCTTTTCGTCGCTTCTGTTTTACGATGCATTGGAGTTCGGTATAAATACCGATTTACTTCATACAATCAAAATTCGGATCCTACGCATGTCTATGTGATTGCACATCTAAAAGGTCGAGAAATTATTATCGACTCAGTTCACACAAAATATGATGATGAAGCTGATTACACAAAAAAATGGGATAAAATGCCTACACGAATATATCAATTAAGCGGACCTGGTAAAATTGCAATCATCGGCAATGCACGACCAACAATAGCACAGCGCATTGCTGATGCTCCTAAAGGCATTGCACCTAAACGCAATATCAACATCACTACATTGACAGGAGGCCTACTTACCCTGGAACTACTCGATGAGCAACTACGGATCCTGATATCATTTTATGGTGATCCGGATGGAATCTTACAAAAAGCACGTAACATTATTTTTCAGGCAAAGCGTGGAAACTTTCATTACAACAATACATTGCCAACCGGCTACATAGATCCTCGTTTAAATATATTAATTGAGCAAATTCAGCAAGCCTCAAAAAATATTCGAATCAATGGTACCCATTATCGAATTGGTGAAATTCCCTATGAACGTCCTGGTAAGTATCCTGAAAATTGCAATGATATTTTAAACACACCTGAGAATAAAAAATTACTATCAGAATTCAATCAATTGTCTTTTCAAGATCCATATAAACGAGATGGAAAACGATACAAGGAGCTTGGAGAATGGCGAAATAAAATCTACAAGGATCTTGACGAATGCGCATTAAGCCAGGAGTTTGCAAAACTTGTAGATAAGCGCATTGGCAAAACTTCACACCACGTACTGTATGAGTTTGTGGATAAACCCAATGAAGCTCCTAATACAGTAGGTACCAAAACTGTTTTGCATAAACTGGCAATTACTTCCATTGGCCAGCTTGCATACATCGACCGGTCCAATGTTCGCATCATGGTTGAAAATGGAATCATGGCAGAAAATGCAACCAAACCAGATTTAAATAAAATCACTCCAAAAGATAGCATTGATATTTTGAAGAATGCATCAAAATTAAACGATCCAAGAGCACGAATTAATGAACCTGTAACAATTGCAGTTGCATTAATTGGCCTTTTGACTGCAGCTATTAAAGCTGCACAGCAATTTAAAAACGACATGAAGGATAAACGCAAACTTGCGTTTGAAGCTTCCAATCGAGGATATGGATCTCCAGAGTTTTCTGCAGATGGTCCCGATTGGTCTGGATTTGATTCAGGTATCCCAGGTGGACCTGGATCTGGTTTAGATGATAGTTCATTCACTGATTACCTGCCCTGGATCCTGGGTGGTGCAGCTGCTTTATTTGTAGTACCTCAAATTCTTAAAAAATAAATTCTAATCATGAGACAAAGACGTCGCAGAACTCGCAATGTGGAGCCGGTTGCTTCAAGCAAACCAACTCCGAAGGTAAAACCAAAAGCTTCTAAAGGACCTCAATCCAATAAAGCCAAAACATAAATTTTTATCAACTCAAAAATCATATCATGGCAAAAAAATCTTCTATCGGACGCCGTAAAAAATCAACTACCGGTCGTCGCAAAGTAGCTCGCAAACCAGCGGCGCGAAAAGCAATTGGTGCAACGGCCAAATTATTTGGTAAGGTTTACACCAGAAAATCCTGCAGTAAAACAAAAGCAGCTGCTCAGGCATCTGCCAATTCTTCTAAACGTGCAGGTAAATCTGCATTTGTGAAGAAAAATCCTGCAGGTGGCTATTGCACATTCACACGTAATAAGAAAAAATCTTAAGTCATGTGCTCTGGAAACATAGCCTGTAAGTCTTGTGCCCGCAAATCTGCTGTAAGTGGAATTGGTAGACGCAGACGCTCTCATCGTAACAAATCTAAATCACGTATAAATTCATTAAGCATGAAAAAACTCAATTTCAAAAACTTCCAACCCGCATTGGAAGTGGCGGGTGGGTTGTTTGCGAGTAACATCTTGAACAATCTAACCGTGGTTCAGAATAATGCAACCGTTGCATCAATTGCAAAAATTGGCATCGGTTTATTTCTAGGATCCAAAAAAGGTACCGTTGGAAACATCGCAAACGGTCTTATGGCAGGTGGAGTCATCGATCTGACCACTAAATTTTTTCCATCAACGTCTCCAGCTGCATTAGCAGGTGGATTGAATGGGCTTTTAGAACCCCGTCAAAGACCACTCATTGCTGGCGGTCATACGCGCGTTGGTTGTGCTCAGGAAGTCACACACACTAGCGTATTCGCATAATTTCAATTTCATTAATTAATCAACTCAAAATCGTAACCGTGAAAAATTTAAAAACATATCTTGGCCTTGTGCTTGCAATTGTAGCATCCCTTGCATGCGGATTTATTTTCGATCATGAATCAATTGCATGTGCTTCTATGATGGTAGTGGCACCAGATCCACTTCGTGCAGCTTTCTCTCGCTGTGTTGAAACTTTCAAAGCTAAATACAATGTTTCGGACATTTCAGAATTAGGATTGCAACAATACACATGCAGAATGTTAAAAGAATTATCCAATACAAATAATTCTTACACATTGGATCCAAAAAATAAAAATGCAACCAATACTGACATCCAAACATTTGAGCAATTATTACCTGATAAAGTAGAATTCTTTGTTGGATTTATTCGTGTAGGTTACCGTAAATGGGATGCAACGAATAAATTTTTGTATCCATTGTTTTCACATGAAGATGCAAACTACTTAACGGTAGCCAATGAGCTTAACTCAATGTATGCATTGTTTAATGGCAACATCGACATCTTGACTGACAATTCTGCAAGGACTGTGTCATTCTTAAATGATAACTTCCGCAGAAATCCTGGACAACAATACGAATTGGTAGCATCAGCTCAACCATTCTGGCCTGCATACGGTCCAACTTTAGAGGACAAAGGTTATCATCAAGCAGCTCCAAACTTGGTTATGGATACCAATAAAGTAAATCAACTTAAAGTATTGTTGAAAGGGTACCAGGCTGCAATTGCAGGAGGTGCAAACTACAACTTACTTGAAGTTGATTTATATGGTTGGAATTTCTCTGGCCTCATGAACAGCGGAGGAAACTGCCCAATCGCTGCATAAACGTCTTGCGTTTGGTTTAAATAAATTAGAATTAGGAGGCCTATCCTTAGGCCTCCTAATTTTCAAATCCTTTTAAAAACAAAAACATGAATGGACTTATGCAACAAATGGATCCGCATTTCAGAGCGCATCCTGCACGTTATACACATACTGAAGAAGTGGTCATGGATGGACAACGTCGTATCCAATTAAATGACAATAACTTACTTCAGAATAAGCACATCATTGGTCTTGCAGTCATTCGAAAATTAACTAACTCCAAGTCACCATCAGGACGAACCATCGTTTCAGATGTTGTAATGGATGCAGCTTTTTTGACAATCCGATCCGGCCAACGTGATACACTCAGGGATTTTCCGATTGCACTTGCTTCTAAAAAAGCAGATGGTACTGCAGGTGTTGGTGAATACATGCAACTATCAATCCCTGGAGGCATTGTTCCAAATTCTTCTTACATCCAAATTGCTGATGGTGTTACCATCACTGCAAATGAATCATTCGTTTTGGTTTGGTATTATTTGCCTGATGAAGACGCAAATTGTCAAAATCCACTGTAATCAACTATGAAAGCAGCACTGAGATCAGTAAATGATGTTAAAGAATGGTTTTTTCAAATGAAATTACCATTCTGGTCATTATGGAATGGCCATGGTAAAGATTTAAAAGATCGCGCTGCTTATAATAGTGATACACATGACTTAGAAGAATCATGGGAAATTTTACAAGCAACACTTAATCGTAAATCTCCGTCCGGAGGTCGGTTAACAGTTTTTGTTACCGAAAAATGGGGAAGTTCAGTAGGAGCTACGGAATTTATTGAATTTGCAAATCAAGTTGCAGGTATACAAGGAATCCACGCAGTAACTCCATTTGGCATTAATGGCAAATCACTGGAAGATCACATTGGCGAACAAGTAAATGCTAAAATTGAATCCATGGAAAAGGATCGCCGCATTCGAGAACTCGAAGAGCAACTTGCTGAAAAAAATGCAGGATCAGGAATTAATCGCATACTTAACCGCCTTGGAGACAACATGCCGCTTGAAGAAATTCTGGTTGGAGTAATAAATAAATTTTTAGGAATCAATGCAAAGATGCCTGCTACCGCAATAAATGGCACTCCTGAACAAGTCGAATTAACACAGCAACAAATCGATTTAATTAATGATGCACTTGCACGCATTCAAAATCATTTTGATGATGTTCCAGGTTGCATGCAAAAACTTGCTGCATGGATTGAAAAAAATCCTGCAATGGCAAAATCACTTTTATCAAACTTATAATTATGATGAATCCAGTTATAGCAAAAATTGTAGGAATCAAATTACCGGTTTGGAATAATAACATAGTCCAGGATAATCCACGGGCACAGTTAAAAACAAAAGATGGCCGTCCCATAAACGAATTTATCATACTTACACGTCCAGCTGTTTTTAAAAATGGTAAAATCGATAACGTTCGAAACATTATCATTTTTAGAAACGTTGGCACTACTGATTGCTACATCAATGGCAATATTAAATTAACTCCAAACTCATCACTGCAGTTTGGATCATCAAACAATACAGATCTCAATTATCAAATTTACTCTTACGATTTTCCTATAGATCCATTTAATGCTGTTGGCAATAATCGTTTGGAAATCATTGAATCTGTTTTGTGTGAACTATACACTTCATCTTATCAACCACAAGGAATCTTTTTATCATGATTTGCTTGATGTTCGGAATAAGTGTTAGTGCCGGACAAGCTGGAGCCGGTGGTGGAACCGATCCATACAACAATGCTTTTGCAAAAACAAGGCAATGGAGAATTGCAGCAGCTACAACCGTGCCTGCAGGAGCAATGATCGTTACTATTGTTTCCAGAGGCTTGTTTGATTCAACAATTAAATATGGTACCGGAAATCCAGAATTATTAAGACCCGGTGGATCATATACGTTTACCGCACAATTAAATCCGGTAACTAAAACCTGGGAATTATCAAAAGAAATTATAGTTACTCCGAATCCTGGAGATGATATTGAAATCATGGTTTCATATCCTTCGAATTCAGCAGTTAACCCCGATTCAATTTAACCAATAAACCCATATCCAAAATGAAACACATTTTTAAATTTTTACTTTTAATGCTTGCACTTACTGCAGCATTAGTTACTGCAAACGCTCAAGCAGGTTTGCAAGGTCAAGTTTATGACTATGAACAACGTTGGCTTTGCGATTCAGCCACAGCAACAACATTTTATCGCTTAGATGTTCACCGCCCTGGACAAACTGCTGTAACCATCGGCAATTATAAACCAGATGGATCGTCATACACTCCGACATCTACAATCTTAAGCGGACCGTGTACATCCGGCGGATCATTTCCTGATTCGACATACCAATACTTAGCCCTGGAACATTGTGACTGGGTAACGGCTACAGGTGGAACACCTTACTTCGTATTGATTAGAATTGGCACTAAAAATTCTACAGGAGCAACTCAAAGATCTTATTTAGGTACATTTAACGCGTCTACAGGTGCAACATACACCCCAACTGGTACACCTATGGATGGCTACTGTGCTGGTTATGCTGATCGTCTTACTACAACATTAATAAATTTAACTGCTATAAATACAACAGGAGTAATTTCGACACCAGCCGGAAAACATTCTATCGAAATTATGAATATTGGAACTGTTAAAGGAACAGTCACATGCAACTCTACCACTATTGATTTATATCCTGGAATGAAGTGGTTTTGTTATTCACAATTAGACCCCGTTTCAAATGAATTGCTAGGTTGCCCTTCAGTTAATTATGATTCGTCCACTAATGGAAACACTACTTTTTTAATAGTCCGCAAAGGCGACTAATCTTAATAAAATCTATACCCCATGAAAAAGTTAGGATTAATCGGTTTAATCCTGCTTTGGTTTATTGCACAAGCTTTCAGCCAGGCAGGATTAAACTATGATATGGAAATTCAATCTTATTGTTTTGTTGATTCAATTAGTCCATCAAATCAAGTTGAATTTCAAAAAATTGTCAACATCAATTTAAAAACAGAGTATCTGAAAACTGCAGACGGAACGGCTACTTATACACCTACGGGCACTGTGATACCTTGTTTCAGATTGAATGGTGTAAGTGAATGCCGCTTACGTACCATTACCAATAGCAGTAATAAAAGAAAATGGCAGCTTGCAATATCAGATGTATCGTCATACCATGATGATATATTTTTAGCAGCAATTTTCTATGAGGAATTCCTGGGCGAAGGTATCGGACCTGGTAAATCTAAAACTCCAATTCCTTTAAACTATCCTTACGGAAATACTGCAAATGAAGCTACTCGCTTTGTTGATGACATTAAAGATTGGATGAACTGCAAAGGCATCCACTATATTGATACATCGACCTGGGCTTTGAAAGGCCAATACGCTTTAGATTTTCAAATCCATGTTGTAGACAACAATTGGAGAATCAATTTAAATGAAGCTTATTTTTCAGTTAATCTCAAAGATCCAATTCCAACATACATCATTAAATCCGGTGGTAATTCAGTAGTATCTGGCATTAACACAGAAGAAGTTTGTGAAGTATTTCGTAAAGAAAAAAACGGTGCTGTATACTACATACTTCCTTACTACGGAACTTCTCCAATTTATCCTGATGCATCAACATTTGGACTATTAGGCCGTCGTGTAGATTGCAATTACCAATCGAATCGATCAGATGATTGCGATCGTCCAGCATCACAAAACTGTTATATAGCTCGTACTGATTCCACGCTGTGTACTTATTATTGCCATATCCCAACAAAGGATACCATTACAGCAATCTCTTACATGATGAATGGTACAACGACCATTCCAATCAACGGATCTTATTTTGCCACGGTCCAGCCTGATCACAAACAATTGCAAGACACCGTTCAAAAGTGGCTAGCTTCTACAAACCGTTACGGAAAATTTACCGTTGAAAATACAAAGTCTACTTCTGATGGTTGGGTGATTACTTGTCAATACACTGATCTGATGTTAGATTCAATTACTACTAATCGTGGTAAATATCCATTCGAAGTTGTAGACTGCAAAGATTATTTATACTACGATGTAACCAGGAATGAATTAGGAGGAGTTGTAAATACAATCAATCAATATGGCGAAAATGTACTGTGTCCACCTGAGGCCTCTGTAATGATTCCCTGCGATCAAATATCTGATATCGCAGGATGCCGATATAAAGGAATGTACGGAAACCAAGTTCAAAATGTAGCGGGTGCCGTAACTTTTAACTTAGGAAAGTTTAGCTCATTTACTGTATACCAAACAGGAGGATCTGGAACGATAACCAATAAAAAATATGACGGAACGTCAACAACGTTCACAATATCTGGTGGAATGATATTTTCTGTAAAATCAGAGCAGAAATGCAAGTATTTGGCTAGTCAAAATCTGACTTATACTTGGGTTTCTGGAACCGCAATATTTTCATACACATGGTAAACTCAAGAAACCCTTTTCCGGACCCAAGAGAACTCTTAGTTAATGTTATAATAGGAATTGTAACATTTATTATACTGGTAACTTGTTGTAGTAAATTACACTGTCAAGCTGAAATGAATTTTGTAAATCAAAAAGGCTTGCCGGCAATTGGAGATACAATACCTACAAGATCATTCATTGCTCGATACTCTTCTGGAACAGGGGAGGCTCAAATTTTGAAAATTGGGTACGGTTTTACCTTATCCGGAGATTCAATAAATCCTGCGGCTACTTCATCAACTCCTAATATTATTACGCCAACGACTTTAAATGAACAAAAGCATGATTGGGATCCAACTGGTTTTGGAACAGCAGACATTATTAGGCTTGCCTCTGATGTAAATTGTAACTCAATTGCTGGAATGGCTCCTCAATCTGATGGTGAAAAAAAGCTTTTCATCAACATCGGATCTTATCCATTTTTCTTTGTCGGCGAACACACATGGAGCACAGGAAACAATCGGATTAAATGTCCAAAAACAATTCCAGTATATCCAGGTGAAGAAGCAACGGCCATTTATGACAATACTTTGCAACGCTGGTTTATTTCAAAGGTAAATTCTTCAGAAAATACAAAAGAAGTAAAATTATTTTCTTCTCTTTATTCCAGTACAGCCTCAGATTATTCAGAATTAAGTACAGCAACATCGGGTGGATCTATTTCAAATACTGCAAGTTCAGCTAACTCATTTGGAGGTCTTACATTGTCAACTTCTACAAGCTCAACTGGCGCTGCTGAAATTTATCATACTGCAGGAACTTTATCTTACTTCAACAAAGCATTTATTTACACACAATGCAATGTGAATTTTCCTGCACTATCTGATGGAACTAATACATATACTTACGAATATCGAATCACAAACAATCCTGGCAATACTGCAACCGGTGGAAATTCATCCTGTGGAATTCGTTACACACATGGAACAAATGGAGGCCGCTTCTTTGGTTTTACTAAAAATTCAGGTGGTTCTGAAACAACCATTGATCTAGGTGTAACCGTTGCAGCCAATAAAAATTATACACTCCGCATTGAAGTGGACATTGAAGGATATAACTACTGGTACATTGATGGGGCAGCGGTTGGTTTTGGTTGGCAAACAGGCCCAAGTCTTGCAACTTGTACCTCTAGCCATGTCATTGTTAAATCAGCCGGTACAACTGCCCGCACAGCAATTTTGCAATCATTCCTGACCGGAGCAATCTATCCATAGTATGAAACAGTTTATAATCATTTTGCTTTGCTCGATGCATTTGAATGCTTGGTCAATTGATCCACCTAAGAATGTTACCGCTGTTGAAGTAACTACTACAACTGCTTTGATTATTTGGGATGAAACGGATCAATACTGCAATTATTTACTGAGGTACAGAATCCGAATATCACCTGGTGTGTATGCTGAATGGCAACCTTGGCAAAACTATAATGGAGGTCAGTTCAACAGTCATTTATTTGAAAACTTGGAACCGGCCACATTCTATCAATACGAAATATTCACATCGATTCGAAAGGAAAATTCACAAATAGTAACAAATTGGTTTGAAACACAATAATAAAATTGTAAATGGAAATGGAAGTCGTAAAAGTATTCGCGCAGTTTGGAGTTCCTACAATGGTACTTGGATTTGTTCTTTGGTTTTTATTGAAACCGCTTGTACAGGTTTTGATTAAAAATATTGAAGTACAAACCGATGCACTTAGTAAAATCACTCACAATCTATCTAATATATCTGAAGAATTGGCTGAAGTAAAAGATAGCCTCCACGCAATGAAACAAGACATTAAGGAAATTAAAAATAGTAAATGATGAAAACATCTTGTATTGTAAAACTCTTACTCCTTGGTGGAGCTGTGTATTTAGTTGCTAAACATTTTGCTAAGCCAAAAAGAATTCCAGGATCTACACCAATTGTAGATTCTGAATTTGATGATTTCACAGAAATTGAAACCATCCGAATGAATGGAATTCCTTCAATTAAAAATATTAATTCCTTTAACCGGCTACCAAGAAAATCCGGAAACATCATTGCATGACAAAATCATGGAAAATTACAATTGCCATATTGACCGGTCTTTTACTTTTTTCAAAAAAAGCAAAAGCAAATTCACCTTATAACGATTATGAAGCTATGTTAAAATTATTCCTGGACAGTTTTACAAAATCATTTGGACCTCTTAAAGAAGCCCAATCAAAAAGCATTGCACAAATCGTGCTTTCATTTATCGATTATGGTGATCGAGATTTAAGAAAACTCGCATACATACTTGGAACAGCCTGGCATGAATCAAAATTGATTCTCGATCGGGAAAAAAGAGGCCAACTAGGTACAAAACTATACCAACTCCAGGAAGCTTATTGGTACACCGGATTTTATGGAAGAGGCCTGATTCAAATTACACATGAGGACAATTACAAACGCATGGGTAAAGCCTTGCGAGTTGATTTAGTTAATAATCCTGACCTTGCTTTGGACCGTGCAATATCTGCAGACATTGCTGTGCGTGGAATGATGGAAGGAATCTTTACTGGACTTCCATTATCACGATTTATAAATGGAGCTACTGCAGATTATTACAATGCCCGCAAAGTAGTAAACCGTACAGATCAAGCTGAATTGATCGCTTCATATACTACAACCATCATCAAGAACCTGGAATATCAAATAGTCTAAATACTGCAACATGAAGAAAATCAATATCTTTTTTGACTCTTCCGGAACAACTCAAGTACCGGCCAGCTTCATTGATATGGTTTCTTCAATCAATGATCCCGAGTATCAATTCTTGATTTTAGATTCTTTTAACCTCATTCCAAATGAACAAGGTTATTTTTTCTCCTATGTTGATGATCAATCCGGAGTGTATCGAGTATTCAGAAAGCTTCCAGTAAATGTAAGTCTTGCTGAATTTAAAAAAGTCATTGAAGAAATCCTTACCAGTCGCTATTCATTCAATTCCGATAACATCGATGATGCTTACGGTGGTACCGGTGATGCCACTTTATTTAAACTCCCAATTGGTGACAAACGCTTCGGTGGGGGAGTAATCCCTTTTGATGTACTACCAAAATGGCTTAAAGACATCATGCATTCCATTGGACTGGATGGATTTAATATACCCTGGTATTTGTTTGCTGCACTAACAGGTTATTCAGGATACAAGCTTAATTCCAAAGGTACCAATAGAACACTGTGGACAATCATTTTGCTGATTGCAGCACTGGCCACAATTAAAGCACTTAATAATAAATCCAAATGAGCTACGCAGAACTAATCATATTCACTCAACCTTATTGTCCACATTGCGAATTGGTCAAAGATCAAATCGAATCCCTGAAAGCCAATAATGCTGGAATAACTCACGCAGATTTACTTCCAGGTGCAGCCAATAAAGATGATGCAGCACATAAGCTTGCAACCAGGTACAACATCAGTTCAACTCCTTCAGCTGTTTTAATCGAAGGTCCAGCATTCCAGGTGTATACCGGTACTGAAATATTTTTTGAAAATAAACTGCAGGATATTTATCGAGCGGCTCAAAATCGGGATCCATTAAAAAGTAAGCCTGCTAAAAAAACTACACAACCGGGTACCATTCCCGGTGATAATCCGACAGTGATCGTGGATCCAGGTCCACCGGTGGTAAATCCTCCGGATTCAAAAAAAGGAATCTATTTAGGAATCGCAGCTGCAGCTGCTTTAATTCTATTTTCAAAATGAAAAGAAATACTGCATTTTTAATTGCCGGTGGTCTTGGGATTGGAGCACTTTTATTGTTTTATTATAACTATCAGCAAAACCAAAAGAAAAAGCTCAGAGAAGAATACATAGCTCGTCTACGAGCATTTCAGCAACGATATGGCCAAAACTATGTCCCGCCCAAAAACTCGCCAGAATGGTACCAATGGCTTCAATTAGGTGTAAATGCCTATGGATTCACCAGGAGCCTGTTTGAAGAAGGCGGTATTTTTAATAAAAAAGGATGTGCCCGGACCTGAAGACACAGAATTTTGGACAAACCTCGATTTAATTCCATAACCCAAAAACTTACATACAATGAATAAAATCTATTCCTGGGCAGCTCAGCTGCTACTTTCCAAAGTCCTTGGTGGAAAAAAAACAATGATCCTTGGCTGGACAAGTACTGCAATTGGTACTTTCAACATCATGTTTTCAACTGAAAATCTGCAGGCCATTTGCGAACAATATGGTCTTTGTCTGCAGACATCTGCAGTCTTTGGTACCATCCTGGTTGTAATAGGGGAGGCCACAAAGCTCCTTCGCTATGCTACCGGCCAGTCCTACCGTGACCCTGAATTTTTTAAACATTAATAGACGAATGATATCGATCTGCATAACCTGCTGGATCGGATTGGGGTATTAGAGAGATGAACAGTCTCAGACGGCCACTGGGAAACCAGGGGCCGTTTTTTTATTATATTTGCTAAGCCAGGACGATCCAAAAACGTCAAATAAATTCAAAATTTTAGTTAAAAGTAAAATTTTAGACAATTTTATAATAAATTTGCATGGAATTTGAGTTAATTGAGTTAGTACCCCTCTCTGGAAGTAAATGTACTTTCTACACTATTAAATTAAAAACTGGAGCGACTTTATTGGATAATTTTATTACTTCCTACGATGATAAATACAAACAAGGGATTGATGAAATATTTCAAAAAATCAAATCTATTTCAAATCTAGGAGCAAGAGAATATTTATTTAAAGATCATTATGGAAAACCTGGAGATGGAGTATGCGCATTAGCAGATGAAACTAAAAAAAAATTAAGGCTAATGTGTATTCGCTTTTCAAATGTAGTAGTTATACTAGGAGATGGGGGTCCAAAATCAACTAGGTCAATTCAATCTGATCCAGAACTAGATTTTAAGAGGAAACAAATGATAAAAATTTCAAAATTGATTACTAAGAGAATGTTAGAAGACAAAGAACTTTATTGGTCTGCGGATGGATTAAAACTTGAAGGTAATTTTAAATTTGAAGAGTAAACAATATATTTAAACATGGAAGCAAATAGCAAATTAACAAATTTACTCCAAAATATTTTGGACAGAATAGACCCAGAAAGTCAATTCAAATCAAATAATAAAATTGGTCTAGCAGTTACTTTAGCTGATTTGCTTGAAGTTAATAAACTTAACAAAATTAAATTTGCTGAGTTAGTAAAAAAGAGACCTTCAGAAATTACGAAATGGCTAAGTGGTGATCACAATTTTACTATAGACACACTTAGTGAAATTTGTTTCAAATTTGGAATTCCAATTCGTGATTTGTTTGAAGAAGATTTAACCGAAACAGAAATAGAAAAAAATAAATCATCATACGAATCACCAGAACTAAGTACTGATACTAATACTAATTTAAGCAATCCTTTTACAAATGTAATACGAGGTACAAATCTATGCTATAAGGTAACCAATAGCGATAATGAATACTTTAGTCAAAGTACTAAAATTAAATTAGCAAATTCCAATTAAAATTTTATGAATATACAATTTGGTGGAATTCTAATTAATGAATGTAATTTAAAATTTGAAGGCGATATAGTTCCTGATCCAACAAAATTAAAATTCAATTTCAAATTCTTTCCAGCTTATCTTGCCAATGAACCTAATAAATTTGGAGTAATTTTTGAATTTAATTTGAATTCAGAAGATAATCTATTTAAAATCTATATTGAAGCAATTTCATCATTTATAACCGATGTAGAGATAAATGATGAATTTAAAGCATCACCTTTTCCTAAAATTAGTGCACCTGCAATTGCCTTTCCTTATCTAAGGACATTTATCTCAAATCTAATGTTGAATTCTGGTTATCAACCTGTAAATTTACCTTCAGTTAATTTTGTTAAAATTGTTGAAGATACAGATAGAAAAATCAATTCTGAATCTACTAATAAACCCACAAAAGGGGTTAAAAGAAAAAAAGCAAAATAAATTAATATTAATGCTTTGACTAAATTAGAAATATTCGTAACCAAATGTGCTCCTCTTTACTGGTTGTTTACAGCTGAAGAGCTAAAATTTTCATGCGATTTAATTACTCAAAATTATTTGAGTAGTTCAAAAATTCATAAGTTTGCCTACCCAGATCCAATGAATAACAATGCATTAATTTTAAAAGATGGTATTTCTAGAGGTTTTTATTTAATTGCAGGTTTAATTATAGAAAATTTATTAAAGGGTATTTGTGTTTTGCAGGATTCAAAATTGATAAACAGTGGAAAAATCCATAAACCTATTATAACCCATAATTTAAATGATTTATTAGATCTGATTAATGGATTAAATTTGAACAAAAATGAATTAATTCTTATAAAAAAATTAAGTGAGGCTATACCTTATTGGGGCAGATATCCAATTCCTTTAATTTTTGATAATATTAAAAATGAGATTAATATTTCAAAAAGTGATATTAAGTGTTTTGAAAAAATATATCACAAATTAGTAAATAAAATAAATAAAGACTTAATAAAAAATGGTTGGCAATCAGGTATTAAAGATGGAATTGGAAGTATTCTAAACTATAGATGTCTCTAAATGTTTTTTTTCTTTGTTTCTAAATTTACTAAAATACTATCATAACACCCCACTTTCTTTTAACACTCCTATAACACCACTGTATCAATACTGCAACTTATATTTGTATCGCTTAAAGTTTTTTCAGTAAGGGTAGTGATGCCCTGACAACTCATAGGGCTTTTTTTATGTCCTATAGGAAGATCCAGCGGCGTATTACCTCCGTGCCGCGTCTATAATGGATTCGGCAAGCCCTTACTGAGGACTTTAAGCAACGGGAAAGGATACGCCGCTTTTTAATTGTATCCACAAAAAATTTCTTTATGCTTAAGAAAATCAGTAAGCCTTCAGGAAAGGCAAAAAAACCACCGGTAGTAAATCCGGATCCACCGATTGTAGATCGTGCATATTTTGATGACCTGGCTAAGCCACCGGTCAATGATGCAGATCGTGAACAATTGATTCATCATTACATTGAGCTGCTTGGATTGTTTGGTGCAACCGTTGTAAGCATCAAATACATTAATGGCCAATATGAATGTTCCGGAATGACCGGGACAACGGAATATTACGGTCCTTCAGACAGTTCACTACAACGTGCTGTTTTCTTTTTTATTAAGCACATCATGAAAGCACATCACAAATTGATGTACAACATCTTTCAGGGCTTTTTAAATCAAAGTCAAGTCTAAAACCAATCACAGATGCTGGCACTGACAAATGCGAGTTTGTCAGGCCAGTGTTTTTATTTTTTAGCAAAAAAATCAGCAAATTCATGATGATTCCAAACCTTTTTTGTCCTGTAATTGACTCTGCAGCAATACGACTTAGACGCAATTTCATATTCAATCACTTGTCTGATAAAGTAATTTACCCAATCGGCGTCCGGAGCAAAAACTTTGTCAATGTTCGATTTCCAGGGATTCATTTTCTTTTTCCTAAACCATTCGAGCCAAAAAAACAAGACGATTGCTTGCTTAATATCATACGCAGGAATCTTAACATCATTCAAAATCCAATCTGGTTTTGCCGTTCCGATGATTCCGGTTCGAAAAGAATAAAAATACAATTGAGGTTCCATAAATTACATTGGTTTTACGTACCTCCGGTAAGCGGCAACTCCCGTATAAACTCTCTAAGGTTTTCCCATAATTTATATTATGTTAAGTTGTTATTTGATAACTACTCAACCACGATATTTAAGGCCTCACCAGATGCTTTCACGCTAAACTCCCCGATACATTCTGCGTACCAGTTTCCGTTTTGCAAGATGTTTTCTAACTCTTTTCTATAGTTTGGATCAATGGATATTAATAAACCACCACTCGTTTGAGGATCTCCAAGTAATTTATACCATTCCGGATTATCCAACTGAACTTGTGCTCCATAGCTAGTCCAATTTCTTTTGGTTCCTCCAGGAATAGCCCCTTTCTCTATGTAATCATATACTACCGGGTCAAGAACTGGCAACTTAACATAATTAATATTGGCTAGCAAATTCGATGCTTTGCACATTTCATTTAAATGTCCGCAGAATCCAAAGCCGGTTATATCCGTCAGTGCGTGAACTTCAGGATATTTAGATATTTCCTCACCCAATCGGTTAAGTCTGAGCATGGAATCACTGGCCAATTTCCTATGCTTATCATCCAGAATCGACTGCTTTTCTGCGGTGGTTAAAATGCCTACTCCCAGTCCTTTAGATAAATATAAAAGATCACCTGCTTTGGCGCCGTCGTTCTTTTTTAAATGCTCAATTCGTACGCGTCCATTCACAGCAAGGCCAAACACAGGCTCAGGACAATCGATTGAATGTCCACCAGCCAATGGAATACCCGCTTCCTTACAAACGGTTCTGGCGCCTTCTAAAACCTGTCCTGCCCAATATGGATCAATTTTATCTATAGGCCAACCTAAAATTCCAATCGCCAATAAAGGCTTTCCACCCATTGCATACACATCGCTGATCGCATTTACAGATGCAATTCTTCCAAAATCATACGGATCATCGACAATGGGCATAAAAAAATCAGTGGTACTGATTAATGCAGTCTCATCTCCTAAATCTAAAACGGCTGCATCATCGCGTCCTTCGTAACCAACCAATAATCCTGGAAATTGATTGTTGCCAGATGATTTTAAAATTTGATCTAATAGCGCAGGTGATATTTTACAACCACAACCAGCTCCATGACTAAATTGAGTAAGACGAATTGGCTCTAATTTATATTTCAAAATATTTCTTTTTATAGTTTAACAATGCATCAACCACCGCTTCATTGCCTTGACTTGCAAATTGCAATTTAATAATTTTAGGTGAACCATTTATCTCTAAATTGTAATCATAACATTTATCATAATAATTTAAAGCAATACAGGCTGCAGCTTCATAATTTTGGACGCTGATAAAATCAATTGCATTTTGCGCTGCTTCATGACCTAAGCGCTTTCTTATTTTTTCAAATGAACTGATCAAAGCTTTGTCATCTTCTTTTTGATATAAGGCCATTAAATGATTTATTCTAAACGATGTATCACGTTCCACATTAATTAAACTAGCTGCTTTAATATGCTTCCAAAATAATTCCGGAATGTAATTTCGTCCAATGGTTCGACTTTCATTCTCAATCCAAATCCAACGCTCATAATCTAATTCTGCAATTGTTGAAAAGAGATTATTTTCAAATTGTTCATTGGTTTCTTGTTCAGGCTCCCCGATCCAACCAAATGCCGAACCTTTGTGGTGTGCCAATGCTTCCATATCAATGATTTGTTCGCCTTGCTTTTCCAATGCATGTAAGAGCTGCGTTTTAGCGGTCCCGGTTCTACCTCCTAAAATAATAATTTTAAATTTTTTTTCACTGTAAAACTCCATTTGCATCTGACGATAGGCCTTATATCCACCATGGAGCAAATTGATTTCAAAGCCGGCATTTGCCAATAACCAGGCCATGCTTTTACTTCGTTTTCCTCCTCTCCAGCAGTGCACTAAAAAACTTCTGTCTTTTTTTAACTGGCTTACTTCTTCCACAAAATATCGCAACTTAGGACCTACAAATTGCAATCCCAATAACATGGCTTCCTTGGGTCCGTTCTTCTTATACACTATGCCAATGTCATGACGTTCCTGATCACTAAATAAAGGCAGATTATAAGCACTCGGTATATGTCCTTGCTTAAATTCAATTGGAGATCGTACATCTATTATTTGCCAAGATTTCTCTAAGAGCCACAGTCCTGCTTCTTTCTCAATGACGGCCATTATTATTTATCCCAATATTCAAACAGTTTAATAAAAAGTTTTGCTAGATTCGTGGCATCCGGTAAGGCACGATGACGCCCTCCTTCAAATTCTATGTTTTCAATTTTTAAAGCTTTATCCAGTCCTACTGGTTTTGGTAAATTTTTTATTTTAGCATATTGAGGTTTCAAATCCACAAGTCCGTTTATCCAATCGCAATCCATGCGATGATTCCTGCAATCATCTTTTATCAATTTTAAATCCTTTGAGCCCCAGGTATAGAATACACTGTTATTTTCCTGATGTGAACTCCAATCCAAAAATGCATCAACAACATACTTAAAATCTTTTGCTTTGTCAAGATCGATTTGTTGCAATCCTGTCAGTTGTTTACAATATAATGAAATTTGAGGATTTTTAACGGGTCTCACTAATTTTGAAAACTGCCGGACAGGCGTAAGAAAAGAATCTAAATAAACGGCTCCAATTTCTATTATTTCTTGTTCATATTGCACACTGTTGGGATTCCAACACGTAGCTTCAAGATCAATAATAATATAAGCCATAGTCTAAAATAAAAAATAGTATATCGAACTGATTAAAATCGATCCACATTCCATTGAACAGACGACCAATCAATCAGTTCATCTAATTCCAGCACAGCCATTTTATTAGAATAAAAAAGTAGTCCAATAAAATCCTGACTTAACAATCGACCAAATTCATCTATAAACAAAATTCGATTGATATGGAATATGCCCAATGCAGCGATTCCTTTTGTTATAACTTCTTCAATAGGCCCTTCCAGTTCCATTGGCTCAATCAGTTTATTGTTTTTTACCAAATCCATCAGGATGGTTCGCAATTGCAAACAAAGTGTTTCAAATGCATTACGGGGAAAAACAAAATCTTCTTCTGGTATTTGAACCAGGCCATAAATATCGGCTTGCGGGTTCATCTTACTCAACAATTTAAATGCAGCAAAAGCTACTAAGTGACAAGGTAGAATATAATTATACTTCTTATAAACCTGACAGATCTTCTCCCCTAGCTCACGGGTATAAATACCTTCCCGCTGAGCATCCACCACAATTTTCCCATCCAATTGAAAATAATCCTCTTGCTTGATCTGAATTCCCTTATGATCGAGACTTAATCCTTGTTCATTCACACGATTTCCAAAAACATCAATCGGCATTCCAAATGTTAAAACTATATGAGTCGGTTTAGCCAGCAAGCGCTTTATGAATTTTAAATACGAGGCAAGCCCTTCTTTTTTTACTCTTGCAGAATATTTTTCTTGCCCTGTAATTTGCAAATGTTGAATCATAAGGGACCGTGCTTCCAAAACGCTTTCGTAACCCAATACAACAGGAACTACCACAATTTTCTTTGGACTTTTTTCTTCAATCAGAATGCGTTGAGCTTGTACCAAAGATCCTAATAATCCTAATTTTACTTTTGATTCCAATTCTCCTGAACGGCTTCTGGTTCCCCCTGGAAAAAATATGGTATTTACTCCATCATGTACAGAAAGCTTGGAATAGCTATTTAAAGTCTGCAAATAAACACTGTTTTTCTTTCTGCGATCTACCTTGTAAGCTCCCAAGCGATTCATAAAAAAAGCAAAAAATTCAGAATCGAATAGATTGAGACCTGCACCGTAACTAAATGCGGGAAGGCCAAGCAAATTGTCTACTGTATACCCAATCAACACGCTGTCCAGATTACTGGAATGTGTTGGTACCAAGATTACTAAATGATCCTTAAACAATGCTCTGACCTCTTCACAATGCCCATTAATATGGATTGCCTCCATATTTTTTTTGTTCATTCGTTTCAAATTAATTACTGACTGCCATCCAAAAGGATACAGAATTAAATGAAAAAAGAAATCACATATTTTGCGAGCCGTTAAAAATGTTTTAGGATTAAAATGTCCAATTATTTCCAGGGAATATCGTTTTATTAAACGAAGCAGCGTTTCTTTATTTGCCTCATGTTTATCAGCATGCAGTTGATTGTCATTGTATTCCTTTTGAATTTTGCGGTAATACTGCATTTCATTTGGAGGATCCGCTTTCCATGGATTGGATTTTACGCGTTGCTTTTCTAAATAGATCGCACGGGCAATGGCCTGATCAAGATCTTCTTTAGGCAAACTTGAAAAATAATTGTAAACATCTTTATGAAGTTTAATCAAAAATGATTTTCTGGTATTGGCGAAAAGACTGATAGGCCATTTGTTGATGTCCTTTTCTATGTGCTCAAATTTTCTATACTTCGCCAGATTATATTCCTCCATGTTTTGTCTCTTTTTGAATTTGAATTAGAATATTCTCCATTACTAAAAACAAATCATCTGAACCAAACCGCTTTTCAGCACTTGTAACAAATATTGGAGGACATTCATTCCAATCTTTCAATAATTCTTCTTTTAATTTTTTTGTAAAATCAGTGACCAGTCTGTCTTTCGTTTTATCGGCCTTCGTTAAAATGATATGAAAAGGAATCCCCAGTTGTCCTAAATAATTAATTGTATCAAGATCAATTTTCTGGATATCAATAGAAGCATCCACTAATAAAAATACGAGGCATAAATTTGATCTTTTCCTTAAGTAGTTGCCTATCTCTTTAGCCCATTTCTCTTTTAATTTTTTTGACACACTTGCAAATCCATAACCAGGAACATCCATGACAAGCCAGGAGTTATCCATCTTGTATAAATTGAATGTCTGGGTTTTACCCGGAGTCCGGGAAACCCTGGCCAATTGCTTTCGATTGCATAAGTAATTTATTAAACTGCTTTTACCTACATTCGAACGGCCCCAAAAACAGAATTCCGGCAAATGACTTTCAGGTAATTCACCAAAGGTTCCAAATGATCCTAAAAATAAAGCTTCCTGTGCTTTTATATGCATATTGGGTCCAAAGTTCGTTAAGTTTATCCTAAATTAAAAATCCACATACTACATCTTATGATTTTTTCGTATATTTGATATAAATTATTACCGTGCGTAGAATAATTGTATTTATTATTTTTAGTTTGAATGCATATTATTGTCATGCTCAACTTGACTTTACGGTGACAGGAGGAATGCATAGTATTGATGTTGGTCCCAAGGATTTTGTTGTTACCAATAAAAGCGAATTGGATTCCTTTAAATTTTCATTTAAAAATGCATCATACGGATATCACTTTGGTATTGGACTCCGGATTAATTTAAATAATTTTTACTTGCATCCTGAGTTTATTTTTAATTCAAATAATGCACATTTCAAGGTCAATAATTACAATGTACCTCAGTTGGTAGATTCTGCACGAGATGAAAAATATCAATATTTAGACATTCCTTTAATGCTCGGAGTTAAATTTAATATCATACGCCTTTATGCAGGTCCGGTAGCGCATATTTTTATTAACAACAATTCTGAATTGACCGATATAGATGGCTATAATGATAAATTTAAAACTGCCAGTTTTGGATATCAAGCAGGTATTGGCTTTGAGTTATTTAATTTAATTGGAATTGATATCCGCCATGAAGGGAATTTCAGCCAATATGGTGATCATATTAATTTTTTTGGAAGTCAATTAAACTTTGATAAAAAAGCCTCTCGGCTCATTGGTAGTATTAGCCTTATATTTTAACCCGCGGATCTAACCAGGCATAAATTACATCAGCAAGAATATTTATTGTCACAAAAATGCAAACGGTAACGATGCAGCACGCCAACACTACCGGAATGTCAAATTGACTTAAAGCCTGAATGGTTAAATCACCCAAACCTCTGAAATTAAAAACAAATTCTACAAAAAAAGCACCCGACAACAACGAAGCGAACCATCCACTGAGTGTTGTAATTATGGGATTCATGGCATTTGGGTAAATATGCTTAATAAGCACTCTGAATGTATTTGAACCGAGTGAAATGGCTGTCCTTACGTATTCCTTTGATCGGACTTCTAATAAGGAAGCCCGCGTCATTTGTGCAATCATTGCAACCGGACGCAAGCCCAAAGCAAGACTGGGTAAGACCAAGCGATCCCAATTGAATACTTCATTCCCAAAATCGTCTAAGGAATACAAAGATCCCTGTAATGGCAAATGAGTATATTCTACCAGGTAATAGCCCAGTAACATTGCAATGATTACTGCCGAAATATAACTGGGAATTGCATAAAAAAACGTTGTGGTCATAGTTATCACCGAATCAATCCAAGTTCCAAAATAAACTGCAGCCAGGGTTCCTGAAATCAATCCAATAATCAGTGCAAAAAGCATTGCAAACAATCCAAGAAGGCCCGTTGATATCATTGCTGTTTTAAGAAGATCCGACACTAATTCACCATTTACATAGGACCTTCTGAAAAATGGCCATTTTACAATTAATTTGTTATTATTAGATTGAAAGATCGTTTGAAAACTATATTCTTCTAAACGAGGATCTGAATTATGTAAATATTGAATACAACTAAGATCTTCCAGATACCTATAGACCTGGATGTAATAGGGTTGATCCAGATAAAATTTCTTTTTTAATTGATTGATGGTTTCAGGATCTGCACGTTGACCAAACTGGATTCTGGCTGGATCTACCGGAGCCATATAGATAATAAGACTAATCGATAATATAACAGCTATCAAGGAGATAAAACCAATTAGTATTTTTTTAAGCAAAAACAAGCTCACGGAGAAATCAGATTATAAACAAAAGTAAATACCTTTACCTTAAGTATGCCAGAGAAATCAAATAGTTTTACAAGCATTGCCATTTTTCCTGAAATAAAACACGGATTCAATCCTTTTGACTTAGCGTATTGGCAAAATTCTACTAAATTTAGTTCCTTAATCAGCCATCCTGCTGAACTAAATAATTTCTCTGAGCAAATTGGCAAAAAAAGAGACTTTCCATTTAGAACAGAAATTAGCACGATATTATTCGAACAATATAACAGCATTAAACTAACGGATCGTGTTAAAACAAATATCGAACGACTGAAATCGAGCGATTCGTTTACAGTTATTTGTGCACACCAACCCTGTTTAATGGGTGGTCCCCTTTATTGGATCTATAAAATTGCCACAACGATAAAACTATGTCAAAATTTGGAACTTCAATTTCCCAATAAACATTTTGTCCCAGTTTATTATTGTGGTGCTGAAGATCATGACTTTGAAGAAATTAACCATTTCCAGATTTTTAATCAAAAAATTGAGTGGAAAACGATTCCCGGGCATGCAGTGGGTCAATTAGATGCAAAAGAATTATCTCATGTTATAGAAACCTTGCAAAAAATGTTTTCGAATTCAGAACAGGCAAAATTGTTTTTGAATAAAAACATTGAATGGATTAATCAAACAGATACCTATGTAGATTATTACCGCCATTTTGTTAACGAACTTTTTGGCTCTTATGGACTGTTGTTTTTTAACCCGGATAACAAATCAGCAAAGAAATTATTTTCACCAATTATTAAAAAGGAATTACTTGAACAATTTATATATTCAAATGCTAAAAAGAGCATACCTGTTATAGAAAAACTCGGGTATCATACACAAGTAAACCCAAGAGAACTAAATCTTTTCTATCATCATGCAGATGGCCGAAAACGAATGGTATTTGAGTCAGGAATTTACAAATTAATTGATGCAGCAAATCAATGGACCCAAGAAGAAATTTTAACTGAACTTGAATCAAATCCAGAGCGATTTAGCCCCAATGTATTATTACGTCCATTATTTCAAGAGTACCTATTTCCAAATCTTGCCTTTGTAGGTGGAGGTGGAGAAATCGCATATTGGCTCGAATTAAAAGCTTGTTTCGATGATGTAAACATCCCCTACCCCCTTCTGTTCCGAAGGTATTCTGCTATCTATTTTGAATCCAGTATCCTTCAAAAAATTTCAAAAACTTCCTTTACGGAACTTGACTTTTTGGATCCAATCACTCAATTAGAATCTAAATTTGTTAAGAATCAAAATAATACACATGTCTTACAACCGGAAGATTTTAAAGCGATCACCAATCTATTAGAAAAAATTAAAACAGATTCAAATCAATTGGACCAATCAACCAAAACGAGTATTGAGGCTGAAATTCATAAAATAATAAAGTCATTAGAACATATAGAGAACAAACACTTGAAGGCAATAAAAAATAAATTGGAACAGGAAATTCTTCAAATACATAAAATTAAAGACAATTTGTTTCCGAATCAATCTCTTCAAGAACGAATCCAAAACTTTTTACCTTATTATTTTAAACATGGACCAGCCTATATTAATTACCTGATTCAAATGTATGAACCAGGTTTAAACAAACTATACTTAGTTCAGGAAGCTACGGTTTAATTTTCAGAGACATTAAACAAATCCAATAAATCACTGACTGAAGTTTTAAGATCTTTCCGGTCTACTATAAAATCAAGAAAACCATTTTCCAACAAGAATTCTGATCTTTGAAATCCTTCCGGCAAATCTCTTTTAATGGTTTCTTTAACAACTCTTGGCCCGGCAAACCCAATGAGTGCATTTGGTTCCGAAAAGTTAATGTCTCCAAGCATTGCAAAAGATGCTGTGACGCCTCCAGTTGTAGGATCTGTCAAAAAGGAAAAATAGGGAATTTGATTTTTGGCTAACAAAGTTAGTTTTGCCGATGTTTTGGCCATTTGCATTAAGGAAAATGCAGATTCCATCATACGCGCACCTCCAGATTTAGAAATAATCATTAAGGGGGCTTTATGCTCTAAACAAAAATCAATTGCACGGCTGATTTTTTCACCCATAACACTGCCCATTGAACCCCCAATAAAAGTAAAGTCCATCGCAGCGATGACTAATTTTCTACCATTGATTACTCCGGCAGCCACAGTTATGGAATCCTTGTGATCCGCTGTTTTTCTTGCATCTTCCAGCCGTTTGGAATAAGATTGCAAATCTGTAAAATTCAAGAAATCATAAGAAACCAGATTATCAAACAAAATCTCATAGTTTCCATCAAACAGGATTTCAAAATATTGGTCAGAACTAATCCTTTGATGGTAATTACATTTCGGACATTTGTGAAAATTTTCCTTTAATTGTTTGGTTGTCAACATTTCAGAACATTCCGGACATTTATACCAAATTCCATCCGGGGTTTCCTTTTTAACTTTCGTCGCAGTCGATATACCTTCCTTGAGCCGTTTAAACCAACCCATATTTTAAGCCTTTTCTTTAGATAATTATTTCCTAGTAACAAACAAATTTATGCTTAATTGCCAACTTAGACTTTTAATTTTGATATTCTTAAGTCTTAACGCAATAATTTGCGTGACAAAATTATAATTAATTGATTTATAGCAATATATGAAGGTATGTTTAATCGGATTTGGCAAAATGGGTCGTGCTATTGAGCAGCAACTTTTACTAAGAGGTCATCAGGTAGCTTATAAATTGGGTAGAAATGAAGAACCGTTTCTTGAAAAAGCACTTGCTGACTCAGACATCGCAATCGAATTTTCTTCTCCAGAAGCAGCTGTAAATCATTTAAAAACATGTTTTAAAATGCAATGTCCTGTAATTTGTGGCACTACCGGATGGACAGATGCCTGGGATGAAATCCAGGATGCTTTAAAGCAATCAAATAGCGCATTCATTTTTGCATCAAATTTTTCAATTGGCGTTCAACTGTTTTTTGAACTTAATAGAAAGTTGGCTCAATTAATGGGTTCCAGGCCGGAATATCAGTGTTCAATTCATGAGGTGCACCATACGCATAAAAAAGATGCTCCTAGTGGCACTGCAATCAGCCTGGCCCAGGATATTATTGGAAACCATCCAAATTATAGCTCTTGGAGTTTAGACAAGCAACTTTCATCTGAAACACTTCCAATATATTCTGAGCGAAAAGATCCTGTAGTTGGTATTCACCAAATCAACTATAACTCAACTATTGATACTCTTGAAATTAAACACACCGCTCACAATCGGGATGGATATGCCCTGGGTGCCGTTTTAGCAGCTGAATTTTTAATAGGAAAAAGAGGAAATTTTACGATGCGGGATGTTTTAGGATTAAATTCTATTTAATCTAATTGTCAACACTTTAGCTTATTATGAGTTTCTTATTAGGAATATGATTAGTTCAAAATCAATTGAAGAAGTATTTGAAATAGCGCGTATTGAAGACGTAGTGCGGGATTATGTAGATTTAAAAAATCGCGGATCTAATTTAATTGGCTTATGTCCTTTCCATAAGGAGAAAACTCCTTCTTTTTCTGTGTCTCCTTCAAAGAATATTTTTAAATGTTTCGGTTGCGGTAAAGGAGGCAACACGGTTCAATTTGTAATGGAAGTTGAACAACTCAGTTTTCCTGAAGCAATAAGAACGCTTGCTAAAAAATATCAGATAACACTTGAAGAGACTTTTAAACCAGATGTAAATCCAGAAACACAACAGGAATTAGAGAGTCTATACATCATAAACCAATTTGCTCTAAATTATTATAAAAACAATTTAACAAATGATCCAATTGGTCAATCTGTTGCATTATCCTATTTTAAACAACGCGGATTTCTTGAACAAACCATCGAAACATTTGAATTAGGTTTCGCTTTTGATGAAACGGATGGCCTATTAAAAAAAGCGTTGCAAGAAGGATATAAATTGGAATTCCTTCAAAAGCTTGGATTGGTAAGCGCGCAACAGAAAGATTTTTTTAGGAACCGTGTCATTTTTCCTATACATAATTTAACAGGAAAACCAATTGCATTTGCAGGAAGGCATTTGGTTACAGATTCTAAATCTCCAAAATATATTAATTCACCAGAGACCGAACTCTACCACAAAAGCAAAACACTCTACGGTTTACATTTAGCCAAGAAAAGCATTCGGGACAAAAACAATTGTTTCTTAGTTGAAGGATATACTGACGTCATGGCTTTACACCAAGCCGGCATTGAAAACGTGGTTGCATCATCGGGTACCTCGTTGACAGAAGAGCAAGTCCATTTACTAAAGCGATTCACACAACAAGTAAGTCTCTTGTATGATGGAGATCCCGCAGGAATCAAAGCGGCCATGCGCGGAATTGATTTACTGATTCAAGGAGGGTTGGACGTTAAAATAATATTAATCCCGGGAAATGAGGACCCTGATGAATTTATTCGCAAAATCGGATCCGAAGCATTTGAAAAATTTGTAGCAGAAGAGGCGAAAGATTTTATAATTTATAAACTAAACTTACATTCTACTGAAATAAAGAATGATCCGATAAAAAAATCGATTGCTGCAAAAGATATCATTCAAACCATAGCAAAAGTCGATGATCCAATAAAAAGAAGTATCTATCTTCAGCAGGCTGCCGGAATTCTTGGAATTGATGAAGTCAGTTTAATTTCTGCATGCAACAAGATAATCAGCGACGAAATTAAAAACAAAGCATTCAGGCAAAAAAGAGAAGCATTAGAAAATGATCAAAAAATACTGAATGAAATTTCATCTGATGAAACAATCAAATCACATTCTGGCCAAATATCAATTTCAAATGATGAATTTCAAGAAATTGACATTTGTAGAATTCTTATATTATATGGTCATCATAAAGTAAATTCTCAAGATGACATCCATTATGCAGAATTTATTATTGAAAACATAGCGGATACTCTTGCATTTTTTGAAAACGAATTGCTAAAACAATTTATTCTTGATGTTTCGAATCAACTCAGTCATGGCAAAACGCCAGACTTAAATTATTATTTGAATCATCAAGATTCGAATATTTCAAAATTGGCTTTAAATTTTAGTATAAATAAGTACGAATACAGCAGCAATTGGGAAGAAAAACACGGCATTTTTCTAAGCACACAACAAGCCCCGGAATTTAATTATAAATCAGACATTGAGAATTCCATACTGCGGTTTAAGTTGAAAAAATTCAATAAGGCCATAACAGAATTCGAACGAAGGATCCGTCTTGATGAAATCCCTGAAGAAGAATTGCAACTCGAATTAAAATCCCATCAACATATTGTAAACCAGCGCAATTACATTGCCAGCTTATTAAACACCGTTGTTATTAATTAAATTATGTGGTTTTCTACCAGATAGCGCTCCGCATCAAGGGCTGCCATGCAACCAGTGCCAGCTGCAGTTACTGCTTGCCTATAGATTCTATCCTGAACGTCTCCACATGCAAATACCCCCGGGCGGTTGGTACGACTTGTCCCAGGTATAGTTTTGATGTATTGCTGTTCATCCATGTCTATCCAGTTTACAAATGGCCCAGAATTTGGTTGGTGGCCAATTGCAACAAAAAATGCTTTAACAGGTATTTCAGAAATAGCTTGTGTTTTATTATTGATTACACGGACTGCTTCTACTTCTTCATTACCCAATATTTCCTGGGTTTCAGTATCCCAATGAACAATTATTTTCGGATTATTTAATACGCGTTCCTGCATAATTTTAGATGCCCGCATCGCATCACGCCTAACCAATAAATGTACTTTTGGACAGAGTTTAGCCAGGTAACTGGCTTCTTCAGCAGCTGTGTCACCGGCACCCACCACTGCAACATCCATTCCTCTAAAGAAAAATCCATCACAAACAGCACATGCAGAAACTCCCTTATTCATTAATCTTTTTTCAGAATCAAGCCCAAGCCATTTAGCACTTGCACCAGTTGATATGATTACGGTATGTGCTAAAAACTCTTCCCCTGATTCTGTCCAGATTTTATGCACTGGACCTGAAAAGTCAACTTTAGCGATCACTTCATATCGTATGTCTGTATGAAATCGCTGTGCTTGTTTTTGAAAATCCTCCATCATTTTAGGCCCATGAACACCATCAAAATATCCAGGATAATTTTCTACCTCTGTAGTAATCATTAATTGACCTCCTGGTTCTATGCCAGTAAATAACAGTGGATGCATATTGGCACGTGCGGCGTAGATGGCCGCTGTGTAACCGGCTGGACCAGAACCAATGATTATCGTATGATGAATTTTGTTTTCCATTTTAAAGTAACTTGCTCTTAAAGTAATTTATACAAATATTTTTAACATTATCAAGTACATTTAGTTCATTGAAATCATTCTCAACAATCAAATCAGCACGTTCATACCACTTCCTTCGTTTTAGGTAAAGCATTTCCAAAAAGTAAGCATTAATTGCATTGCCTGCAAATTGTGGCCTGTTATTAAAATCATTTTTAGCTTCCAATTGAGCTAAATCAGCCTTAAGATAAAGACAGAAACTTTGTTTTTTAATACAATCCAGATTATTAAGAAAGCAAGGCGTTCCGCCACCCATTGCAATTATTGAAACCTGAGAATCAAGCAATTCAAACATATAATATCGTTCCAGGACTCTAAACTGTGCTTCTCCATATTGCTTCCAAAATTGAGGAATCGTCATTCCGGATTGCGCTTCAAAATAATGATCCAGATCCAGTACATCCAAGCCTAATTCCGTTTTCAGCGCGTTCGCTAACCAGGTTTTACCAGATCCTGGCATACCAATCAGGCTAAGTTTTGGCTTAAGAGGTGGACATTTCAATTAGATTGCTTTTAATACTTTTGTAGCGTGAATACTACTTACTGCAAATATCTTATATTTTTTACAGTTTGGGGAGCATGTCGAAACAAAACAGAACTCCCTGTAAATGAATACAATAAGCTGATTCACAACCCTACTACTGCGTCAGGAATTCTTGATTCGGTCAGCATACCCATCCTGGATGTTAAAGAGCGCGTACTCGATTTTGGAATGGTACATCGTGGAGATACCATCCGTCGAGAGTTTGTTATATATAATCGCGGCAAAGCAAGCTTGCTTATCAGCAATGTCAGCAGTTCTTGTGGATGCGCTAAACCAGAAATTTCAAAAAACCAAATAGAATCAGGTGATTCTACTTCATTAAACATTATTTTTACAACGCAGGACCAAATTGGAACTCAAGAGAAAACGTTTACCATCTATTCCAATACAAATCCTGCGATAACAAAAGTTCAATTAATAGGCAACGTACTAAAATAAAAACTATTTATGAGTATTATTATTCTTTATGTAATTCTTTTTGGAATCATGTATGTATTTTTTATACTTCCAAAAACCAAACAACAAAAAGCTCAAAATCTTTTCATTACAGAAATTAAAAAAGGTGATCAGGTTGTAACGCAATCAGGAATTATTGGTCGGATAACTAAAATTGATGATCTTGTTATTGAGCTCCAATTAGATTCAAAAAGCTTTATAAAAGTTTTGAAATCGAGTATTTCTAAAGAAGCAAGTGATGCTATAAGAGACAAATATTTCCTCGAAATTTAACGGCCCATTTTCGAAACTTCTTTTTGAAATTCCTCCATTGTATACCTTTTGAAATTACCTGATGGAGGCAATAAATCGTCCGGATTAATTTCGGCTTTTAATTCTTTTGCTACCATTTGCAATTCCAATTGGAAACTACCGGTACCCATCAGCATGGAGAATTCAAGTGGAGTCCCGTCCAATTTTATGGTACGGTTATTTTGACTGATAAAGGATGGATCAAAATTTAAATCCTTTGTCACGTATGTCTTTATAGTTATTTCATTTGCAGAATTGCTCCCCCCTTCTGTACCCATTGAAGGCACCATCATTTTTAAATCGACCCGTTTACAAACATGCCCTAAAATCTCTTTCGTGTCTTCAGGAAATTCTTTCACAGAAATGGCTTGCTCAGGACTGTCTTTAATGGCATCCTTATTAGCTTTATTCATTTGATCAGCGATTAAGTACTTTTTGCCCATCATATCCATGTAAAGAAATACAGAATCTTTTTTGGAGTCCAGGATCGTGCTATTTTTCATCATCATCATGGACATTACATTTTTTTGAATTATACCATTAGAATAAACAATAACCTGCATATTGCCCAACATGGAAGCCATTTCTGGGGGTGCATCTTCTCCATTCATTTTCATACCTGCAACCTCCATTCGAATCATGCCTTTAGAAAATTGTCCAAATGAATTAAACGTGCAGAGCCAAAACAAGAAAGAAATGGCAACTAAATTTCTGATCATAAATTATTGAATTTTAAAAGAAGTGATCCCGACACGGTTCGAACGTGTAACCTACTGCTTAGAAGGCAGTTGCTCTATCCAATTGAGCTACGGGACCAAAATTCTATAAACAGATTGCTTTGGTATCCTTGATATTTTTGGACTCGATATCTCAAAAAATCAAAACCCTTATTTAAAAAGCGCACAAAATTAAACAAAACCAAGAAATACCGCTTAGTTCACAAAACTAAATTGTCGGATTTGGCCATTTTTAAGTTTAAAATTCAGATTTAGCCAGCCTCTTGGGATATCACTTCTGATTAGTTCAAAATGAGCATTCCTGACCGATCTCGACTGAATGATTCGTCCATCTGAGCTTATCAGCTCATAAGAAACTATTGATTCCAAATTAGATTGAACCAGAATTTTTTCATTTGTTACTAAATATTGGAATGGCTCCGGAATGCCATTGTTATTGCCAACAGTGGTTCCAACTTTAAAAGTGTATATTTTCGTACAACCTAAACAATCTTTTACTTCAACAGTGTAAACTCCTGTTACTAAATTGCAATTTAAAGGTCCGGATACACCATTATTCCAATGATACGAATACGGTTGACATCCTCCTTCCATCTCAATGGTAATGCAGCCTGTACCATTTCCATCATCTTTTGTTATGATACTATCTTTTAGTAAAAGTTCAGAATTAAATAATAGATCTACTAACAGAAAACTATCACAACCATATTGATTTGATAATTTAAATGTCTGAATTGGATTTTGTCTTGTAAACACAACATTGTTGATGCGAACAGAATCATCATAACACAATGTATCGACAATTTGGTTAATAGAAGATGGATTTACAATAACTGTTACATGAACGATGCTATCGCAGCCATTGATCGTTGACCTTTTTAAAGTATCTACACCACTTTCAAATCCAGAATAATATTTCCTTCCGTTTATAAGTATGGTATCCCCTATGCACACTGAGCTAGTATGATTTGATTCAACTGCTGTGCACTCAAACACTTTAAGTGTCCAAAAATCCGGAGCAGCCGTATTGTTAGCCGGAAGATCGTTGTTAATACTAAAACTTTGAGAAACAACATAAACTGAACCATCTGTTCCAAAACAAAATGCTCCTGCATTATCTCCAGCTGTTCCTCCATAGTTTTTTTGCCATAAAATAGTACCTGAAGTATCTAATTTCATTAGTAAAACGTCACTACCTCCATAATTACCAGTAATATCCTGATCCCTCGAATTTGAGTTTCCTAAAAAAATAATATTCCCATCTTTGTCCAATTGCGCTTTTACCGACGTTTCGTCATTTTTACCGCCAATATTCTTAGTCCATTCCAAGACCCCGTTTTTATCCAATTTCGCCATCCATATATCTTTTGCCCCTTTTAAGCTGTCAACCTGTCCACCCGGAGTAGCAACGGTTCCAAAAATTATCATTCCATTATCTCCTAAATTAATTGCATCTCCAAACAGATCGTCTCCCGGCCCTCCAATGGTGGTGAGAAATACTTTATTAATATTTCTATTGATCTTTAAAATGAATATATCTTTCTTTCCTTTACTCAAGCCATTAAAATCCATGTCATTGGATTCAGATTCGCCAAAAACTAACATTTGTCCACCAAACGCATCTGAACGAAGAATTTTCTTAGCTGTTTCATCTTTTGTTCCTCCAAATGTAAATGCTTTGATGATTGCACCATTCTCATCTATTGAAGTAATTAAAACGTCATTTCCCCCTTTAGTAGGACTTGCAACAACGTCTTTATCTAAGGACTTGGTGTGACCCGCAATAAATACCCTACCCGGTTCCAGGTAAAACAAATCGTTGCACTGATCATTATTGGTACCGCCGATACTTTTTTCCCAAAGCTTAGTTCCGGTATGTGGATTATAACCTACAACCCATATATCCGTTAAACCATACAAGTTTGATACATCCGAACCTTTTCCATTGGTAAATCCACCCAATATTAGATTCCCATTTGCAAGCGTAACATAACTGCTGATCTGCTCAATTTGAGGCCCTCCAAAGGTTTTAATTCGAATTTGATCCCCATTTGGTCTAAACTGGCAGACCATGAAATCATCGGCCCCTTTATTTCCACCTACATTTGTTGAAGCACTTTTGCCCGCTGCGATCAGCATGGTGTCATTATATTGCGAAATTGTCGTACAAACGTCTGAATTATTTCCTCCAAATATTTTACTCCAAACTTTATTTGGCTGTGCGGTTAAAACCAGATTAATTCCACACAAACAGAAGACTATGAGATACTTTTTCATTTTAAAATTTTGAACATTTAATTAAATACCTTTATCTATTAAAAGACTATGCCAAGTTAATATGAAAGACTTGAAAATGGAAGCCGGCTGGAAAGATTTTTTGAAAGCCGAATTTGAAAAGGCTTACTTCCAAAATTTAATTAAGACCTTAAAATCAGAAATTTCAGCTGGAAAAACAATTTATCCTCCAGGTCCGCTAATATTTAATGCATTTGACTCAAGCCCACTGGACAAATTAAAGGTTGTCATTCTAGGGCAGGATCCTTACCATGGACCCGGAGAAGCAATGGGACTGTGCTTTTCCGTTCCAAAAACAATTCCAATTCCACCCTCTCTTCAAAATATATATAAAGAGTTAAACAGAGAATTTGGTTATAAAATTCCTAAACACGGAGATTTAAGTTCATGGGCTAGTCAAGGGGTTTTGCTTTTGAATGCTTCATTAACCGTAGAGCACAGAATTCCAAATTCACATAAAAACTTGGGTTGGCATCAATTTACAGATCAGGTTATCAATTTACTCAGTATACACAAAGAAAACCTGGTATTTATGCTCTGGGGAAATTTTGCAAAATCAAAAAGAACATTGATAAACCCCAACCGCCATTTAATTCTTGAAAGTGCGCACCCATCGCCTTTGGCAGGTGGGAAGTTTCATGGAAACAATCATTTCAAACTGACCAATGAATATTTACAAAAACATGGAAAAGCTGCCATAGATTGGGAAATATTAGATTAATAATTAGTTAATATCATTCGAAATGAACGACTTTAATTTTTATTATATGGCTCATAATCAATGTATTGTGAATTAGTTAAGTTATTAATTTAATTCTTAGCTATAAATAACGGTCAGCTGCTTTGATGGTGTCAAGAAATCAGATAAATTTGCTTATTAAAAACCTTCAAAACAAATCATTATGAAATTCAGAATTCTGTTAGTTCTTGCTATTGCAGCAATTTCCTATTCAGCTGACGCCCAAGATTATAAATCCGCTATCGGATTGCGTCTGGGTTATCCTTTAAGTGTTTCTTACAAAACGTTTATCAATGACAAAGGCGCCATTGAAATTACCGCCGGCTATAGAAGTTGGACATATTACAATTGGTTTAATTTCGGTGGTTATTATCAGCATCACATGCCAATTAAAAGTGTAGACAATTTATCTTGGTATGTAGGTGGAGGAGCTAATGCTTACATTTGGTCATTTGACAATGATTATTATCCAAATAATGATTACTCTTCTTTTTCCCTTGGTATTTCAGGAGTAATAGGCTTCGATTACAAATTTGCCAATATTCCATTAAATGTTAGTTTGGATTGGATTCCTACATTTTTTGTCAACGGATTCGGAGATGGATTCGGTGGTGGTTATGGAGGCATTGCCGTTCGATATGTACTAAAATAATTAAATCATTCGATTATAATTTAAAGCCTTGATGGAAACATCAAGGCTTTTTTTATGTCAGGTTTAATTTGCGGTAAATTTATTGAACGAATGGGCACACGTATTTTGTCGCATGTTTTTCAAAACCCCCCCCTTTTTTTTTTCCCCTTATTTTATTTTTTCTTTTAGAAATGGATTTTAAGAAATGGATTCGCCCTTTTGCTTATTTTGTTTCCATAAATAGGCAAGAACTGTAACAATTATATAGGGCATAGCGAGTAAATATAAAATCCCAGTATTTAAACCCTTACCAACACTACCCCCACTCTTCATATTACTTTCAGCAGCCATCTTACACATAGGACATTGAGAAAATCCAGTTTGTTGCATTAAAATGAAAAGCAACATAATGCTTATTATAAAAATGAATTTTTTCATAGGGTTAAAATTATCGCATGCATGGATAAAGCATTAAAAAACATATGGGTCCACTTATACAAATATACAGCCAAACCGGGAATACAATTTTAGCCAATTTTTTATGCCGTACACGTTGATCAGTTAGACCTCGAATAAACGTAAATAAAATAAATGGAAATGAGATTCCTGATAGAACCACATGAGAAATTAAAAGCAAAAAATAAACCGCGCGAATCGGACCTTCTCCACAATATCTAAGCTCAGGAGTGGTGATATGATAAAGTACATAAGAAATCAAAAAAACACCCGACATGATCAATGCTGTTGACATCAATCGTTTATGGTTTTGAATGTTACCCTTCCTAATTTGTATATATGCAAAAATCAAAACAATCCCTGCAACTGCATTTAGGCTTGAATGAAAAATTGGTAAAAAAGAAAAATCAATGTTTGTTTCTATATGAATTTTGCGCATAAAAACGACTACCAATAAAATCAAAGCACTAAAAAAAGACGCTGCAATATTTAGTCTTTTGATTTCTTGCGGAGTCCAACTCATTTAGAATCTTTTAAACTTAGAAATACAGGGATATGCCTTACGAGTTCCAAAATTTCCTCTTGATTATTTAAACTGTAATAATTTCTGACTTTACCATTTTTATCTAACAAAAGAACCACATCTTGATCCTTATACTGCTCTGGTATTGAATACGCCTCTGTGCTAAATGGATAAACATGATTAGCTGCCATATAAGATTTGAGCCAGGTTTTAGAAACAGGCATTTGAAGCGTTTGAGACATGTCTCTTATCAGTTCACCTGGAAATAAACCAATAATTGTAAATATGTTGATTGAAAACTCTTCTTTAGATTGATTGAATATTTTACGCAACACATCCAAGTGCTTAACCCTAAGAGAATCTGCACCAATAACAGCTACGATCCAATTTTTACCCAAAAGGCTGTCAGAATAGAAAATCGAATCATCTTCAAGACTTGATTGAAAATTAGTCAGTTCAGCTTTCGGGCTTAAATCAGCCATTGCATCTTTTCGCATTTGGGTTCCTTTTGATAAGTAATACCAAGCATAGATTGGAAGTCCTATCAGGATACCAGCGATTAAAATAAGATTAAATGCTTTTCTCATTTAATCTGTTGAAATGATCAGATACAAATTTAAATTAATGATGTTTTTCAATGGCATTTGAATCTTTTGGCTCAGCAGCAGGTGCTTCCTGATGCATTTCTGATGCGTCATGAGCACCGCTCGATGGATGTTTTTCAACTTGCTTTGTAACCCCACCTGTAAGCTCAAGAATTGGTCTATCATTTATATTATTACGCCAATGATACCAGGTATTTCCTTCATAAAAGAAAGCGATGATAGCCCAAATCAATAACATTGTAGGCATCAATACACTTCTTACCAATCCCGGCACTTCATAGCGCATATGCATAAATTCATAAATAATGAAATATGCTTTATACAAAGACATTCCAATCATTAATGAATACATGATAAATCTAGGTAAATGAAATCCTTCTATGATATAGCCTTTACCTACTAAAGCGACCATAACTTCCAACAGAGTAACAATTCCTAAAAGGACAAATCCTCTGAATACAACTTTTTTTCCTTCCTCGTAATTTAAGTGTGCCATCCTATTGTTTAATTTATAGCAGATAAAATACTAAAAACACAAATACCCAAACCAAATCCACAAAATGCCAATACAATCCTATTTTTTCAACCATTTCATAATGATTTCGCCTTTGGACATAAACGCCACTTGCAACATTGATCATAATGATCAATAAAAATACGACTCCGCTCAAAACGTGAAATCCATGAAATCCTGTAATAAAAAAGAAAAGAGCACCAAATGCTTTTGGCCCAAACTGTTGTTCCTTTATTAAGCCAGATTCAGTTTTATATTTTAGTGGAGCCCATTCCCCATTATGCTGATGAATGAGATATGTCTGATGTGCATGAAACGCATCCCCTGCTTTAATATCATGTCCATCCCCTTCCAGGTAAACCCCCGATTCCGTATGCGTGCCAAAAGGATTTGTATGGATTGACATATTTTCTCCACCCATCAAAGTGGTCCATTCCCATGCTTGGCAACCCAGGAAACACAATCCACCAAAAATGGTCATCAACATCCAAAAAACAACGCCTTTCTTATTGTAGCGATGTCCTTCTTGCACAGCACGAACCATCGTTACACTACTTACGATAAGTACAAAGGTCATGAATGTTACAAAAATCAAAGGTTTATGATGAATCCCTCCAGGTAGTGATGAAAACACAAAATCAGGAACCGGCCATGTTGGACTACTAAAACGAAGTGTACCATATGCAATTAAAAATCCCGCAAACGTAAATGCATCAGAAAGCAGGAAATACCACATCATTAATTTCCCATAACTGGCTTTAAACGGTTCTTTTGCGCCCATCCATACGGATTCGTTTTCGTGTCCCTGTTGCGCCTGTAATGTTTGATCGGATGCCATTATATTAATTTTATACTATTGTAATATTAAAAACAGAAGCAAATAAATCCAAAGGATATCTACAAAATGCCAATACTGTCTAACAAGATCAACTTTTAATAATCTCATAGAACTGACTGTGAATGAATTCAAAAAAGCATTTGCAACGCAAACCATAATTGCAGCGATCCCTCCAATTACATGGACTGCATGAATTCCCGACAATGCATAAAGGAAAGAACCGGATACACTTAAATCAATGGTAATGCCACTTGCTACCAAAGCTTTCCAAGACAATATTTGTGATACCAAAAACAAGATTCCTAATCCAAATGTCAAAACAATTCCATAATTATAATTCTTTTGATTCTGGTTTTTTAAACTTTTATATGCCCATTCCATAGTAATTGAAGAAGCAATAATAATTATTGTACTTACAAAAAATTGAACAGGCAATTTAAACTCATACCAATTGCCTGCAGGTCTCCTAACCAAGTAAGCACTGGTTAATGCAGCAAACATCATGGTGATTGAAGCCATTCCAATCCACAGTCCAAATTTTAATGCTTGATAGCGACTTGGAGCCAGATTTTTATCGATCATCTGAATAATTGGCATCAATGAAGCAAATTATTAGTGAGCAATAAGAATAATAGAACAGGCAGATAAATGATAGAGCAAAACATTAGTTTTCTGGCGGCTTGCTCATTATTATGTTTAAAAAGATTCAAACTATAATAGATATAAAATAAAATACACAAGCAAATTCCAATAATAACAAATGTATTTAATAGGCCATTCACGACAAACCAAAATAAGAATACAAAACTCAATGCAGAATAAACGGCGGCATAAAATCCATATTTAGGATCCGGTTTACCGTTTACATCTTTTACCAATTTAAAGCCTGCTTTTCGATAGTCAGAATGACCAAGCCATGCTATTGACCAAAAATGAGGGAATTGCCATAAGTATTGGATGCCAAAAAGACAAAATGCTTCTAAGGTAAATCCATTGGAGGCAGCTACTCCGGCAATTAATGTTGGAAGGGCTCCAGGTATTGCTCCCACAGGAACAGCCAATGTTGAAAACCTTTTTAATGGTGTGTAAACAAAAGCATATAAAACAAAAGACAGCATACCCAAAGAACTTGCAACCGGATTTATCATTGCAAGAAACAATACACCCAAAGTACAAAATATACCACTGATTAAAACGGAAGTGGCAATCGACATACGGCCATCAGCAACCGGTCTCAATGCGGTGCGCACCATTAATTTATCATAGTCTCTTTCCAGGCATTGGTTAATTGCATTGGCAGCAAAGGTTATAAAGCTTCCTCCTAAAATTAAAAATACAAATGTATTTATATTAAAAAGGTCCTTTGCAAGTATAACATAACTCAGAGTTGATGATAAAATAACCATCAGGCTAAGTTTAAACTTAACCAATATACCAATATCCTTGATAAAGGAATAATTTAATGCCGATGAGTTTGTCTGATTCAATTAATTGAAATTAATGGCTGCTGTGTTCCTCTCCTTCTGCCAAAGGAACGTGTTGTTGAATAAACTCTTTATTATCTTTTCCGTAATCATAAGCCCAACGTTGAACTGTTGGAATTTTTTCAGGCCAATTTCCATGACCTGTTTCAATTGGAGTTGTCCACTCCAAAGAATTTGAGCCATATGGATTTTGTTCTGTCATCTTACGACCTTTATACATACTCCAGAAAAAATTTACAACAAATAATAATTGTGCAAAAAATGTAATAATTGCAGCTATTGTTATAAACTTATTCATGTCTGTAAAATCTTTGAATGCATCAAAGTTATCAAAACGATAATAACGTCTTGGAACTCCTGCCATTCCCAGATAGTGCATAGGTCCAAAAACTGCATATGCCCCTATCATAGTGACCCAAAAATGAATCTTACCCAAAGTTTCATTCATAAATCGTCCAAACATTTTAGGAAACCAGTTATAAACTCCTGCAAACATTCCAAAAAAAGCAGCGACACCCATAACAATGTGAAAATGCGCAACAACAAAATACGTGTCGTGTTGCTGAATATCAATTGCAGAATTTCCTAAAAAGATTCCGGTAAGTCCACCGGAAATAAACATCGATACAAATCCAATGCAAAATAGCATGGGAGTATTTAGTCGAATGTTACCGCCATATAACGTACTAATCCAGTTAAATACCTTAACTGCTGAAGGGACTGCTATAATCAGTGTAAATACTACAAAGAAATTGGATATAAATGGATTTACACCTGACATAAACATATGGTGTGCCCATACTATAAATGAAAGGAATGCAATGGCTAAAATTGAATACACCATCGCACGGTATCCAAAAATTGGCTTTCTGGCATGGACTGATAATACTTCAGAAACAATACCCATTGCGGGCAAAATAATGATATAAACTTCAGGGTGACCTAAAAACCAAAATATGTGTTGGTATAAAATGGGGCTACCTCCTATCCTGTCCAATGCTTGTCCGTTAATAAAAATATCAGATAAGTAAAAACTTGTACCTAAACTTCTATCAAATAGCATCAGAAAAAATCCAGAAGCCAAAACAGGAAACGAAAGAAGTCCTAAAATTGCAGTGACCAAAAAAGCCCAAACTGTAAGTGGCATACGCCACATACTCATTCCTTTTGTCCGGAGATTTAAAATAGTTGTGATATAATTCATACCACCTAACAAAACAGAAACAACAAATAAAACAAGCGATACAGTCCACAATGTCATCCCTGCACCACTTCCTATAGAAGCTTGCGGCAATGCACTTAAAGGAGGATAAGCAGTCCATCCACCAGAAAAAGGTCCTGTGCTTAAAAACAAACTGTAGAACATAACTACAGATGATAAGAAAAAGAACCAATAGGAAAGCATATTTAAAAATGGAGACGCCATGTCTCTAGCTCCAATTTGCAGTGGAATCAATAAGTTACTAAAAGTACCACTCAAGCCTGCAGTTAATACGAAGAATACTATAATCGTTCCATGCATCGTAACTAAGGCATAATAAAACTCAGGTTCCAATCTGCCAATGCCGGCATCATTAATTGTAATCCATTTACCTAAAACAGGTTTTAGCCAACTTAAATCTGCATCCGGATAGCCTAATTGCAGACGAAATATGATAGACATCGCAGCCCCAATAACAGCCCAAAAAATTCCTGTCATAAGGAATTGTCTCGCAATCATTTTATGGTCTTGCGAAAATATATAAGTTGTTAAAAAATTAGTCTGGTATTTGTCGCCATGATGGTGTTCATGAAAATGATCATCATAACCCAATTCCTGGATTAGTTTATCTTTTTCAACAAGTGGTGAATGATTAGCTGACATAATTTATGTTTTAAAAAGATAAAATTTTAAATTCAATTCTTCTGTTTTTAGCTCGACCTTCTTCTGTATCATTTGAATCAACTGGTTTGTTTGATCCATTTCCCAAAGCGGAAATCCGATCATTGCTCACTCCTTTTGATACCAAATAATTTTTTATAGCAGCTGCTCTTTCATTGGATAATTTTAAATTAAGATCTGCTGCGCCTGTATTATCTGTATGGCCACTTACTTCAACTTTCAATTTTGGATATTGATCAAAAGTTTCTTTTAAAACATTCAATGCCATTTCAGAAATAGAATCCAATGTTGCGGAACCTGTTTCAAAATATATATTATCCAATCGAATGATCCGATCTGCTGCATTGGTATTGGTTGAATCCAATGCCTTTAAAAGCATGGATTTCATTTCTTCGGTTTTTATAAAAGCTTCTGCTTTAATTGCTTTGCCTTTCAATGGATCCTCATCTGTATTTCGGATGGAGCTTAAATAATATGATTTTTGTTTTTTATTCCAAATTTCCCATTCCTCCGGAGAAACTACCTTCACCAATCTGCGCATGCTGTAATGACCTTTGCCACATAATTCAGCACATGCCAATTCGTATTCAAAAGTTTTCCATTTTGGTGGACTTGCGGGATCATTTGGATCAGAAGGCATTTGGTATTCAGGATACTTTCTTAATTCCTGACGAAACTCTTCTGTGGTTTTAATGGGTGTAAAAATAAAATAGGTTGGAATTCCAGGAACCGCATCCATTTTAACCCGAAAATGAGGTAAATAAAAATTATGCAATACATCGCGGGCTGAAATTCTAACCCGTATTTTTTTCCCTTTGGGAATGACCAGTTCATCAGCATTAAAATCGTCGTGATTTCGATCATCGTTCCAATCCTGACCTAATTCATTTACGCCAGGTTTTATTAATCTAAAATCTTTAACACCTAATTTACCATCCTGACCTGGATATCTTAAGTTCCATGCAAACTGCCATCCTGTTGCTTCTATTTCTATAAAATCTTCTCCTTTGGTAACATCAGCCATTACTTTATTCCAGGTTACAAGTCCCTGAACAACTAAAATTGTCATGACCAATGCAGGCAATGCGGTCCAAATTACTTCCAACCGATTGTCATGTGGAAGGAACAAGGCTTTCTTCCCGGTTGTATACCTAAATTTATAGGAAAACCAGAATAATGCAACATGACAAATCAAGAATACGATTCCTGTAAAAATCAAGGTAACATTAAACATACTGTCAATAGAACTACCATGTTCAGAAGCAGCTTTTAAGGGTCCATAGCCTAGCAACCGATTTGCATAGTATAATGATCCCCAGAAAAAAGAACCAAGAAACAGGACTCCAAAAATCAATAGCCACTTGCCATTTTGATTGGCACTGTGAGTCTCTGTTTCCTCTTTACCACGCATTTCAGCAGTGATCTCATTAATTTTAGCAATTTGAAGTAGAACTACAAAAAGCAATATGATAGAAAATATTGTAATTAAAGCAGTCATGTCTTAATTTTTCGTTTTGCTATACATGATGATGTAAACTCTCTTGTAAAAATGGATCGTTCTTTGGCACTAAAGGTGCTTTAGATAAAAAATGCAAGGTGGTTGCAAAAAATAAAGCCAAAAAACCAATCATCAGCCCAATATCAGCCAAGCCTGGAATAAAATATCCTACTGGTGGCATGTGTTTATCATTTGCATGGCCTTCATGTTCATTAACTTCATGTTGTGCAGGCGCGGCATGTGTATCTTTAGTCAATGCTTCATTTGTTGCAGGTCCAGTGTGATGTTCCATACTCATTTCAAGTGAAGTATGATACGTACCTGGTTTTACCATTTGGAACGTATCCCACCAGTGGCCAAAAAATACGATGATTCCAACTGCAATTAAAGTTCCGTATTTACGCTTATTATCATTTCGCATTAAAATTAAAAAAGGCAATGCAAAATTAAGAACCAGGTTCCCATAAAATAATATTGGATATTGTTGAATCCGGGTTTGAAAATAAACTGTTTCCTCTCCAATATTTCCATACCAAATAAGCATGTACTGTGAAAACCACAAATAGGTCCAAAAAACACTGAAGGCAAACATAAATTTACCCAGATCATGAAAATGTTCCTGATTTACATTGTGGTAATATCCTCTGGATTTAAGATAAATCAGAAATAAGATGGTTAGTGCAATCATGCTTACAAAACAACTGGCTCCTGTATACCAGGCAAACATGGTGCTATACCAATGCGGATCAACTGACATATACCACAACCATATAACAGCAGCACTTGAAAATCCAGCTACTGGTAAAAATATTGCAGCCCAAAATTTCATTTTATTATAGTGTTCAAAATGTTGATCCCCATGATCATCTTCTTCAACACTTAATTTGCGCATTTTAGAAGCAAAAAATATCCAACTTGCCAAAATGCCTAAACCAACAACACTGTAGAAATGCTTGTTTAAAAAACTGGATTTGCCTTTAAGCACTTCATCATTTGCAACTATATCTGAATCAGACCAATGGTATAAATGATGCCAGTTAAAATATACCCCAAGGGCTATAAAAAACATAATAGCAAAACCAACCCATAAAAATCCAGACATCGCCTCCCAAACTCGCTTAAAACCAACATTCCATCCTGCATAAGCGGTTCGGCTGACACAAATAAAAAACAAGGCCATTAAAGCAATTAATGTAAAAAATACACCATTTTGCAGAAGACTACTCCAAAAGCGAGTAAAATAAGCATCATCCGTAAGCAAAATTGTAACCAGAGACAGGATTCCTATAAAACCCATCACTCCTAATACAACTTTATCTTTTGTTGGTATCTGTATCGTATTCATTTTGTTTCCTACTTGAAATTCAAATTATTTTTTAACATTAACCACCGGAGCAGTTGCAGCTGCAGCTAATTTAGCTGCATCCAAAACTGCTTGCGAACCTGAAAACGTATTTTCTGATTCTGAATATTTTAAGTTTTTAGAAGCTGCTTGTAAGGAGCGTATATAATGTATAACATTCCACCTTTCATTATATGATAATTTATCAGCATAAGCGCCCATCATGTTTTTTCCATACATAATTCCATGATAAAAACGACCTTCTGATGCAGCAATAAATTCATCTTTAAGAAAATTAGCAGGTTGTGCAGGATACTTTCCTCCATCATCCCGTACTAAATATCCTGCGCCATCACCCTTTTCACCATGGCAAATACCACAATAAATATTATAGAGTAATTTTCCTTCATTAAGACCTGCTGTTGTAAGCTTTACCTTGTTGGTAGTGATCTCTCTGGAAGCTCTAAGACGTTCCTCTTCTGTATTTCCATAGTAATAATTTACAGATCCATTTACTGGAGTATGGATGGCATTTGAACTCAAACTGCCTGTATACATTGCTGCGTGTGCAGAATCTGAAATTGATATTCCTCCACGAGCAATCGAACCTTTTACTGGAAATCTAGGTGCAGATAATTTTGCAATTTCTGCAGATGTTCCCCAAGTATGGTAGTAATAATAACTGTTGACATTTGGTTCATAAGCAACGGAATGAACCATGTCTGGCATGTATTCTGTTCCTGTAGCATTGCCTCCTGCAGGACTGCATTGAAACAAACTCAATGCGCTAACTATTGAAATGAATATGAAAATAATCCGATTCATCATTTATATAGATTTAACATTTACCTCTTCTGCTCCAGTCTCCTGAAAGAAAGATCTGGCTTCAGTTTCGGAAATATGATGTTGATCAAAAGCGAGACAAAATTTATCATCCGTAGTTCTTAAATCCAATTGAGGGTTTTGTACTCCTGGCCACAATCCACTTATTGTATAAAACGTAATTGTCATACCCCAAGAAGCAAACAAAACTGTCAACTCAAATACGATAGGAATGAAAGAAGGAACCGGCCAGTATGGTTTTCCACCAAAAATAATTGGCCAATCACTTGTCATAATCCAAGTCATACCAAGAAAAGCGGTCAAAGTACCAATTGCACCGTAAACAAATCCAGCATAGTGCAAACGGGACTCTTCTAAACCAAGTGCTTTTTCCATTCCATGAACAGGAAAAGGGGTAAAGACATCCATGATATCAAGATGTTTACTTTTTGCTAACCGCACAGCACTTAAGAGTTCTTCTTCATCGGAATATATTCCGTAAATAACATCTTTATTTAATTGTCTCATGCTAGGATGATTTATTTTTATTTAGGAATGATGATGTTCATGTGAATCTGAAGTTGAAACAGGATGTTTATGCGTTGCATGCTCACCTATATACTGATCTCCTCCAACCTTCAGAATGTGCTTAATCTCAGCGATGGCAACAACTGGTGCAACACGCACAAAAATCAGGTAAAGTGTAAAAAACAAACCAAGTGTTCCAACAAAAATTCCAATCTCTACCCAAGTAGGTCTATAATAACTCCAGGAAGAAGGCAGATAATCTCTTGCCAATGTAGTAGCAATAATTACAAATCGCTCAAACCACATACCGATGTTTACGAAAATAGACATGAAAAATGTAAGAAAAACACTCCGTCTGTATTTTTTAACCCAAAAAAGTTGCGGTGAAATCACATTACAGGCCATCATGCCAAAATATGACCACCAATAAACACCCATTGCTCTATTAAAAAATGCAAATTGCTCATACACATATCCTGAATACCAGGCAATAAATAATTCTGTCAAATAAGCTACACCAACGATGGTTCCTGTTACAAGAATTACTTTGTTCATGGATTCAATGTGTTCCAGCGTAATGTATTCTTCTAATTTAAGGATTTTACGAGTCATCACCATGAGTGTTTGAACCATTGCAAATCCAGAAAAAATTGCTCCAGCCACAAAGTAAGGTGGAAAAATAGTTGTATGCCAACCAGGAATAACAGAAGTAGCGAAGTCGAAACTAACGATGGTATGCACTGACAATACCAAAGGAGTTGATAAGCCTGCTAGAACCAGTGATAAGGATTCCCAACGTTGCCATTGTTTAGCAGAACCTGTCCACCCAAATGATAAGAAATTATATATTTTTTTACGAAGACCTGTTGCACGATTTCTTACTGTAGCAAAATCAGGCACTAGTCCTGTATACCAAAACAATAATGAAACAGAAAAATAGGTTGAAATTGCAAATACGTCCCATAATAAAGGGGAATTAAAATTTGGCCAAAGAGACCCTCTTGTATTAGGATAAGGAAGAAAATAAAATACAACCCATAAACGCCCAACGTGAATTACCGGAAATAATGCTGCACAAATAACTGCAAAAATAGTCATGGCTTCGGCAGCTCTATTTACACCTGTACGCCAACGCTGTCTAAATAACAATAAGATGGCTGAAATCAAAGTACCGGCGTGACCAATACCAATCCACCATACAAAGTTTGTAATATCATAAGCCCAACCGATCGTCCGGTTCACATTCCAGGAACCAATACCCATCCAGATCGTCCAGCATATGCAAAACAAACCAAAAGCAAGCGTTGAAGCTGCAATGATAAATGCTATAACCCATGCTTTACTAGGGGTTCTTTCTGTTGGAGAACACAAATCTTCAGTAATTTGATGATAGGTTTTGTGTCCTTCAACCAAGGGCCTTCTTACGGGTGCTACAAATCCTCCTGACATGCTTTAGTATTTATAGTTTTATGCGTCTAAATTTTCATCTCTGTTATTCACCTTCATGGTGTAGTGCACAACAGATTTAACATTGACTTCTTCCAGTACAATATAATTTAATGGGTTCTCAATTTTCTTAAACAGAGAACCTTCATGATTATTCATATCTCCAAAAGTAATTGCTTCTGTTGGACACGCTGTTTGACAAGCTGTTTTTACGTCATTGTCGGTCAACGTGCGATTTTCACGTTTTGCTGAAAGCTTTCCTTCCTGAATCCGTTGTATACAAAAAGAACATTTTTCTATTACACCTCTTGACCGAACTGTAACATCTGGATTTAAAACCATTCTAACTAAATTATCAGAATAGAATGGTTGGCTCTTTTCCCCTGCTATGTTAAATTGATTAACAGGAAACAGATCTGCGGTCGTATAATCATACCAATTAAAACGTCTTACTTTATAAGGGCAATTGTTTGCACAATATCTGGTTCCAACACATCTATTATAGGCCATTTGATTGATGCCTTCGGATGAGTGATTGGTTGCATTTACTGGACACACATTTTCACAAGGTGCATTATTACAATGTTGGCACATCATTGGCTGGAAAACAACATTTGGATTTTCTACATCGCCATAATAATAGCGATCAATTCTCAACCAAGCCATTTCGTGATGTCTGGCAATTTCTTTTTTACCAACAACAGGAACATTGTTTTCTGCCATGCAGGCAATGGTACAGGTTCCACAACCGATGCACGAATTTAAGTCAACATGCATACCCCAATGATGGCCTGTATTGTAACTGTATTCATGTCCAGGATAAAGTGTGTGAGAATTCAACTTTTGAAATTCTGCACGTTCTTCCTTTAAGCTTTCAATTTTCTCTTTTATTTCATTTAAATGACTGTGTCTTAATACAGATCGGTCCGTTAATGAACCTTGAAATCCTTTTGCAATTCCTTTGAAAGCATCATCAACCAATGCAGCTTCATCAGCATTAAATTTCTGACCACTACTCTTTTCGATGGCTGTGACTCCTAAGGTATGGTGATGTTGCACACATGCAAAATGTTTTTCAATGTTGCCGCTGCTCTGTGAAACTTCAATTTCTGTATTAAAATATTGGATATAACCATCAACTACTTTACAAGCTGAATAAAAATCTGTTCCAACTCCGGTACCGCAATCTCCTGCCATCGTTCTTCCGTAACCTAAGGCAATGGCTAAAGTGCCTGGCATTTGACCAAATTGTTTAACAGCACCAACAGTAGTCTTGGAACCTGAAATGGACAGATCAATTAACTCCCCATTTTCCTTTACATTGTTGAAAGCTATGAATCTGCGATCTCCGTCAAAACTTATAGGAACCATAAGGTAATTACCCCATGCACATCTAGTCACTGGATCCGGCATTTCCTGCAACCAAGGGTTAACAGCATATACACCATTTCCGATTCCGACGGTTTCTATGAAAGATATTTCAAGTGCTGCACCGGAAGGTTTTGTTAATTTAGAAGCGGCAAAAGATGGATCTCCTTTAAAGGTTGGAATCGCAGTTGCTTTTGTGAAAGAAAAAACGCCATTATGTACACATTCGTCCCAGAAATTCTGAAAACCTCCTGTCGAAGCAGAATTGGTGTAATATTTTCCTTCCCATTGTTTTTTCAAATAATCATAATAAGGTTGCTCTGCTGAAGCATTCAAATTTGGGGATGTCGCCCACGAAAGAAATGAATGCCCGCTTGCTCTCGTATTAAAAATTGGATTTATGGTGGGTTGAATTAAACTTAAAATTCCACGCTTTGCTTCAACGTCACCCCAAGATTCTAAAAAATGATGATCTGGAGCTAAATAATTACAATGCGAACTTGTTTCGTCAATTATAGCATTTAAGCTAATTTTTGTTTTAACGTTTTCAAGACTCTGCGCAAATTCTGACGCAAATGGTAAATCATAACACGGATTGGCATTCCAAAATATAATAGCATCCACAGTAGATGCTTTCATTTCAGCCATCAATTGATTCAGGTCTGCATCACTTCCTTTTCTTTGATAAGAAACATTATCAAAAGCAATGGTTGTTCCTATATTACCTAATAGATTATTTAAACTGTAACAAAGAATTTGTTCGCCAACATTATTTGTTCCACAAACTATTAATGACTTTGATTTTTGTGTTACTAATCGCTCCGCTAATTTTTTAAATGCTGCTTTAGCTTTATCGTTTAATTCTAAAGCAGGAACCGTAGCAGCTCCCATTTTAGAAGCAACCTCATTATATAAAAATGCAATAGCTGCGCCTTGCTCTGATGGTCTTACTAAAATTCTGTTATCAGCATTTGATCCAGTTAAGGACATATGTGATTCAACTTGAGTATGCTGTGACATTTTAGGTGCATCTGCTTTAATAGTTCTGGTTTTAGCATACATAGATGCATATTCTATAGGCGAAATCCAGGTACCTAAAAAATCTGCATTAAAACTCACGATGGACTCGGCAAGATCAAATCTAAACTCCGGAATGATGCGCTCTCCAAAACATTGCAATCCAGCATCCAATAATGCAGCAGATGATATTGCATCATACATAATATGTTTCGCACCAGAATATTTTGTACAAAATTCTGATACAGCTTGCAATGCCGTAGGACTCAGTTGAGTGCTACTTACAATTCGAATATTTTTACTAGATGCTAAAGCAGCTTTTATTTCATTGTCTAAATCATTCCAGCTAAGTTCCGAATTTTGATTTTGACTCAACTTAGCAGGGAATTTAACTCGGTTGTAATCATAAAGACTTAAAACAGCAGCTTGAACCCTGGCATTAGTTCCTCCTTTAGTAATAGAAGAGAGTGCGTTTCCCTCAATTTTAATAGGTCTGCCTTCTCTTGTTTTAACTAATATAGAACAATAGTCTCCACCGTTTACAAACGTTGAAGCATAATAATTTGCGATTCCAGGAACGATGGTATCAGGCTTAATTACGTAAGGAATTGCCTTTTTTACTGGAATTTCACAAGAAGCTAAAGTGGCAGCTCCAATACCAAATCCAAGAAGTTTTAGAAAATCACGGCGGTTGCTTTCTACCATTCCGCTTTTTTCATCATCCAATATAGATTCTAAACTAACAGGATTTATTTCAGAATTATTGGCAGCAATAAAATCCGGATCTCTTACCAGATCTTCTTCTCCAATCCAAATTGTTGATTCGTTCATTTTCATTTTATTCTAATAGCTTCTGATCAATAATGGCATTTTTGACATTCCAGACCTCCAATATCAGAGACTTTTACAGATTGTCTGGTTCCAGCTTTTAATTCATCATGATAGGTTTTATAACTATCGTAGTATTTATTATCAGCAAATTTTACGTCCGTTTGTCTGTGGCAATTAATACACCAACCCATTGAAAGTGGTGCATACTGTTTGACCACCGGCATGTTTTCAATTTTTCCATGACATGTTTGGCATGCCAATTTCCCAATGGTCACATGCTGGGAGTGATTAAAATAAACATGATCTGGTAAATTATGAATTCGCTTCCATTCGATTGGACCCGGAATGGTTGATTTCGTATCACTGGTCAAAGAACTTTTAATTCCTTCCCATTGGGTTTCTGATTCACGAATTGCAGATTCAGCTCCTTCGCGTAAATTGTTGTCTTTTGCATACGTTGTAGCGATCCATTTCTTATAAATTGCTGCGATTTCATCCTCAGTCAATTTCTCATATTGATCAATATATTTATCGGTATTGGGATTATAACCAATTGATGCATAGATCTTTGAAATTTCAGCTGTACCAAATTGACTGCCTTTTTTTATTGCAGCATGGCAATTCATACAGGTATTTGTGGCTGGAATTAATGATTGTTTTGACCTCCTTGCGCCATCATGGCAATAATTACAATCAATTTTATTTAACCCAGCATGCGTTTCATGGCTAAATTTTATGGGTTGATCCGGCTGATAATTTTGCTGTCTGCCCAATGAAATTGCATTATTTACAGTAGTATACCCGCCAAATAAAACAAGAGCAAAAATTACAAAACTGATAACTGATTTACTCGTCATCAATTGCCAGACAGATTGTTTTTTAGCTGTGGTATCTCCAGCTTTAATTTTCATTTGATAAGCCAGATCTGTCATTAAATTCCATAAAAACAAAGCCAGCCCAATCAACAAAGCAAAGATCAGATAGATCCAAAATGAAAGTCCACTTTGTTGATTCTGAGGAGCTTGAGTTCCGCCAACGGCTGCAACTGGTTTTGGACCATAGGTTCCTTTATAAACCCCATCAACATACAAGAAAATGCTTTCTATTTCTTCGTCAGACAAATTAGGAAAAGCTGTCATGACGGTGGGTTTAAATTGGTTCCACAGCTCAGTGGCTCTTGGATGACCCGCTTTTATTAAAGCTTGAGAGTTTCTGACCCAATTATGCAGATCAGCTCGTGGAAAAGCAGCCCAACGTTCAACAGAACCACCTAATGCTGGTCCCGTAAGAGGGTCTTTCATGTTTTTATTATGGCAACTGGCACAATTATTCTTAAAAGAACTTTTGCCAACTTCGATATCAGGTGCAGAAATCAGAGCCCCAATCGAAATAAACACAAATAAAATAGTTCCAAATATCCCTTTGTAGCTCATAAATTATTGAAAACTAGATGAATATGATTTCAAAAAACAACGATGTTTTAAATCGCATAACGAATCGCCTGCAAAAATACCCCAGAAATGTGTTTCCCAAAACATCTGATCAAATTGTTTTATTTGATATGTAAAAAAGTTCAATTTCCTAATTAACACAACAGTTAAAATATCGTTAAGTTAATCCGTGTTTTGCCATTTGCATTTAGTTATGAATTAAACAGCAATTGGTGCTTTAATTGATGGATGACACTGATAATCAACCAGTTCAAAATCATCAAACTTAAAATTAAAAAGATCCTTTACCGTGGGATTTAAAATAATCTTTGGACTTTTAAAAGGAGTTCGGCTTAATTGCAATTCAGCTTGCTCTATATGGTTTAAATACAAATGAACATCTCCAAACGTGTGGACAAATGTCCCTGGCTTCAGACCGCAACTTGATGCTACCATTAATGTCAATAAAGCATAGGAGGCAATATTAAACGGTACACCCAGAAAAACATCAGCCGAGCGTTGGTAAAGTTGACAAGACAATTTGCCATCTGCCACATAAAATTGAAACAAACAATGGCATGGACTCAAGGCCATTTTGGACAAATCCCCAACATTCCAGGCAGAAATTACCAATCTGCGAGATTCAGGATTAGTCTTTAAGGTTTTCAACAATTCTGCCATTTGATCAATTACATGACCCTCTCTGGTTTCCCAAGAGCGCCATTGTTTTCCATAAACAGGTCCAAGATCTCCATTTTCATCTGCCCATTCATTCCAAATAGAAACTCCATGATCATTGAGATACTTGATGTTGGTATCTCCATTTAAAAACCATAGCAACTCGTAAATGATCGATTTTAAATGCAGCTTTTTGGTTGTTAATAATGGAAAAGAATTTGCTAAATCAAACCGCATCTGGTACCCAAAAATACTTTTAGTGCCAACGCCAGTCCGATCCGTCCGTTCAATTCCCTCATCCTTAACCTTACGGAGAAGGTTTAAATAGTCCTGCATATATTAAATTCGAAAGCAAAGAAACATATTAAAATATTCTTAATATAATTTTTTCAAATATTTCTTTACTCCTTCTAAAAGGACTTAATTTTACAGCCAAACCAAAACATGAGCTACAAAAGCCTCCAGGAGGCCTGTGTTGATTTAGAGAAAAATAAGATGTTAATCCGGATTCCGGATGAACTTGATGGGAATTTGGTTATTCCAGAATTGCACAGAAGGGTTCAAGCCATTCAGGGACCTGCACTTTACTTTGAGAAAATTAAAGGTTCAAAATTTCCAGGGGTCTCCAATTTGTTTGGGACCAATGTCAGAAGTGAATTTTTATTTAAAGATGTCCTGCATAAATTGGAATGGTTAATCAAATTGAAAGCAGATCCAGAACAAATAATAAAAAGGCCCTTCAGCCTTTTAAAACATATCCCCTTTTTGATAAAAGGATTGCCTAAAAAAATAAACGCACAGGTTTTAAACCATGAATGTAGCCTCAGTGAACTTCCAAAAATAAGAGCCTGGCCAAAAGATGGAGGCTCCTTTATTACACTCCCACAAGTAATCAGTTTTCCACCTGGAACACTAGATCCTAAGAAAGCTAATGTTGGAATGTATAGAATTCAATTGGATGGTAATGATTATAAAACTAATCAAGAAATTGGATTGCATTATCAATTGCACAGAGGCATTGGAATTCATCATCAACAATATAAAGAATCAAAGGAGTCTTTTAGAATCAGTATTGGAATTGGTGGCCCCCCAGCATATACTTTAGCTTCCATATTTCCACTGCCTGAAGGACTCAGTGAAATTCTTTTTAGTGGTTTTTTAAACAATAGAAGGTATCGATACTGCATAGATAATTCGTATTTCATTCCTCAGGATATTGATTTTTGTATTACTGGAAAGGTTTCGATGAACGAATTAAAACAAGAAGGACCTTTTGGCGATCATTTAGGATATTATAGTTTACAACACCCTTTTCCTTTTTTAACTGATATCAAAATATACCATAAACCGAATCCAATTTATCCCTTTACCGTTGTCGGCCGTCCTCCCCAAGAAGATTCTGCTTTTGGATATTTGATTCACAAGATGGTATCCGAATTAACATCCGTTGAATATCCAGGCATCAAACAATTGCATGCTGTAGATGCTACAGGTGTACATCCTTTATTATTGGCAGTCGGATCTGAACGTTACATGCCATTTCGGGACAGAAAGCCAGAAGAATTGCTTACCAGTGCAAACCTTCTTCTAGGCAAAGGTCAAACATCATTATCTAAGTATGTATTTATTGCTGCAGAAGAGCCAGGTCGCCAATTAGACGTTCATAATATCAAAGATTTTTTTGAATTTATATTAGAACGAATTGACTGGAGTAAAGATTTACATTTCTACACGAATACAACCATTGACACGCTTGATTACTCAGGTGATCAATGGAATGGTGGTTCCAAACTTGTTATTGCCTGCAATAGAAACAAAAGCAGAGAACTAGCAATTGACCTGCAAGCTTTTAATGACATGCCCTCAGTGTATAAAAACTGCAAATTGGTTCAAAAGGGAATTGTTTTAATAGAAACAAAGCCATTTACAAATTATATAGACTCTCTACAAGAACTTAATGTACTTACTGACTATTTGAATCAGTCAAAATTTCACGGCTTTCCACTTATAATAATATGTGACAATACGGAATTTTGTTCGGCTAGTTATTCTAATTTCTTATGGGTGACCTTTACACGAAGCAATCCATCAAATGACATTTATGGAGTAAGTTCCGGTTTCCTTCATAAACATTGGTTTTGTAAAAATACTTTAGTTATTGACTCAAGGAAAAAACCTCATCATGCACCTGAATTAGAGATTGATCCTAAAACCAGTCAAATCGTAGATCAATTCATTTATCAAACGCCTTCATTGAGAACCCTTTTCACATGAAACTCCCTGAACAATTTGTAACACAAATGAAGCGCCTTTTAAATGAGGAATTTCCTGAATTTGAAAATGCTTTACACAAAGACTCACCGGTATCTATTCGTTTAAACCCCTATAAAAATACAAATGATTTTACCTTAAATAAAGCTGATCAGATTCCATGGTGCTCTTCTGGCTACTATTTAACAGAACGGCCTTCATTTACTTTGGATCCATTTTTTCATGCAGGTCATTATTACGTACAAGAGCCTGCATCCATGTTTTTAGAATATATTTTGAATGCACTAAAAATACCTAAAAATTGCAATGTTTTAGATTTATGCAGTGCACCTGGTGGAAAATCCACGCTTTTATTATCCTATTTTTCTGAAGATGCATTTATCCATTGTCATGAATATGACCCACACCGCGCTAAAGTTTTAAAACAAAATCTGGAACGCTGGGGTACAAATAATACCTATGTAAGCCAAGGATCTCTTGAACAATTATCGAATTCATCAATGCGCTATAAAATTATTCTGGTTGATGCTCCTTGTAGTGGTGAAGGAATGTTTCGAAAGGAACCTGAGGCCCTAAAACAATGGAGTCCCCAAAAAGTAAAAGCCTGCACCGTTATGCAACAAAATATATTAAAAGTTGCAGATGCCTTGTGCGAAACTGGTGGTTATATAATTTATTCAACCTGTACTTACAATTCAGAAGAAAACGAGCAACAATTAACACCTTATGTACTGGGTGGACGTTTCAAAAGCATTCAACTACCCAATTACTTTGCACAAGAATACCTAGAGAAGCAGGTCTTTGTTTATAGATTTTATCCTCACAAACTATCATCAGAAGGTCTAACTATAAGCGTTATCCAAAAACAAGAAGAACTAATTTCACTTAATTTTAAATTAAAATCAGCATCTATTAAATTCAACAAGGAATTTAATCCGGCTGATTGGATAAACAATTCAACTGCATATCAAATTATCTCTGTAAGAGAACTCTTTTATGCAGTGCATCAAAATCATCTAGAACAGTTTGCATATTTAAATTCGTTTTTACGTTTCTCGGGAGGCGCGATTCCTGTTTGTCAAATGAAAGGAATTGCAGTTTATCCTGAACACGGTTTAGCATTGAGCATTCACTTAAATGAACAAATTCATAAATATGACCTGGACTTAAAGGAAGCCTTAAATTTTCTGCGTGCAACCTATGCCCCTTTACAAAAAGAAATCAAAGCAAAATGGCTACTAGCTGTTTATAAATCTGCACACTTAGGCTGGTTTAAAGTAAATCAGAATGGTTTAAAAAATTACTTTCCAATAAATCAAAGAATTCGCAATTATTAATTTTAGCATATGAAAAATTTACTTGTCGTTTCAATTTGTTTGTTATTGAATATAAAAGCATTGACACAAAATCAATTGCCTATAATATCAAATAAGATATTGAATTATGATGCTTTTAATAATACAATCTTGATCAATTTTGATTTAGATGATGCTGACAACTCAATGCTTGAAGTCCAATGCAAACTATTTAGCGCAGATGCTACAACAAAATATATTGAAATCGTACCGGATCAAATCACAGGAGACATTGGATTTCCAATTGGCAAAGGAATAAATAAACAAATTAGTATTCATTTTAACTCTGCCCTACCTTATCAAAAGTTATCAATTGTACTTGTAGCGTTGGACCGCGAATCAATTAATATCCAGGAAATCATTTCTAAAGTGGACTCAAATAATCTAAAAGCGCAAGTGACCTTATTGCAAGGCAGACGAAATACTGGAAATCAGGTTTTCTATGATCAAACCCGTGAGTATTTATACACCACGCTAAATTCAGCAGTTCCTACCCGCGAATTGAATTTCAATACCGGACAATACAATGGTAAAAATTTTGAAGCGACAAAATTGGGTTATGAAAAACCAGCTGCACTTTATTTAATTGATGCACATTACGATTCATATTCAAATGCACCAGGTGCTGATGACAATGCATCCGGAGTAGCAGGAGTTTTAGAAGCCATTCGTATTCTCGGCGATTACGCCAGCAAAAAATCAATCCGATATGTTCTTTTTGATTTAGAAGAAGCCGGACTTGTTGGAAGCACTTATTATGTAACGAATCAATTGAATCCCAAGGATAGCATACAAGGTGTGATAAACTTTGAAATGATCGGATTTTATTCAGAACAAGCCAATTCACAAGATCTCCCAACAGGATTCAACATACTCTTTCCTGATGCTTACAATCAAGTCATTGCAAACAACCGGAAAGGTGATTTTATTACAAATGTGGGCAATACATTATCCTATTCATTACGTTCAAAATTCCAACAGTTTGCTTCAAGCTGGGTTCCGGAGTTAAAGGTTATTTCTCTTGATGTACCCGGAAACGGATCAATTGCCCCAGATTTAACCAGGAGTGATCATTTTGCTTTTTGGCTTAAAAATATACCCGCATTAATGATTACAGATGCTGCCAATTTCAGAAACAAGAATTACCACACAATTAGGGATTCTGTTAAATTTCTAAATTTTGATTTTATGAGCCAAGTTACAAAAGCATCCATTGCGACTCTTATGGAATTGGCCGAAACACAACATGGCGTGTCTACTGAAATTAGTGTTGATTTGAGAACGGCTATTCAAGATGGGGTTAATGATAAAATTACAGTTTCTGACATAAACAACATATTACAACTTAATTCTACTATAAATATTAATGATGCATTAATCAAGATCTATTCTGTTTCAGGGAATTTAATCGAAACACATGAAATAGATATTTTAGGCAACCAAACCAATCCATTGACAGCGATTCAAATGCCTGCAGGTATATATTTTATTACACTTACTTCCGACAAATTGAAATGGTCCGGAAAATATTTTAATAATGGCAATTAGAAAACTCTTTATTGGACTTGGTAGCAATTTAGGTGATCGGTTGCATTATTTAAATTCAGCCAAATCGCAAATTGGTTTAAAATTTAGTACAGCACTGATGTGCTCTTCCATATACGAATCAGAACCATGGGGATTCAAAGAACAAGAGTCGTTTTTAAATCAAGTAATTTCAGTTGAAACCGAATTGCATCCACTTAAAATCTGGGATCTACTCTTTGATATTGAAAAAAATCTGGGTCGACTTCGTGATATAAAATTTGGTCCCAGAACGATTGATTTAGATATTATTTTATTAGGCACAATGTATTTTAAAAATAACAATCTAACAATACCCCACCCTCAAATGCAAAAACGAAAATTTGTTTTGGAACCACTTGCAGAGCTAGATAGCGAAATCATCCATCCCCTATTTTCCACTTCAATTAGACAATTATTGATTGATTGTGAAGACATAGGCCAAATAACAAAATACCATCATTATGAAAAGCAATCCTAACAAATACATATGCATTGAAGGAAATATTGGAGCGGGCAAAACCACTCTTTGTCAATTGATAAGTCTAGACTTTCCATGTAAAATCATATTAGAACAATTTACTGAAAACCCTTTTCTGGAATATTTCTACAAAGATCCGAATCGATATGCATTGACAGTCGAGTTATTTTTTCTTACCGAACGTCAAAAACAGATTCAGCAAGAAGCATCTAATTTAGATCTGTTTAACGATTTTATTATATCTGATTATACAATTTTAAAAAGTTTATTGTTTGCACGAGCCAATCTTGAAGCGGATGAATACAAATTATTTTTTAAAGTATACCAGGCTTTGACCCAAGGTTTGCCAAAGCCAGATTTAATCGTATACATTCACAGAGAAATCAAACACGTTCAAAACAACATTTCCAAAAGAGGGCGCTTATTTGAAAACGAAATAACAGATACCTACCTCAACAAAATACAAGATAGTTATTTTGATTTTTTTAAAAACCAAACTGTAATTCCTATTGTAGTAATAGACATTGCAGATCAGGATTTTACTCAAAATCAAAATTTATTTAATGAATTAACAACGGTATTATTCACAAAATACGCACCAGGTTTACATCATATTAAAATTTTAAATTAAACAAATGAAAAAATTCTTAGGATCCATCCTTTCTTCATGTCTGGGTACATTATTGGCATTGGTTGTATTAATATTGGTTTTTGTTGGTATTGGCTCAACTTTTATAGCAACATCAAATGCTACAAAACATGTTCAAGCCAATTCTATTCTGAAACTGGTAATTCCGGAAGAACTACCAGAACAGTCAAATAACAGACCCTTGCAAAAATTTAACTTGGATAATTCTATCAGTATTGGTTTGCATGATTTAACTAAAGCTATTAAAAATGCTGCAACTGATGAAAATATTAAAGGAATCTATCTTCAAAGCAGTGGATTTAATCATCCGTATGCAAGCCTGAAAGTGATTCGCGATGCATTATTGGAATTTAAAAACTCCGGCAAATTCATTGTGACTTATGCTCAATTTATAGATCACAAAAGTTATTATCTTCAATCTGTTGCCCAATCAATTTATGCGCATCCATATACATTCATAGATTTAAAAGGATTCCAGGCATCAGTTCCGCATTTTAAGGAATTGTTTGACAAACTCGGAATTGATTTTAATATTTATTATGCCGGTGAATTTAAAAGCGCAACAGAACCATTTCGATTTAATAAAATGTCTGCGCAAAACAGGCTTCAACTTAGAGAGTTTCTACAAAGTGAATATCAAGAATATTTAACTGAAATAGCTAATTCCCGATCGATAGATAAAAGTGAATTGCAAAATTTATTTGATTTATATAAATGCTATTCTCCTAAACTAGCACTTACAAATAAACTCATCGACTCTATTGCTTATGAGTCAGATGTATATACCAATATGAGAAGCAAAATGGGATTAAACGAAACCGACAAGTTGAATTTCATCTCCATCGAAGATTATTTTGAAGCAGCCAAATCTAAAAATGAAGATTATTCCAGTTCAAATCGAATAGCTGTAGTTTATGCAGAAGGTGATATTACTGATGCCACTGGAGAAGAAGGTCAGATTGGTAGAAAATACATTAAAATCTTTAGAGATATCCGAACTACAAAAAGTATTAAAGCTTTGGTATTGCGGGTAAACTCACCCGGAGGCAGCGCCATGTTAAGTGATGAAATTCTTAAAGAAATAGATTTAATACGAGCTGCAGGAAAGCCTGTAGTTGTGAGTATGGGTAACTATGCTGCTTCAGGAGGTTATTATATCGCTTGCCATGCTGACAGTATTTTTGCCAATCCCTATACCTTAACTGGATCCATTGGGGTATTTGCACTCATTCCCAATTTCACAAAAATAAGTGGTGATAAAATGGGCATTGACATTGACACAGTTGGAACTGGCTCAATGGCCTGCAAGTTTAATGTAATGTTACCATGGGGAATTGATGAGGCCAGAATTCTACAAGAAAACATCAGCGAAACATACAATCGTTTTATTTCTGTGATATCCGAAGGCCGCAAATTAGAAATTGATAAAGTTCAGGAAATAGCAAAAGGAAGGATTTGGAGTGGTACAAAAGCAATTGAAATCGGACTCGTTGATGCTTTGGGTGAACTAAAAGACGCGATACAATGTGCTTCAAGAATGGCTTCCGTCGACAAATATAGAATTTCAGAATTCCCGACACAAAAAGATCCGATGCAAAAATGGATCGATGCAATCCAAGGAAAAAAGGAAGATCAAAGTGAAGTATTGGCAAAATCCATACTAAAGTCAGAAATGCCCGAATTATATCCTTACTATACAGAATATAAATATTGGAAATCACAAAAAGGCTACCACATGAAGCTTCCATTTGTTTTCAGCAATTAATAGTGTAATTTGAATTAACTCCAAATCATTTATCAAACATTAATTCTGAAACCTATTTGTTCTAAATAAAAGACATATAAAGAACATTAGAATTAAAGGAAGAATTTGTATAAAATAAAAACAGCCCTCACAACTGTTTGCAAGGGCTGTTTGTATTTTAATTTAAAATTAAACCTGAATTACTCGATAATCACCATACGCTTAGTTGCTGTATGGTTTCCTGAATCCAATTGATAGTAGTACATTCCGGCTCCATTTAAGTCGGCACGCTCAACTTTAATTGTGTTCAGGCCTTTCTGAGCATTTAATTGTTTGATGTAAATTACTTTACCTGTAACATCATAAATACTCAAATTTGCAATTGCATCTTCAGCCATTCTGAAACTAATTTCTGTTATTTTGTCAAATGGGTTTGGAGCATTTTGATATAACTCAAACATACTTGACTCAACAATAGATTTACCAGAACGCACACTTAATTTAACAGACTTAACATCAAGTTTGTCATTGTAAGCTTCCGCAGCTGTAATATCACTTGTAATTGCAAATAACTTGTTATTAGCTGAATTGGCAAGTACATTAAATTTCAAGCTGAATAAAATTTGATTTTCATCTAAATTCATTGCTTGTTTTGCATCCCAACTCATTGTCAATAAACCATTTTCAGATTTAACAGTTCCAAAATTAGATGCATCAACAGCTAACGATTTTGATTCATAACCATCAAAAGCTAAAACTGCAGGATCAAAATTCAAGGTAAACTGGAATCCATTTACGTTATTGAAATCCATTGCTTTAATGTCCATAGTATAACTTTCACCTGCAATAAGTTGTTTTTCATCAACAAACAGATTTAAGCTAGAACCACTTCTGGTGCTTGCATTTCCATTCGCATTGCTTGCATTTGCAGTATTGTTAACATCTCCCATTTTAACAGCTATGAAATCAACTTTGCTTGATTGACTCAACGTAACAAAGGTCTTTTCAGTTGAGTAGTCCCATGGTTGTTTAGGAGTAACAAACACGTAATCAGATGGAATAATAGCCCAAGATGGTACTTTGGTAAATTCAGCATTTATACCTAATATCAGTTTTCTGATTTCAGAAATATCTGATGCAGTGATAGAATTGGATTTGTTTACATCCGCTGCTATCAGTTTATAAGGAGTTGCCAATTCTTCAATTCCAAGAATATGTCTTTGAATTTTTACAATGTCTGCAGTAGAAACTCCATTTGCAGCTTCATCATTGCGTTTAGATTTCAATTGATATTCTGTATTCAATGATAAATCACCGAACAAATAAGAACCAGAATTATTGGTAGTTGTTTCTCTTGTCAATAAATTTTTATTGTACAATTCTACTCCTGCCTTTGCAGTGAGGTCACCGTTTTCAGTGCGGATCAAACCGTTCACATTTCCAGAATTTGCAGTTGGAGGATTAGGACAAATATTTTGATTGTCTTGTACTATCACTGTTGTAACGCAATAGTCTTTATTTCCTTCTTCGTCTTCAACCCAAACCTGAACTGAAATACTCAATTCATCTGATTTTTGCTGTCTTACGAAATCATCACAACATACTCGGATGCTTCTTTTAGCTGTATCACCATCAAAATAGAATTTCAATTTATTTCTTGGAGTACAGTTATCAGAACTATTAAAATCAAGATCCTTTGCCCAGATATCAATACAACCTGTAGCTGGCATTGGAACTGTAATAATTCCTGTCAAGCAATATGGTGTTGGTGCTTTACAGTCTTTTACTTCAAACAATGTGCAGCACTGACCAATATTTCCGCAACCATCTTCAACATACCAACAAATTCTGTGAATACCGATTGGATATACACCGCTTGCATCAAATGGATTATTCGGATTATCAGCAAATTGATTGTTATGAATAGAAGGTTTAATTCCCTGATTGTACTCCTTCAAAGTTAATTTACCAACATTGTAATCAAATGTTCCGTTATTGAAAGCATCTAATTTGTACTCAACCAATAACCAGTCATTCGGCGTGCATGAATCGGTTGCTGTAACTGTTAAGTTAATATGACCAACACATGATTGCAAGCTTGTGTTGTAAACCGCTGGTTCGCAATTACCAACATTACAAGTTACTATTGGTTTTACCTGATCTCTTACTTTAATGATCTGAGTAAATTCCCAACGACCTTTTTCAGGATCAATGTTTGGATCATACTGACACCAGTCAATCACAATCCATTTACGCAATATCTTATAACATGCGTCTGGTTCTATTGTAAAGATTTCATCAAAAGGTTCAATAGCGATCAAATTGCAATGATTTCTTGCGCCATTTACAATTTCAGGTCTACCTAATTTTGGATTGTCAGGGCTAATATCCGCACCACAACCATCAATGGTTGTTCCTAAACCTTGACAATCAGGCCAGATAATATCATCATTTGGATCACAATTATTGCCTCTGTTTACATAAAATGGATCACAGTTTACAACCCAAATTGTTTGAGTAGCTGTAATTATAACTCCATTTGGACCTTTAGCCGTTACGTCTCTTAAAATTCTTCCTTGTCCACAAACCCTTAAATCCCTCACATTAATTAATGGAGTAACATTACAAGAAGACAAGACATATCCATCAAATCCCCAAACAATATCATACTTGTCATCAGGATGAGCAGGATTAAATAAAGTTGTATATGCTTCACAAGCTTTATCAGCAGCAGTTTGTAAACTTGCTGGTTTGCCTGCAACACCACCTGGATATCCTGTGATTAAATTCTTTTGGCAATAATATGGACATACAATATCTGAAGTTTTCACTTTTGCTCTCCATGCTAAATCATTAACCACTTTACCAAAAGTTGCATCATTTGGATTGTCTAATGTATTGACATCAAACCAGAAATTACAACTGATTACGACATCAGGTGGAGCTACAACAGTCGGGATACTTTTATCCTGTACTTCTACTTCAACCATACAATCACTAAAATGACCGAATAAATAGCCACCTTGATTCATAGCATTTGGATGAACCGGACCTGCTCCTGTGCTTACATCATAAACTCTGAATACAACCATGATGGATTTACCAACATCTGCACAACAGAATTTTACATAATCATCAAAGTAAACCTGATTTCCGAGTTCACGTAGATCATCATCTCCGTTTACGCCATTACAGGTTGCAGTATTATCTTTAGTACTTCCATTATTCGTTCCTAACAGTTCATCCATACGGATTACTTTAAAGGACAAATGAGCAGAACAGTTATCAAAAGAACCATCATCAAAAGTTTCTGCAAAAACTTTTGCTGTGTTGTCACCAGGGCTTTGAGTACCTGAAATGGTGACTACAGTTTTTTGATCACAAACTGCATTTGGAGGAGTATTATCTTGAACGTCAAGGACTATCCGTCTCTCGGTAACATTACCGCAACAGTCCTCTGCAACAATATAAGCGTTTTGGATACCAAGAGGAAGATTTACCACGACATAACCTGATTTGTCATTGCCTAATACTGTGCCATCCTCTACACGAATCGTGTAGTGAATTTCATTAGAGCAATTGTCAGCTAACCATGCTGGTGCGACGTCCCAACGACCTTCGCATCTCCATGGATCAGTGCTAACTACCAGACTATCCGGGTATAATATTTTAGGTGGAACATTGTCCATTACTTTAATAATTTGATTGGTGTCTTTAACCTCTCCTGTACACCAATTCAACAATGTCCATACACGTAATACTTTATAACATCCAACCGGTCCTGCATCGCAGCCTGGCTTGGATATATCAATACGAATGTCTCTGAAAGTAACAGCAATATTTGAGCAACCTGCATTACCAGGTTCTCCTGTACCTTCCCACATTACAAATTCATTTTCTCCCCAACATCCTGGTTTAGCAGGATAATAGATAGCATGAGGATTTGGATGACCAATATATTGACCGTAGTCCAAACAGTTCCAACCAAGTTTTTTAGGAACCCGTAAACTAGTTGAAAGCCAATATGCAGAATCCAACAAATATCCATCAACACAAGTTGGCGCATCTAATAAATGTGGCGTGACATCTTTATTTTTATCAATTTTCTCGTCACATTTTAAAGCATAAGTGTGTCCTGGTAATACCAATCCATCGTAATTTAATGGATAAGATAAATTGTTAAGGTTTCCTAAGCTAACTGTGATAAACTGAACACAAGTAGATTTATTTCCAGTTTCATCAACTGCAGTAAATGTTCTTGTAATTACTTTATCATAACCTAAATTGCAAGAACCTTTAGATACCACATCTTTATATGACAATGTGTAAAATCCACAACCTTCAAACACTGTTGGTTCACCTGTTGAACGAGGTGAAATATCCTCAAAACACTCAATAGTCACATTGTCTGGACAGGTAAGTGTTGGTGGTAACTTGTCTTCAATGTATGCTTTTCCCCAACAAGAATTTCCTGTGTAAGGATCCGTTACAGTGATTTTTAAAGTAGTTCCAATTTGATCTCTACCAATCTGAGTTCCAGGAGTATTTGGATCAACATCGATCACTTTATTCGTATTCCAATCTCTTGCAACAACAACGTAATCGCAAGGACAAATTGGAGTTTTTTCTCCTTCCAAAATCATTTCCGGAGAAATGGTCGCCTGACAATTTACACCTAAACTAATTTGCACATTGTCATTACATGCTAATGCGCCATTGTTAACATCATAATTTACATTAGTAGCAAATTCACCAATAGCAAAATCTACTGTGGATGTAATTGTGATCGTTGTCAATAAACAAGAAGAACTTGTTGTATAAAAACCAACATAATGAGCACCTCCGAAACCATCAACTGATATATTTCCAGAAGTTGTTCCATCATTTGCTGATGCCGAAACATCAAAAAATCCAAATGGATTTGGTTCAACATAAAAATAAACACCACGAGAACAAGCAGGGAGAGTTATAACAGTAGTAGTCACACCATTGTTATAATACACATCACCTGTATAGCCATGGCTCCAGGATGCCCAACCTAATCCAATCCTCCGGTGACTCATGGGTGCACCAAAGTTGATTTGAGCTGGACATGAATTAGAAATGCTAACAAAACTTTCATCAGCGAATAACGGTCTGTTATCAACAGGTACCGGTATCATAGTTAATCCACCTAATGTAGGTGGTGGGGCTCCAGTGCCCGGACTGCCGTCAAACACAATCCCTGCTTTAACAGCAAGAGAAAGTGTAATAGCGATAAAAAGTAACGACACCTTTTTATGCCACATTAATAGTAAACTTAGTCTATTCATACAATAGAAATTTGGATTTATTTGTAAATCAATAATTGCTTCGCCGATTTTCGGAAACGCCCATAAGCATGCGATCCAAAAATGGAGTGATGAGTAGACTGGTATTAAATGTTTCTCATAGATCAGAAATCAGAAAAATCTGATCTTCTTATACTTGATGGTGTGTTATGCCATCAAGCATTTTTGATTGAGTGACAGCACAATGATGCATGATTTGCATAGAGTCTGCAAGAAAATAAATACATTTTTTTTTATGAAATATTTAATACCTGTGAAGAATGATCTGTAATATATGCAGACCCCTTGGTATTAGCCTTCAAGAAAGAAAGCGGTATTAAACTTATTTATAAAGCATTTACCTACCTATTGCTGGTAGAAAATGGCTTAATGAAGAATTCGGAATACTAAATACCAAATTCATGCCAAAAAAAAAAGGCGGTCATTAGACCGCCTTTCTATATTTAATTTATTCTAAATATTATTCAATTACAACCATCCTTTTAGTTGCTGTATGGTCAGCGGCATCTAACTGATAGTATAATACTCCAGTAGCGTTCAATTCTGATTTCTGTACTTTAACAGTATTCATTCCTTTTACGCCATTGAGTTCAAATACTCTCAATACCTTGCCGGTTACGTCATAGATACTCAATTTAGCTGCTCCTGCTTGAGGAAGTCTGTAAGAAATTACAGTTTCTTTAGCAAATGGGTTCGGACTGTTTTGATACAATTCGAATACGCCACTTTCTACCACACCTTTTTCTGTACGTACGCCTAAGCTGATGTCTTTTATGCTCAATTGAGCATCATAAGCTTCTGCTGTAGTTACATCACTTGTAATTGCTAACAAGCTTCCAATGTTTGATTGGCTACTTGCACGGAATACAACTGTGAATAAGGTTGCATTTGCATCAACACTTTGAGCTACCTTGCTATCCCAGCTTGTAGTCAAAATACCGTTGCTTACTTGAGTTGTTCCAAAGTTTGACTCATCAACATTCAATGCACCTGCTTCGATTCCTTCGAATGCCAATGACTGACGGTCGAATTTCAATGTAAACTGGTATCCTGCGATATTTGTAAAGTCGCTTGATTTGAAAGCTACTTTATAAAGCTCACCTGCAACAGTTACGTTGTTGTCAACTTCTAAATGTAATTTACCATTATTTCTGCTGCTGCTTCCTGCAACGTTGTGGCCTCTGGCGTCAGTTGTTACATCACCCATTTTAACGGCTACAAAGTCTTCCAGGAAGTTTTCTGTTCCAGTGATAGTTAATCTTGAATCCCTTGGAGCAATGAATGGATTTGCACCAAACACATAGGATTTAGGCACAAAAGTCCATGATTTAACTTTAGAGAAGCTGCTTGTAACTCCAAGAATTAACCTTCTGATTTCAGAGACGTCAGAAGCAGTAATTGCTGCACTGTTATTAACGTCCGCTGCAATCATTTTATAGCCACTGTTTAAAGTCTCAATTCCAAGAATATGTCTTTGAATCTTAACGATATCCTTAGTGGATACTCCATTCAACGGATTATCATTTCTGTCAGGAGTAATACTGTATGTATTTGGTTTCAAATCTCCGAATAAGTATTTACCATCTTGACCAGTAATGATTTGACGCATCATTGTATTCGGATCATAAATGCCTAATGCAACCAACTCAGTTCCTTGATTATCTTCTGTTTTAAATTCACCGGAAATTCTTCCTTTTGCACTTCCTGTATTAGGACAAACATCTTGATTGTCTTGTACGATGATTACTGTTTTGCAGTAGTCAGTATTTCCTTCTTCATCCTCTACCCACATTTGAACATCTACTAACAACTCGTCATTTGCACCTGCTGCTACGAAATCATCGCAGCATATTGTAATGCTTGTTGCATTTGGATCTCCATTGAAATAGAATTTCAGGTCATCCTGATCTGTACAGTTGTCATAGCTTCCTCTATCCAAATCTTTTGCCCAGATTGTTACGCACTTGCTTGTTGGCATTGGTACGGTAATTACTCCGGTCAAACAATATGGTGTTGGTGCTTTGCAATCTTTGATTTCAAATAATTGGCATAATGTTCCAATGTTTCCGCAACCATCTTCTACAAACCAGCAGATCTTATGGATACCAACTGGATAGTTACCGCTTGCATCGAATGGATTGTTTTCATCGTCAGCAGCTGGGTTATGGTGGAACAATGGTGTACGACCTGCAGCAAACTCTTTACGAGTTAATGGACCTACTTTATAGTCATATCCTGAATGTGCTCCTATTCCATCATTGAATGCATCTATCTTATAGTCATAGAATAACCAATCCAATGGGCTACAGTTATCTGTTGCATCTGCTGTTAAGCTGATGTGACCATAACAAATGTTGTCTGTTGCATTCTTAACTGCTGGTTCGCAATCTCCTACGCTGATACTTACAACTGGTTTGTCTGTGTCATGAACTTTGATAATCTGTAAATATTCCCAACGACCATTTTCTGGATCGATGCTTGGATCGTATTGACACCAGTCAATTACTGTCCAATGACGTAATACTTTGAAGCATGCATCTGGTTCGATTGTGAATATTTCATCCACATACTCGATACTGATTAATGCACAAAGATCGTCTGCTCCGTTTTCTACTACAGGTCTTCCTAATAATGGATTGTCTGGGCTGATGTCAGCTCCACAACCATCAATAGTAGTTGCCTGACCTGTACAGTTACCTGGCCAGGTAATGTCATCATCTGGATCGCAATTGTCTGCTCCGTTGATATAGAATGGATCGCAATCAACAACCCAGATAATCTGAGTTCCTGTTACACTTACTCCATTTGGTCCACGAGCTACGATCGTACGGGTAATTTGACCCTGACCGCACTCTCTGTTATCATTTACACTGATGGTTGGTGTATTGCCGCATGCGCTTAATACGTATCCGTCAAATCCCCAAACCAATTCATATTTTCTGTCATAATGAGCTGTATCAAACAAGCTTCTGTAGTAATCACAAGCTCTGTTCCAAGCTGGTGGGTTTGATGGTGGTGCACCAGGTACATATCCTGGGTAACCAGTATAATCATTACGTACACAATATTTGTAACATACTAAGTCGTTAGTTACCACTTTATGACGATCTCCTAAATCTGTTACAACGCGACCGAATGTAGGATCGTTTGGATCGTCAATTTTATCAACGTCAAACCAGAACCAGCAGCTTACCACGATATTTGGTGGTGGAACTACTGTAGGTACACTCTTATCTTGTACTTCAACTTCAACCATACAATCGCTGAAGCGATTGTATAAAACTCCTCCTTGATTCATACGATTTGGCGGAATTGGTCCTACGCCAGGTTCGCGATCAAATACACGGAAAACAACCATTACTGTATTACCAACATCTGAACAACAGAATTTAACATGGTCGTCAAAATAAATTTGATTGCCATCTAAAAGTGGATTATCATCCCCATTGATGCCAGCACAATTAGTACCATTATCAGCTTGATTAGCATTGCTACCGTTGTTAGTACCTCTTAAGTGTTCCATACGGATCACTTTGAAGAAAATGTGTGGTTGACAATTATCAAAACTTCCCTGATCAAATGATTCAGCAAATACTTTTGCAAAGTTTTCACCAGGAGATTGATTGCCGTTAATACTAACAATTGTTTTTTGTTCACAAACTGCAACCGGTGGAACGTTGTCAAATACGTTTAATGCAATTCTTCGTTTTGTTTGATTTCCACAGCAATCTGTAGCAACGATGTAACCATTTTGAACACCCACTGGCATATTAATAACTACATAACCATTGGTTTCATCGCCTAAAACAGTTCCATCATCCACACGAACAGAATAATGAATTTCATTTGAACAGTTATCTCTTAACCAAGCTGGTGGAACTTCCCAACGACCTGTGCATGTCCAAACTTCCATGTTTACATTCACTGTATCCGGATATAGAATTTCTGGTCCAAAGCCATCACCAACTTTAATTATTTGGTTGTGACCACCAATTAATCCTGTACACCAATCTGCTACAGTCCATTGACGTATGATTTTAAAACATCCAATTGGACCTGCATCACAACCAGGGGTTCTAAGATCAATTGTTATATCATTATAGGTTACGCCTAAATTTCTACAAGCTGCATTACCAGGATAACCAGTTCCTTCCCACATCACGACCTCATCTGGTCCCCAACATACTGGATTGTTTGCTCTCCAGCTTGGGTGTGCAGGATAATACACTGGGAATGGACTAGGATGTCCGGTAAATGGACCTGAATCTAAACAATTCCAACCTAAAATTCTAGGTAAACGTTCTCCGGCTAAGTCACCATTAGGACTTGGTAAGAAACCACCTGTTGCAAACCAATGTGCAGAGTCTAACAAGTAGCCATCAACACAATATGGGTATGCTAAGTAATGTGGGGTAACGTCTTTATCATAAATTTTCTCATTGCAATTTAACATAGGTGCATCGACATTGTCTCTGCTTGCTGGAACAGCAACATCAGCAAGTGTACCTAATGATACTTGAATTCTTTGATTGCATCTGGCTCTATTACCATATGGATCTGTTGCAGTCCAAACACGGATTATAACGCGATCATATCCCAATGCACAACTTCCTTGCGTATCATCATCATAATAGGTTAATGAATAGCTGCTGCAATTTTCTCTTACAACGGGAGTTCCTGTATAAAATGGAGTTATTCCAGAATGACACGGAACGCAGGTGTCTCTACAAATCAGAGTAGGAGGTAATTTATCTTCAACAGTAGCGTGTCCCCAACAACTGTTTCCAGTTCTTGGATCTCTAACGGTTAATTTCAATTCCCTGCCAATGTCTTGTGATGAAACTTGGACTCCAGGAACATTTGGCTGACGATCTACTATGGCATTGGTAATCCAATCTCTTGCTTCGACAGTATAATCATTATAACAACGATAAGGGCCACCAGCTAAAACTTCATCTGCACCAATAGTTGCAGTACAATTTTCATCTAAGCTTATTTGGATTTCATCATGACATGCTAATGCTGTTACAGTATTTGCGTAAGGAATCACACATACATCAAACTGACAAGTGGTTTTATTTCCTGCTGCATCTGTAGCTTCATAACAAAGAGTTTTACAACCAATTGGAAAGTATGAACCAGGTCCGTAAGGTTGACCACAAGTTTGTACTAAGGGGATTAAATCTGAACCTAATGAGTAATCTACATTTCCGTTAAACATTCTGGCATTGAATGTACCAGCAACTACAAAATATCCAACCCCGTACTGAACACGACCGTCTCTTACATCGATTTTTAAGTTTGCATCTCCTTGCAATGTTGTACTACAAGGTGCCGCCGCATTTACATAATACTGAGAAACGCTTACAGGTCCACCATAGATTGCCATTCCTCTGGTTTCACCTGGAGGAATATTAATCACGGTTGTCAAATCAAATTGGGTTAATAATCTTGGATTAGGAGGTGGAAAAACATTTTGGCCTGTTTTCATCATATCATTTGCAACCTGAACCCAAGCTGCTGGATTATTTGCTACTGGCAAATAACCTGTATTTGCAATTGTTGTATAAACTCTATAGATATTACCAAAACCTGTATAAGGCATAAAACTAAGACCTCTAACACGCATTAGTTGAGCACTGGTATTTTGAATGCTAAACATCAAACCTATATTGAAGCCTGTAGCGGTTAAAAAGTTATTCGCTCCCAAATTACATCCTGGAGACGTGGTAAGTGGGCCAGAAAATGGACAATTATCCATTGCCATAAATGGCGGTGCATCCCAGGCCGCTTCGCATTCTCCTGGTCCCAGGTTAATGTTTACTGCTTTCGGACAACCCATAATTGTAGGAGGTTCTGCATCCAAAACGGTAACGAATTGACGAGCAGTATCTATAGCACAGCCATTTAAACTCAACCAGAAAATCCGGTATACACCGGCACCTGGAAAAGTTACAGTACCATTACAACGTGTGTAAGCACATTTATCAAATTGATTGGTAAGATTTGCCAATGAGTAAAAAATACCATTGTTTGTTCTTGCACAACTGGTAATTACCGGAGCTAAACATGCAATTCCTCCCAGAGGAGTACAGGTTCCCGGAGCCATTGGGACAATAGTAGTTCCAACCGGACCTACAATATCAGCAATGTTTTCAAAATTCATGGACCAAGCCAACATAACACCAGCATCTGCGCCTACATCATCGATAATCACCAATTGCCAGGTACCATTTGCAGCAGAAAATGCATTTAATGATTGAACTGTTGGAGTGATGGTCACACCACAGGCGGAGGCAGTTAAAGTTCCTTCTGGTTTAAAAATTCCTGTGTAGGGCGGGGCACCCGCTGTAATATTTACGCAGGAAGTATCGCAAAAAATGGTGTTTGTAAAGTTATCATTACCTGCTCCATTATCTGTAGATAATTCAATGATTTGTCCTGTTGGACTTCTTAAATACATATCAATATCCGAATCAAAAGTGTGGGTAAAGTTTACCTGGATGCTTGATAAGCGAACACAGGTACCCGATAATCCAGATACGACATTATTAAAAAGAGTTCCTCCTGTTGTTTGGGGTGCAACAGTACAGCCTCCTGTACCTGTTGATGGAATCAAACTATTACCAGCTGTATTAATTATACTTCCGGTAAAAGTCTGCGCAGACAGATAAAGAGAAGAAGATAAAATAAGCAATAAGCTGCTTAATTTAACTTTAAAATTCTTCGCTAAAAAATTATTCATGAGATTGAATTAAGAGTCTAATTGAAAATGGGATTAAAGCTTAACTAAGTTTAGCAGATCTTTAAAATTTTGATTCCAAACTTTTTTATAAAATCGTTCGAATGCAATTTGATCTGGCACTCCGGTTTTATCTACTTCATTATTTAAAAAAGCAGAAGTAATCGCATATTCCGTTGTTGTTTTAACAATTGAAGGCTCATCAAGAAATTCAAGAGCCAACTTATATAAATCCAATTTATCAGAAAGGTCCTTACTAGGATTGGATTTAAGAAGTTCAGCCATACTGCTGATTTCATTGGTAATTAAAACTTTAACCGATTGATTGTCCTTTAATGCAGGCAACACAGATTTCTGTGCTTTGATAGCAGAAAAACTCAATAAGCAAATAAAAAATAGAATAAATTTCAAACCATTCATGAGATCGATTTTTTAAATAATTTAATTAGAAATCGTTTGAAATGCAACTAAGCCAATCTGCGTATAACACAAACGTAGCATTCCTTGACGAGGGTCAAGAAATGGCAGAAACATGAAAAGACTTAATCTAGAGGTTGCTTCGTCCGGTAGATGAAAGTCATGAGTTTGGTTAAAAACAAAGAGGCATAGGCGCTTCCGCACTATTCCATTGCAAATATATAAGCAATATTCAAATACAAGAAATATTTATTAATTTTTTTTAATTAATTAATTTCCTGATATTCAGCTGTTTATAAATATATTTTTTAACTTTAGTGTAGCGGGGAGCTGTTTTAGGTAATTTTTGATTGGAATCCTTAATGAAATCTTAAAGCTCCTTCCTTTATGTTCGTACTCTGAATGATTAACTTGCTTTGATTTGACTCACCAATTTTGTCAATGAGTCTTTCGCATCCCCAAAAAGCATGTAGGTTTTTGGCTTATAAAACAGTTCATTATCAATACCGGCATACCCTGCTTTCATAGACCTTTTCAGTATGATTATGTTTTTTGCATCCTCAACCTCTAAAATGGGCATTCCGTAAATTGGACTAGATGGATCCGTTTTCGCAGCCGGATTGACTACATCATTGGCCCCAACCACCAAGACCACATCCGTAGATGAAAACTCGGGGTTTATTTCTTCCATTTCAATTAAACGGTCGTAACTCACGTTGCTCTCGGCCAACAATACATTCATGTGACCTGGCATACGGCCTGCAACCGGATGAATGGCGTATTTTACATCAACACCTTCTTCTTCTAGGATGGATTCCAATTCATGGCAAATATGCTGAGCTTGTGCCACGGCCAATCCATATCCTGGCACAATGACAACTTTTTTAGAATATTTCATTAAAACTGAAGCATCTGAAAGGGAGATTTCCTTGGTTGAGCCTTGGCTGGAACTTCCGCCTGTTGCCGAAGCATTGCCACCGAAATTACCTACCAAAACATTGAGTAAGGATCGATTCATGGCAGTACACATGGCAACAGTCAAAATCGTACCTGCAGAACCCACTAATATCCCTCCTATGAGCATTACATAATTGTCGTATAAAAATCCACCGCATGCAGCTGCAACTCCTGTAAATGAATTTAGAAGTGAAATCACCACCGGCATATCAGCTCCTCCAATTGGAAATACAAACAATAAGCCGTATAAAACAGAAAGACCCAGGATGGTATAAAACCATAAACTTCCACTAATTACACCTGTTCCAAATAAAATGGAGCTAACAAAAATTGCCAATAACAAGCCAACATTAAAAAATTGCTGTCCGGGAACGCTGTAATCATTGATTTTTCCTTCAAGTTTGCCAAAAGCAATCATACTGCCAGCAAATGAAACCGTACCAATGACAAGACCAGCAAGGATGATGGTGATTTTAGAAGAAAAATCTTCAGGCAATCCGTGTTCCAAATGCCCAAATTCAATAATTGATATGATTGCTGCACAGGCTCCACCCATTCCATTAAAAAATGACACCATTTGAGGCATGGCGGTCATTTGGACCCGTTTTGCCATTAAATATCCGATCACGGTGCCAATAACCAGGGCCAGGAAAATCCACATTAAATTTTTAAGGTGCATTCCGTTGGCATCCCGGTAAATGAAAATGGTTGCAAAAATGGCCAGAACCATTCCAAATGCTGCAATGCCATTGCCTTTTCTTGCTGAATCTGGCTTACTTAACATTTTCAAGCCAATCATAAAAGTGACGGCTGCTATCAAATAAATTACCTCCAATAAATGCTCCATCATTTCTTTTTCTTAAACATTTCCAACATGCGATCTGTAACAACAAATCCTCCTACAACATTGAGAGTACCTAGTATCACAGCAATAAAGCCCAAAATCAAATGAAGCGTTTCTTCCGCTTGTCCCATTACGATGATCGCTCCAATGATCACAACACCATGGATTGCATTGGCCCCAGACATCAAAGGGGTGTGCAACACAGAAGGCACGTGTGAAATCAACTCGATTCCTACAAATATCATCAAGATAACCAGGTAAATGGTTTGAATGTGTGTACTAATAAATTCCAGTATTTGCATTAGGCTCTTAGTATTTTTCCGTTTTCAACAATTAAGGTCGCTTTGGTTATTTCTTCTTCGCGATCATTTTTAAATCCATCTTTAGTTGCCAGGTGCATCAAAAGATTGAATACATTTTTTGCATACAGTTCACTGGCATTTGTAGCTAAACTGGAAGCCAGATTATTGATTCCAACAATCTTGACTCCATGCTCAACAATCACTTTTCCATCTTGGGTTAATTCACAATTTCCGCCTTGTTCAGCGGCCATATCCACAATAACTGCACCGTATTTCATTTTAGACACCTGCTCCGCACTTATTAAAAGAGGCGCTTTCTTGCCTGGTATTAAGGCAGTTGTGATTACTAAATCTGCATTGAACAAGCTCTTGTTTACCGCTTCTTTTTGTTTTGCTAAGTATTCTGCAGTGACCTCTTTGGCATAACCACCTTCGGTTTTAACACCATCATCTTTAACGGTTATAAATTTAGCTCCCAGGGATTCAGCTTGTTCTTTCGTTTCTGCGCGAACATCCGTAGCTTCAACAACAGCTCCGAGTCGTTTTGCTGTTGCGATGGCTTGCAATCCGGCAACACCAACTCCAAAAATCAAGACTTTCGCCGGGCTGACGGTACCTGCAGCGGTCATCATTAAGGGAAATGCTCTTGTCATTTGGTCTGCGCCCAATAAAACTGCTTTATAACCAGCCAAATTGCTTTGAGAGCTTAACACGTCCATACTCTGAGCCCTTGAAATCCTTGGAATCGCATCCATTGAAATAGCAGATTGATTGGCGGCTGCTATGGCTTGGATTAATTCAGTATTGGTTAGGTGATAAAGTAAACTCAACCAAACCAAGCCTGACTTGGCCTGCTTAATTTCTTCCAATCCTGGTGGGTTAATTTTAATAACCAGATCACAGGTTTGTAGCAACTCGGCTTTAGATGCTGCTACCTTTGCTCCAACCTGTTCATAATCCTGATCCCTATAGGAAGAGGCTACACCGGCTGATTTTTCAAGTATAACCTGAAAGCCTTTGTCTATAAATTGTTTAGCAATTTGTGGATTAAGTGATACCCGTTTTTCGCCTTCTCTGATTTCCTTTAGTATACCAAGAACCATGTTCTTTTTTTTAGAGCTGCAAAAATAATCCAATTAAAAAAATAAGGGGTGTCAAAATTCAGATAGGGCCATTTATTTGGATTCTGGATGATTTTGATAGAATTTTTTAAGAAACCGGCTAATATGTATGCTTTTGGGCAGTGGTTTTGAATTTATAAGATATTCTTTCAAAGCGAGCCCACAATACGGAGCAATAGAAAAGCCCTTCGTGCCTAATCCGCCAAAAACTACCAATTTTGAATTTTCCGGGTGGCATCCAAGAACCGGCCTTCTGTCTCTAATCGCAGGTCGAATTCCTGCATAATGGTCAATTAGGTTTACATCTGCTTCAACGTGTTCTTTGACAAAATTCCATTGCTTTGACATTTCATTTGAAGTACAGTTAGAATCCAAATCATCTAATCCAAAATTTGAACCACACCAAAACCTGTGATTCCCTTGCGGCACGACGGCATAAGATGATTTATAAATTTGATCTTGCGGCAAGCCTTTGCTATAAAACTTTAGACACTCCCCTTTTAAAGAAAATAATGGAAGCCAATTAAAATATGGATTATTTATCAAACGATGCCCTTCACAAAAGATAACTGCTTTGTTGACTTTGATTGAATTGCATAGTATAAATTGTTCTTTAATTTGAATTGTATTGTAATCAAACAATTCATGAATCAATTTATCTTCTTGCTTCAATATTTCAATCCATCTGGGCATTAATTTTTCAACATCAATACGATATGCTTTTTTGATTTTTCCATATACCCCCGATCCTGTTTTTTTATAACCATCAATTTTATTTGTATCCAATGATCCCATGTATTCTATATAGTCCGGATCAACTGTTCTGCTGAGCCATTGATTTTCATCTTCAGCAGAATGCAAAGTTTCCAGCAATTGAATTTCAGAAAAAAATTCAAGTTGAAGTCTTCTTTCCAAGTCTTTATAAAATGCAAGAAAGCTTGTTTCAATTTCATTAAAATTCCAGGACTTTACAAATCGTTTCCCTGTAACAGGATTGATCAATCCCGAACTAACAATGCTGGCGGCTCCGGGTAATTGCTTGTCAATTACAAGAAAGGAATTTGTTACAGCATTCAAACATTCAGCAACACATAAACCTGCAATTCCACTTCCTACGATTAAATAATCTATTTCTTTCATCCGCTAAAACCGTTCTTTTAGAGGCAAGGATTTGCGCACTAATTCGTATGATTCATTAATAAGTTCGATTAAAAATTTATCTGAAAGTCTGGATTCAAAATTTACTGTGTTCCAATGTTTTTTATTCATGTGAAAACCTGGTTGAATCTCATCATATTGTTCACGAAGTTGTAGCGCTTTTTCAGGATCGGATTTCAAATTAACTTTAAATGATTCATCATTCAAATTGGTAATTGCAAATATTTTACCTTTAAGTTTTAAAACCAATGCATCCGGTCCAAACGGAAAGCATTCTTCAACAAAGTCTAAAGCCAGACAATAGTTTCTGAAATATTCAATATTCACCCGGTAAAATTAAATAAAGATGCGATCTTTACACTATGTTTAATTTTAGATTCCGTTCTATTCTATACTTTGGGCTTGTTATTTTTCAATTTGAAATTAGCGTTGCACAGTTTAAGCAAATTTCAATTTTTCCAAATGATACATCCTTTGTTTTAATCAACAAACTGGTACAGGAATATAAACCAGCAACGGTACTTGATTATTCAAATGCAAGGTTAAAAATGTATCAGGAAATTTACAATGTTCATGACTCCGTTTCCTGCGTTTATACACACCACACTTTATACTTGAGTCCGGCATCCTCTGATCCCATTGGATATTTATCTAAAAATGGAAATGCAAATGGCATCAATTGCGAACACACATTTCCTCAAAGCAAAGGAGCTGACAATGGAAATGCCCGATCTGATATGCACCATTTATTTCCTGCACGTGCCGCAGTCAATGAAGCCCGAAGCAATTATCCCTATGGCGAAATCAGTGATCAAAAAACGGAAGATTGGTTTTACAAATCGTTTGTTCAGTCGACCATCCCAACCCAGCTAATTGATGAATACAGTGAATCCATTAACGGACTTTTTGAACCACGGGAAGATCATAAAGGCAATGTAGCAAGGGCAGTTTTTTATTTTTTTACCATGTATGAATTGCAGGCAGACCGAAGTTTTTTTGAAAGTATGCGCCCTACTTTATGTGATTGGCATTTAAAAGACCCGACAGATTCTTTGGAATGGACCCGAACGTATCTCATTGCAAAATATCAAGACCAAAAACCCAATCCATTTGTGCTGGATTGCAGTTTAGCTAAAAGATCGTATTGCAATCAATCTCCTAATTGCAGCCAGATTAGTGCAACAGATGCGTTTGATCACAATCAAATTTCAATTTCACCAAATCCTTTCAATGCGTTTATTAATATTCATTCTGATACCAAGCTCGATAGAATTGATTGCTCAATCTTTAACAGCATAGGCCATCTGGTTAAGCATACGAATTTGAATTTGAAAACTAGCGGTACAAGCTGGAATTTAGAGGACTTATCTCCCGGATATTATTTTGTGGTTTTTTCAAATTCTCAAAAGCAGTTCATTAAACGCTTGTCAATCATCAAAAACTAAGCCTTTTATCGATAGTTTAGGGTGCTGTTTAAAAAACATATTATTTAATATTATTATTTATATTTAACTGTATATCAATATAATATAATTAATTAAAGATATTTATACCCAAGCCTGTTTATAAAAATGGCATAATTTATGTGCCATTGGGTTTATGGCTATCAATATCAAAGAAATAAACCGCAAACATCTCTTAAAATCTGATGTCGTCTATAGAATTAATTATGGTTTGTCCAGTCGCCTGGTTAATTTCAGAAATGGAATAATGTATTTGGAGGTGATGTTTACACGAAAGTGGAAAAAAAATTATGACGAAACTACAGAAGAACTGGCAATGTGCTGGAGAGAATCCAATGATGAGTTGCGAAAAGCGATAGGCTGCAAGGTTTATATCATTGATGCACGTCAATATCCTTATAAAAAAGAATTGTATTTACAATCTGGTGTGGCCAGTTACGATGCTAAAAAAGGTATTTTATTTAATCAAGAACAACTCAATTAATCTACCCATTCTGCCATAAAGAGATTTGTATCATGGGTACCTCCATTATTTCGGTTAGATGACCAAACAAGGTACTTCCCATCAGGAGAAAACATCGGAAAAGAATCGAATATCGGATCAAAGCTGATTTGTTCCAGTCCTGTTCCATCTAAATTAATCATATATAAATTAAACTGATATCCTTTCGAACCTGCGTGGTTTGAAGAGAAAATGATTTTTTTGCCGGAAGGATGAAAAAACGGAGCCCAATTTGCTTTTCCTAATTTGGTGACTTGTTGGTAATGTCCACCTTCCAAATCACAAACAAATAGTTCCATTTCTGTTGGCTGCACCAAGCCTTGTCTTAAAAGATCGTAATATTCAGCCCTTAATTCTGAAGTTGGTGGTCTCGAAGCTCTGAATACAATTTTATTGCCGTCCGGAGAGAAAAATGCACCTCCATCATAGCCAGGCAAAAAGGTAATTTGTTTTTTATTTTGCCCATTGATATCCATGGTCCATAAATTTAAATCTCCTTGTCTCAAAGCCGTATAAACTATTTTGGTTCCATTGGGTGAAACCGTTGGTTCGGCATCATAACCTTCTATATTGGTAAGTTGCATTTTTGTATTTCCGCGTAAATCAGAAACGTAGATATCATAGGATGCATAAATAGGCCAAACATACTTCCCACCAACTTTTCGTTCAGGAACTGGAGGACACTCTGCACTGTCTCTGTGCGTTGACGCATAAATTATCATTGAGTCTCCCGGCATAAAATAAGAACAGGTATTTCTGCCACCTCTTTTTGAAATTAAATGAGGTTTTTCTTTAGCCAAATCGTCTTTAAATGGATTGAAATAGAAAATTTGATCACAAGATGCACCCCAGGCTGCATAATCAGATTGAAATGTCAGCATGGTTCCATCAAAACTCCAGTAAGCTTCTGCATTATTTCCTCCAAAAGTGAGTTGTTTGATATTTTTTAAATGCTTTTCCTGAGGATAATGAACCTTTTCCTGTGGAATGGTATCATAGGTCATCAGCTTGGGGATGGATGTTTTCATCTCTTTGTTTTTACATGAATACATAAAAAACAAGCAGAGAACTACAATTGGTGTCATTTTTGATGTACAAAGACCGTCTAAATAATGCATATATAATGGGTTCAGAAAAACTTAAGTCGGATATTGAAATAGCGCAATCAATTACGCTTAAACCAATCACAAAAATAGCTGAAAAATTAAACCTTCAGGGAGATCTTCTCCAACAATATGGCTCGAATAAAGCTAAACTTCCGTTGGAACTGATCGATGAAGAAAAAGTAAAGCTATGTAAATTGATTTTGGTATCTGCTATATCTCCTACTCCGGCAGGCGAAGGAAAGACCACAACTTCGATAGGACTGGCTGAGGGTCTTAACCGAATCGGTAAAAAAACCACGGTTGTACTCCGGGAACCCTCCTTAGGACCTGTATTTGGGATTAAGGGCGGTGCTACAGGTGGTGGCTGGTCACAAGTGCTTCCTATGGAAGATATCAATCTACATTTTACAGGAGATTTTTCGGCAGTTGAAAAAGCACATAACTTATTGGCCGCTTTAATCGACAATAACCTTCAAAATAAAAAATTCGGATTAGGTCTGGATGCCCGCACCATTGCCTGGAAGCGGGTTATGGATATGAACGATCGCTCATTAAGAAAAATCACGATAGGTTTAGGAGGAACAGGAAACGGCATCCCACGAGAAACCGGTTTTGACATTACAGCGGCCTCTGAAATCATGGCCATCCTGTGTTTATCCAAAGATCTCAATGATTTAAAAAATCGTTTAAGTAATATTTTCATTGGATTTACCTGGGATAAAAAACCAATCTTCGCTAAAGATCTGAAAGCTGAAGGTGCTATGGCCGCCTTATTAAAGGATGCCATTAAACCAAATTTAGTACAAACCATTGAAGGAAACCCTGCGATCATTCATGGAGGTCCATTTGCAAATATTGCCCAAGGAACCAACACCATTATTGCAACAAAAATGGGAATGTCTTTATCTGAGTATGTTGTTACAGAAGCTGGATTTGGATTTGACCTTGGTGCTGAAAAATTTTTAGACATTAAATGCCGCGCAGCTGGATTGTCACCCAATGCCGCAGTGATCGTTGCAACCGTTCGCGCTTTAAAATATCATGGTGGAAAATCATTAAAAAACTTATCAGAGCCCGATCCTAAGGCTGTTGAAAAAGGATGCGCGAATCTTGAAAAACACCTCGAAAATGCCCGTCAATTTAATTTACCGGCAATTGTTGCTATCAATAAATTTGTAAGCGATTCACCGGAAGAATTAGCAGTTATCAAAGAAAGGAGCAGTATGTATGGTGCAGAGGCTGTTTATTCAGAAGTTTGGGCTAAAGGTGGTGAAGGTGCGATCGAATTAGCAGAAAAAGTTGCCCATGTTGCTGACAACTGGAATCAAAAGTTTATTCCTTGCTATGAATTGGATTGGACACCAGAACAAAAAATATTTGCAATAGCCAATAAAATTTATGGTGCCAAAGGAGTTGAATATACCCCTGAAGCTAAAGCTGATCTTAAACGGATTCAAAATCTTAACTTGTCAACATTGCCGGTTTGCATTGCTAAAACACAGAAATCACTTTCTGACAATCCGGATTTAATCGGACGCCCAAGAGATTTTATTTTGACTGTACGACAAATTGAAATTGCTGCAGGCGCTGGATTTATTGTACCCATCACCGGTGAAATGATGCGGATGCCCGGCTTGCCTGATGAGCCTTCTGCTGAAAAAATAAATATCGATGAAAATGGTGTGATTAGCGGCTTATTTTAATCTCTATGCATCCAATACAAGCAAATAGCTTGTAAATTGATTGAAGAAGATTTCATAAATGCAAATCAATTTATAAAAACGATCCACATTGCATTTAGTAATTTATCAAAATCATCTTTTTAGTTTCAAATACATTTCCATTAATAACTAAAGAGTAATAATAAGTACCACATGCATATTGATTCCATTGATAATCATACAATATTTCATTGATTCCTTCTTTCAAATTTAATGGAATGGATTTATAAACACTCCCTGATTCTGATGTAAAAACCAGTTTTGCATCTTTAATATAGTTTAAATCATTTACTATAATTGGAATCAAGGTCAGTTCGTCAAATGGATTGGGTTTATTTTGAACCAACTCCACAGGAAGCTTTTTAATTGTTTCCTCAGTTGCGCTTAAAACCCGCGTGATGTATTCCTGACTAAACATACTGTACCAATCCAAACTATCAACTCCACAGGCTGAAACATAATACTGTGTTGGATTCAAATTTGAAATCGTCAACTCAGACAAGTTACTAATCACCATCGTATCAAAGAAAGAACTATTAATTCTGCGAAGTCCGTAAACAAATTTTCGGGCTGACTGTGGATTTTCAATTTTAATTGAAAGTGCCCGCACTTCCGATTTAGTGGTCAATACAAACGGATTTAATGCATTGCTGGCTGAATTGGTAGCACAGATTGCATTGACGATTGCATTGTTACGTAAGTAATTGAAGTTTACAAAAAAGCTATCTATCAAACCGTCTCCATTGATATCTTGACCGAGTACATCCCGGGTACTGTGCTGACGATCTGAATACCCTGCCTGTGAAGGATTTCCATCCCCGTGTTCGTAAGACGAACTAAAACGAATCGCAGGATATCCTTGTTCTCTAAAAGGAATGTGATCGCTGCCTCTTCCTGATCGATCTTCACCAAACATCACATCAATTTTGGTTACATTTGGCATAATTGGAGCAAGTTTATTTTCAACAAGGATTCGGGACAATCGGGCTAAGGCTTTGGGCATACTATTGGTAATTCCCGCTGAAAACACCCTGAAACGAATGCTATCATAAAGATAGGGTCCCGGACATCCGGGGGGCGATGAGGTAATGCCACATTCAATTCCACCAACAATATCATTGTTGAAAACTGATTTAATTTTAATGGCATTTTGTTTACAATATTCAGCAAATGAGGTAGATCCTCCCAAACCTTGTTCTTCTCCCGTAATCCAAATAAGCAAAACGGATCGATTCAATTCTATGTGAGACAATACCCGGGCAAGTTCAATTAGGAGAGCAGATCCACTTCCATTATCATCAGCTCCCTCTGCAACACACGTGGTGTCGCAATTATTTTCACAACGGCTATCCAAATGAGCTTCCAAAATTACCAGCTCTTCTTTCAAAGCACCAACTCCTGGAATCATTGCCATGAGCTGGGCATGACGAAGTCTGTCACACATTTCGAAGTCAAATTCAAATTCTGAATGTATGATAACAGGACCGTTCGTCCCGTTATTAAGACCCCATCTGTCTAAATTGGATTTGATATAATTCCGGGCCCCACGAATACCCCAGGATTCCCTGGATTGATCATCTGAAATTGTATTTCTATTTTTGAAAGCCACCAATTGACTTAAAAAGTACTTTAAAGAATCCGCTTGAATCTTTTCAATTAGATAATTTGCCAATTGCAGATCAGCTACAACCGTCCGTTTGGGAAAGGATCCGGGATCAAAGTTTCCTTTCAATAAAGAAGGAAAATCAGGATTTGTAAAACTGAAATTGGTTTGAGCTGTTGAGATAGTAGCCATTAACAACAGACTTAAGAATATCTTTGTTTTGGATTTCATCTTGCTAATTTAGTAAAAATAAAGAATATGAAATTACGCACCAATAAAAACTCAATTCGATTGCGTTTAAGTCAAAAGGAAGTTGCCAGTTTTCAACAATATGGATCTATCGAAGAATGCGTCAACTTTTCAGATCAAAACTCTGATTGCCTTCGGTATTCTTTGATTCAGGCAGATCATGAACAAATAAGTGTTACTTTTATCAACAATCATATTCGGGTTTATGTACCCTTGTCAATCGCTTCCCAATGGTTTGCTGATGACCAAATTGGTTTTGATGCACGTATTTTGTTAAAAGGAGAAGATTATTTATACGTTTTGGTGGAAAAAGATTACCAATGTCTTGTAGACAGGCCCAATGAAGATGAATCAAATAATTTTCCAAATCCGAATGCAACCAAATGTTGATTTCATCTAATATAGGGTATCGGGTAAAATCAGTAAATAAGCTGACTGAGAATCTGGAGCTTAAAACGGATTATGTAGCTACAGAGGAGCCCCTTGAAATTATATTGGTATATTTTAAAAATGGCAAACCGATTCATAAAACCATTTCAATCACCATGCGAACTCCAGGAGATGATGAAAATCTGGTTCGTGGTTTTTTATACACTGAAGGCATTTTGTTACACCCATCCACTGACATTGAGCGTTTTGAATTTCGTTTCAGTTGCTCTGGGGAGGTAGTTGAACAGCAAACCATTCTTGTTCACTTGAAACCAAATGCTTTGCCTAATGTTGACCAACTGGACCGACATTTTTATACAAACTCCAGTTGTGGAGTGTGTGGCAAAACCAGTATTGATTTAGTACTTGACAATTGTTCCTTTTTACTAAAAAAAGAACTGCCAATCATATCAAGAAACACCTTATTTGGCTTAATAAACACCCTGAATCAAGATCAGGAATTATTTCGATTAACGGGTGGCATACATGCTTGCGGATTATTTGACACGGATGGTAAACTACTTCACAAAGCTGAAGATGTTGGAAGACATAATGCATTGGATAAATTAATTGGAAAGGCATTAGAGAATGGACTTGTTCCTTTAGATGATAAGATAGTAGTGCTAAGTGGCCGTGCCAGTTTTGAAATGATTCACAAAGCTTTTATGGCGGGGACTGCTATTGTTGCCGCAGTGGGTGCTCCATCCAGCTTAGCAGTTGAAACAGCAGAAGCAATGGGAATGAGCTTGATCGGATTTTTAAAAACACACAGTGCAAACATTTATTGTGGAGCACAACGGATTCAATTTTCATGAACGAGTCACTTTACGGACTTATTTTATGCGGTGGGGTCAGCAGTCGACTCGGACAAGATAAATATTTATTACTAAAAGATAATAAACCCTTATATAAATGGTGGATTGATCAACTTAATCCATTTTGCAAAAAGGTATTTATTTCTTGTCGTAAAGAACAAATTCCAAAAATTAAAGCAGACGCTATCATTCCAGATCAATCCGATGACACTGGACCGCTTGAAGGGATTTATCGCGCATTTCAATATAACAATAAGGCAAATTGGTTAGTAGTTGCCGTTGATCTTGTTTTTATTAATGAGCTTCAAATTCAAAATTTAATTTCACATAATCAAGCGCCATACGACGCAATAGCTTATAGAAATCCAAACACCGGTGATCCTTTTCCTTTGTGCAGTATTTATCGATATACGACAGCATCAGCAATAGAATCTCAATATCATAGTAAGTTAAAGTCTCCAAGACTTATTTTGCAATCAGTGAATACCTTGATGCTGGAGATTAATGAACCTAAGTTGCTGGAAGGTATAAATACAAAAATGGATTTAGAACATTGGAGTCATCATTTAAATTAATGTGCTCTAATTGAGCATAACAATTGGGTCTAACCGAGAACTCTTCGAAAAAAATCAGCAACATCATCCTTATAAATTATTTGATTCACCGAGTAAGATTTAGCAAAAGACTCCAAAAGTGTGTTTCTGACCACTACCAATATAGTTTGGTTTTCTGCTTCTTGAGATTCTACTAAAAAAGGATTTAGTTCAGGCAGCAATCCCTGATTTTTAAATTCCAATGGACCAAATTCATCCAGAACTAATAATTTTAGATTTGAATCCCAATCCTGTGCAAATTGAACTTTCGCATGATGAAATGCACTTGAATCAAAAATATATTTACCTACAACTAAGTCCGCTTTAGAATGCGCTCCAATCGATTCCATCGGAATGTAAAGTCCATTTTGTATAAAATAAAATTGGCGAATTTGATTTTCAATTGGACTCAGAAACCCACCTACTTTTGTTTGGCCTGCAATTGCATTAAACAAAGTGGATGTCTTTCCAGAGCCAATTTCACCGGTAAGGACATAAATTGCCATTATTATTTGAAACTAATAATTTCAAACAAGGTAATTGTAAAAAAATGTTTTAATCTACGCAAACCTTTATAATCTGTTGTTTGATTCCAGGCATAGTAAACAATCAAACGAAGCTTTGGAAATAATTCAATAATTTCATCAACTTCCGTTTGGTATGCTGGAATCTTATTGTTTAAAAATTTCCTAACGAATGCCATTGCATAAGGCATAACAATATAATACCAAAACAAAATAACTGAAACAGTTCTGGCAAAGTAGTAAAGTAAAAAACTGTTGTAAAATTGTTCTTTATTGTAAATAAATATAGTCAAGATTACAAAAATGATAATTCCGGAGTATAAAATGATCCTAACCCAAACTGGTTTTTGTTTTTTAGGTTTTGCTACGGTTACATTTTCAAATTGCCATAACGAAGGATTGTCCCTACTTGAAATATTCATTTTCTTGAACTGTTCAAGTAAACTATAAATAAAAAAAGCCAGCAATACTGAAAAAACAAAATAGATTGAAAAATAGATTCCTACCAACCAAAGTGAAGCATGTGTAATCTCAGTGGTAAATAATTGCTTACTAATATTTTCAACAAATACATCAATAGCATTCCAAAAACTCATGCCACCAACCACAGTAAGCGTAATTAATTTCTGTGATGCAGATTCTAAAAATGTCAATATGCATACCAGCAAAATACTTACTAAATTAATATTTAAAATCCTATAGAAGATCAGTGCACAGACTGCTTGAAAACTTACTGCAAAATAAGCAGTTACACTTGAGTGTGGACTCATCAGCAACTTTATAATCAAAACAATAATCAGGGAGTTCAGAATGATACCCTTATTGACTGCCGAAAAATGGGCAATAAAGCTTATCAGTGCTACAGCAATTCCTCCTATGATAAGTCCGGTAAAAGGCACATTGAGTGCATGTAAAAATCCTCCCAAACCACATTCATTCAATGCCCATAATGCAGTAAGTCGAAAAATGATGGTTTGATTCTCAGCGGTAAGTGAAGTCGATTTATTCGTTTTACTGGAGGCGAAATTCATATATTTCAAGAATCTTTACGCTCGATGACTTCATTTTCCTCTCCAAAATAGTTAACGAAACTCATAAACTGGTTTGCCATGTTTTGATTTTGTGTTGCCTTCATATAGGTTTCGCAAAGTGAAAACAGCGTGTAATACATAAACTGGTTCATTTCTTCCAATTGAAAATCCTTAGTCCATAGATCCAATTTCAAAGTACCTTTTGATTTTTCTTCAAATAGGGATAATAAAAATGCTTTACACTTTTCCCAATCTTGTTGTTGATTTTCCGCCTTCCAATATATTTCAGATGGAATATTCTCCTCATCCATTACCACTTTGAGTATGACTTCGTTGGTTTTTGACATTTCTTTATTTTTTAGGCACGTATATGGTATAGTTTTTACAATTTTGACCGCCAAAGATACCAAGTCCACCTTCGATATTTCCCTTAATTCTTACATAAGATGCAAATGGACCTTGCCGAGTCGCGCTGGTCTCTAATGTATTCCAAAAATCAAAATGACTTTGAGGAATATTGCACCATTTAATCAAGACGGTATCCCCTCTTTTAAATAAACCAGAATTATCGCCAAAGTCTTCATCCCTGCTTATGGCTTCAGACAAAGTAAATTTAAATTTCTGCCCGTCAAAAAATACATCATCCGTAACAGAAGTTACATTGGGAATTAAGCGCTCATTTTGCCCAGCTGTAAAATAGCGATAATAGTCCTTTTGATTTGGGATGTCACTTATTATACAAAATAATTGAGCAAAGGTGTCATTTGCATTTTTTCCTGCAGGTTTATCAAACCAAAAACTGTCGATAGGAATTAAATCAGGAATTTGAGTTGTACTATACAATGTGTCGCCATTTGTAATTGCTCTTAATTCATAGCTTGTACCTGCTTCAACGGGAATCGAATTTGACAAATCTACGTAGATACACAAATCGGTTTTAAAACTATCCGGATTATAACCAAAGTTTTTAATGATGTCACTTCGCAAGGGCTCCTGAATATCATTCAAGCACAATTGTGGCAAGGTATATCTGTTTTTGCCATCGAAAACGGATACATCAGCATCTTTAACATACGAATTATTAATAACATCGATATTGAATGAAGAATAAAAAGGAAGCGAGTAGGTCAAAATTGCATAAACTGGAAGGGCTGCATCGCTCTTTTCAATATAACTTTCAATGACCAATTCCTTTTCATAAACAGATTCTGCTGGAATAAATTCTTCTTCACAAGAATTCATAAAAAGGACAATAAACAAAAAGAGTAAAACTAAATTGTAAGATCTCATTTAAAATATTTAGATGCGTTCCAATAAAAATTCCAGGTTACAGACGGTATAATAGTAAACAGTGATACTTTTAAAGCTTTTGCTGAAGCATTGCCTGTAAAAACATCTGATTGAAAATCCGTGTAAGTAAAAAACGGGTTCTTCCGATTGTATATATTATAAATACTAAATGCCCAGCTGCTGTGAAAAGGCTTTCTTAGCTTCTCCTGTTTTTCGTAAATAAAAGAAATATCCAGACGATGATAATCATCAAGACGCAAACTATTTCTATCTCCGTATTCAATATTGGGTTTTCCTTCTATAAAAAATACACTTTTAATAGGCGTATAACTTTTTCCAGTAGCATAAATAAAGTTTCCTGATACCTGCCAATTTTTTGCAAACTCATAATTAAACACAACGACCAGGTCATGCGGGCGATCGTAAACTGCCGGATAAACGCGTCCGTTTTCAATTTCATCAAACCATCGTTCCGTTTTTGATAAGGTATACCCAACCCAACCCGTCAATTTTCCTTTATTTTTTTTGACAAATAACTCAACTCCATAAGCCCTCCCCTTTCCACTAACAAATTCATTTTCAATTTCTGCAGAAAAATTTTCTACATACGATTCTTTATAATCCAATTGATTGCGTAGATCTTTATAATAGGTTTCTACAGAAGTTTCAATTGCATTGTCTAAAAAATTTCTAAAATACCCGATCGCATATTGAATTCCATGTTGAGGCTTGACCGTTTCTGTGCTGGGCACCCAAATATCGGCTGGCAAGGTACTTCCTGAATTACTTACCAAATGAATGTATTGATTGGATACAGAAATCCCGGCTTTAAAAGAAGCGGATCTTGAAACCGTATAATTCATTCCAATTCTTGGCTCCGGTGCAATGTAGGTTTTAACAAGTTCTCCACGGGAATATTGAGTGCTATCAACAGAAGACTGATAAGGACCTGTTTGATTAAACATCGATAAACGTGCCCCAATATTTAATTTTAATTTTCTGGAGATAGTCCAGTCATCCAAGGCATACAACTCCGTTTCATGTCCATATTTTGGCTTAAAACTTGTTGAAAAATTCACTTCTCCATTGGTTGCGTTTACCACATTTGGAGAAAGCTTATGATAAGTATACCGGGTTCCCATTTTTATCTGGTGCGAAGGATTTGGATAATAGTCCAAATCTGCCTTCGCTGAATAATCACGAACACCGGAATCTACATTAAACTGAAATTCTTCCTGACCGCCATGCAATCCAAATTTATAATTATTGGCAATCAAAGCCAGATTAAAAAACAAATTGTCCTTAAATAAGTGATTCCATCGAAAAGTTCCTGTGGCATTTCCATAGGGCAACTCGACTTCAAAACCTCTTTCCTGATTTGAAAATTTAAACACATCCCTACCAAAATAACCACTGAGATAAATCCGATCTTTCTGACTCAACTGATAATTAATTTTGGTATTGAGGTCATAGAAATAATAATTACTTCCTGCAAATTTTGTGTTATTAATAAATGGTTGTGCAAGATCCAACACGTAGGTTCTCCTTCCTGAAACAATAAAAGATGATTTCTTCTTTTGAACTGGTCCTTGCACCGTAAAGCGACTGGAAATCAATCCGATGCCACCTTCTGCTACGTAGTCTTCATTATTTCCTTCTTTCATTTGGACATCAATCACTGAAGAAATTCTTCCTCCATAGTTTGCCGGTATGTTTCCCTTTATTAATAAAGTGTTTTTTATAGCATCTGAATTAAATACACTAAAAAATCCCAACAAGTGTCCTGTATTATAAACGATGGCTTCATCAAGAAGTACTAGATTTTGATCCGGACCACCTCCCCGGACATAAATTCCTGAAGTACCTTCTGTTGCAGATGAAACTCCTGGTAATAGCTGCAGCGTTTTCAATAAATCTACCTCACCCAGCAAGGCTGGAAGTTTTTTCATCGCCTCCATAGACACATCGATAGTACCCATATCCGTAGTTTCAATATTCTGTCTTGGATTTTTTGCACTCACTTCTATTTCTTCCATAAGTACTCCGGATTTCATGTTGATTTCAATCGAAGTATCCTTGTTTAAAGTAATTGGTAATTCTACCGGCACATAACCCAGATAAGAAAACAGCAAGGTATGTGTTCCCTTTTCGAGTGTTATGGAATAAAAACCATAAGTATTACTCACTGTTCCAATACTTGGTTGTTCTTTTAAATAAAGATTCACCCCTATCATACTTTCACCTGAACCAAATTCTCGAACATATCCACTGATGGTGAACTTATCCTGACCATGACTTGATCCAATAAATAAAAACAAGCCTAAGAAAACGTAAATTATTGCTCTCATAAGAATTAGCTAAACAAATTGATCTGAAGAAATCAAATCAAAAACCTCACTCCTTAAACAGCTAAAAGTTTCACAGGTTGCAAAACAAAGCCAGCTTTTTTTAACAAGCGGAGTAATCCTTCCATTCCGTATAAATGCCCTGCACCACAACTAAAAAAACCAGTATCAGTTTTCATTAATTCCAGCATTTTCGACAACATCAATTGATTGCGTTGGTTCAGCATCAAATGACGGTATTTTCCAAGCATTTTTCTGCTACTCTTGTAAATTGCCCGGATGTCCTGATCATTGTAATCAGAGATCATTTTTTGGTATTTGCGCTTGGAACGCTCCAGATTATTAAATAACTCCCGAATCATTTTAATCTGATCCTGTAAATCAATGGAACGAATCATATTGAAATGTATATCAAAATCTTCCAATCCGATCATGTGCCGATCACATTGTCTGGCTAGTTCCCATAATTGCTGATCCAGAGATTTTTCAAGACTCCGACCAATAAGTTGTAAACTCAATTGATTCAATCCAATCATTGGAAACATCCCTGTAAATTGATTTAGATCAATACCAAATCGCTGCAAACTGATCCGCTGCATTTTATTCCATTGCCCGGGTCGCAAATAAGATGACCAATTCAATGAATCCGGTAATTTAAAAAAATGTTGAAGATCCGAAGATTCCATTCGATCTAAATCCACTTCCGCTCCAAAAAAACTGCAGGATTTAATTTTTTCAGTAATTAATTGAAGATGATCTGTATAGATTGGACTTTGCAGATGGACTGTACCGAATAGATAGGAAGCTGGATTACTGCCTGAATTTATCTGCCACAGCAAACCAGATTTAAATGACATAATTGATTGCGATAAACCAATAAGGATTAATCCAAATCCTCGATATGTATAGGAAGCTTATTAGAAGTTTTAACCACTGATAGATTCATCAATGTTTTCAATCGTTCAACTTCTTCTATTTGTGAAAGTTTTTTAAATAATAACATTTCGTATGATTGAATGTCTTTGCATACAATCTTCATTAGGATATCTGCATCCCCGGTGATTACATAACAATCGGTAACTTCTTCAATTCCTTTAATTTTATCGACAAAGCTCTCCATGGCCCGTGGTTTATTCCATGCCAGGTTGACCAAAACGAAGGTACTTATGCTGAGTTGAACTTTGTTAGGGTTTACTTTGGCATGATAACTCTCAATGATTTCAAGTTGCTCTAATTTTTTTACACGTTCTAAAGTTGGAGCGGGAGAAAGACCAATTTTTCTGGACAATTCCAAATTGGTGATTTTGCTGTTTTCCTGTAATAGATTCAGAATCTTTACATCTATTTTATCCAATTTATCAGCCATTTTTACGAGTTTTAACAAATAAAAAATTGAATTTACCTCTTTTCAACGGCTAAGATAGAATAATATTTTGTGAAATCAAGAAAATACAGGGTTTAATCGCAATTTTATTTGCAAGCTGGCGCACTAAGCTTCCAGGTGACCAAATTTTCCAAGGTGGAAATCCTGAAAAGCCTGGGCGATTTCCTGATTTGTATTCATTACAAAAGGGCCATGCGCTGCAATCGGCTCATCAATAGGTAATCCGCTTAAAATCAACACAATACTATCTTCTAATCCCTCTATATGGAATGATTCTCCATCATTATTTAGCAATGCAAAGTGGTTCTCGGGAATTACTTCAGATTGATTTAACTTAATGCTCCCTTCGATGACCAATAAACCCGTGTTATAATTTTCAGGATAGGCAAATGCCGTATGGCTTCCTTTTTTCAATTTAGCATTCATTAAATTTAAAGGAGTAAACGTAATGGCTGGACCCTTAACATCTCCATAATGGCCTGCTATAATTTCAATACATCCTTTATGATCAGGCAACTCAAAAACGCCCAAATTTGAATGTTGTAACTCCTGATATTTAGGTGCAGACATTTTATCTTTTGCCGGCAAATTCACCCACAGTTGCACCATTTGAAAATCACCTCCGTTTTTACTAAACGTTTCTTCATGGTATTCTTTATGTAGCACTCCTGACGCTGCAGTCATCCATTGCACATCGCCTTCACCAATTATTCCACTGTTTCCTGCGCTGTCGTGGTGGGCAACTTTTCCCTTATATGCAATCGTAACTGTTTCAAATCCCCGGTGAGGATGCACTCCTACTCCCCTTGGAGTATCGGTAGGTGGAAAATAATGTTTCGAACCATAGTCCAACATAATAAACGGACTCATCCGTTCCATATCCAATCGATACGCACTCGGTATAAAATTATGTACTCTAAAACCATCTCCCACAAAATGGGGTTCCGGAGGTGGAACGACTACTTCAATAGTACGTTGTTTCATGTTATTTAGATATTTTTATAAGGAACAAGCAAAATGGAAGAAGGTTAAATTAATTGCGAATTACGAATTTCGAATTACGAATTACGGATGACGGATTATGGGAGCGTTGCGTACATACCGCGTACTCGCGGGACGAAATATGAATTACGAAATACGAAGTTCAAATGACGGATTATTGGAGCGTAGATACTGCCAATTATCAATTACGAAAGTTCAATTACGAATTATAAATCGCAGTTCAAATTTCGATTATTATCCCAATACATCAATTCTATCAAAACTTGTATTTTGTTTGGATTATTAAGACTTTATTCGTGGATACATAAAGAATGAAGAATACTTGAACCGTATCAATCCCTTATTTGTAGTTTGTCTAAATTAAATCCAAGCTTCTACATTCTATATTTTGAAAGCATCTTAAGCGGTGTTTTACCCATTAGAATGTGAACAACCCCGGGTGAGCACAGGTATAAGATGGGGACATAAGGGTATTACTATGGGAAGATACCCAAACTGGAATAGTCGTTGGATATTTTCTCAAGTGCGCAAACAAAGGCTGCACTGCGGAGACCATCCATATCTTTTTTACTATTGTAAGTGGCCCAAATTTGTTGAAAAGAGGTCACCATGGTTTCTTCTAAACCGGATCGAACTAAATCAATTTCATCTGCGCCGCGTGTTAAGAATTCACGTTCCCTATCGCCAATTTGTTTTGCAGTCATCTTTTCAATTAACCCAACAAAATTAGAATAGGTATTGGAATCAAATCGTTTTTCCATTCTTCCAAAACGCATGTGAGATAAATTCTTTAACCATTCAAAATAGGATACGGTTACACCACCAGCATTTAGAAACATATCGGGAACAATTATAATTCCCGCTTTATTAAGCATCGTTTCGGCATCTGCTGTAACGGGTCCATTGGCAGCTTCACCAATTATTTTAGCTTTAATTCTTGAAGCATTGTCGGCTGTAATCTGGTTCTCCAATGCAGCAGGAATTAATATATCACATTCTAACTCTAAGGCAGCTTCTTTACTTGGCAAATTCGTCGTACCAGGAAATCCTAAAATGCTTCCGTTTTGTTTTCTGTAGGCTAATAAATCTTCAATGTGAATTCCTTTTTCACTATAAATAGAACCTTCATATTCAGAAACGGCTATGATAGTTACGTCTCCTTCGTTTTGCATAATACTTCCGGTAAACGAACCCACATTTCCAAGTCCTTGAATCACCACTTTTTTACCTCTTAAGCCTATGTCCAGGCCAACTTTTTTCATTGCATCATGGGTATCACACAATTCTCTTAATCCATAAAACACTCCACGTCCCGTTGCTTCATTTCTACCTCGGATACCATTTTGGCTTACTGGCTTTCCGGTTACACATCCGGCAGCATCAATATCTCCTCCTTTAAATGTCAAGTAGGTATCATAGATCCAGGCCATTTCACGTGGGCCGGTTCCATAATCAGGCGCAGGCACATCGATCCCGGGACCAATAAAATTTTTTCTAATTAATTCAGTGGTATATCTTCTTGTGATACGTTCCAATTGATCCTCAGTGTATAGTTTAGGATTAATCTTTACACCCCCTTTGGCTCCACCAAATGGCACATCCACAATGGCACATTTGTAAGTCATCAATGCAGCCAATGCTTCTACTTCTTCTTTGTCAACATTTTCATTGTATCGAATCCCTCCTTTAGTTGGCATTCGGTGATGGCTGTGTTGTGCTCTATAGGCTTCAATTACTTCAATCTTGTCCCCAATGCGAACCGGGAAACGAATTTCATAAACAGCATTACAGGCTTTGATTTGCTTTAAAATTCCTTGAGAGATATCCGTATAAGCAGCTGCTCGGTCAAAATTGCGATTTACACTATCTAAAAATGTGGCATTACTTGATTTTGTCATGTTCTGTTCTTTTTTCGATGACTCGTATTTTCTTTTCTAGAATTATTAAAAAAATGATGATTCCAATAAAAATAATTGCTAAAACTCCAAAAACAACATATATTTTACCTGTTTGCCTCATAAAATCAGTTTCAGGCTGACTTACAAGCGGTATTATGGCATTCAGGATTTGAAGGAGCATGTCATTATGCAATAGAGCTGCGAAATTGGGCTTTATTTCAGAAATGGACAAAATTATTTCAAGAAAATATATCAGAATGGTAAAACATAAGGTCAAAATGAATCAAAAGGGCAACTTTGGAAGTCAGCTGTTAGTTGGATTTTAAATTGACACAGTTTGTTGAGCACACTCCCTATTCAAGCTCCTCTTCCTCCAATTTTGCTGCAATTGCATCTACGCGATACACCAAACTGGCAATCCATAGTCCCAAGAGCATAAAACCTAATACGGCCGGATAAAACACCATACGCAGGCTGTTATCCATATCTTCTGAGCCAAATGCAGGATTACCCCCATTTCCTGGATGCAGGCTATCTGTTAACCTTGGTAAAACGAATATGAGTGGAATGACTGCAACTAAGGCAAAGATGTTGTATGCTGAAGAAATTCTGGCCTTACGATCCAAATCATCAATAGATGCTCTCAACACCAAATAGGCTAAATAAATAAGCATAGTGAGTGCTGCCATATTGAGTTTAATATCTGTAGTCCACCAGGTTTCCCAGGTAAATCGAGCCCAAAGCGACCCTGTGAGGCATCCCAGGATCCCAAAGAAAAAACCCGTTCGGACTAAGGCATAACTCCTAAGATCAGCATCCAGATCTTGGTATTTTAAAACCCGATAACTGAAATAAACGGACATTCCAAACATAAGAAACATAGCAAACCAAAGCGACACATGGTAAAATGTGTTGCGTATTGTTTCTACTAAAATGTTGCGATAAGGAAATAAACTTCGTTTTGCTTGATGAAAATCCGGATGTTGATCGGTTGACCATAAGCGAATTCCTTCTTCTAGTGAAGGACGATTTTGATGAATTATCACTTTAGAAGGAATGGCAGCTGCCCCATCGGCAGGACTATTCACAATCACTGAAAACAAAGCCAACGGCCTTGAATCCGGTAAAAATTCCGGTATGTGAAACTCCAATTCAATTTGATTGTCTGTTATTGCTTTAACAATCAAAGCTTTAAGTAAATATTGGTTTTTATCTTTTGAATCAGAAGGCGGATTGTATTTTAAATAAGCTGTGATAGGTTCTGTTTGATTCAAATAATGCGCATTGTAAGCACTTACTGTAAGAATTGCTTTGGTCCCAGCCTCAATTCGATCCGGACTAACATCCTTAATTCCATGCTTAAGTGGATTTAATAATCCAAAACTTAAAGCATAGAGCATCAAACCAACACAGAGATATTTCCACCAAGATTGTTTAACCATATGAATTAAGATTTCCAGGTTAAAGGTAAGAGGAAAGAAACAAGTGCAATGGCCAATAAATCTATTGCCAAAAGTGGATAAAATTTGTCGAGGTTTTCAAATATTGATTGCCCGTTTAAGACATCGATACTTAAGGAGTAAGACATTCCTATCAGCGGAAAACACAAAGGCAAACTAATGACTACCATCAATACTTGCCTAGTCTGGCCGTTGCTCGCAATAAATGCAGTAAACGTATTTAACACGGCCATTCCAAAACTCATTAAAAATAAGATCATCAACCATGGAAAAAGTTCCAGGTGTTTTTGAGGGATCAACATATTCATGATCAGATACAGCACCATACCAAAAATGACGCATTGAATCAATTGATACAAAGCTTTTGATATAAACACCCACTTTATAGCAACCAGCTGATTGGTGTAAATTTTGAATCTGTTATTGTCTTCTTCAAAACTCCGGGTTGCGCTGAAAAAAACTAAAAACAAATAGATAATCCAATACATTAAATTCCAAAATTTTGGATTGACTTCTCCTCCAAAGAAATAAACCAAATAGGCTACTGCCAACAAAAAACTCAGCAAACCGGCGAATTGATGAAAACTTCGCCATTCACATAAAATTTCTTTGCTCAACAGTGCTTTTATCATATGCTAAATTCAAAGGTAGGCATTGAAGTTCAACGGCTTACATAATTGCAAATTTATATTGTATTAATTTGTAATTCAATAACATACAAATTATAAATAAATATAATATATTTGCTTTTCAAACTCTTTAGCAATGCGTAGAATCCTCACTCTGTGTCTTTTTACGATCAGTACGTTTCAGCTGGTACATGCACTCCCAAAACCTTCAAAATCATTGAATTATGTTAAGGTAAAAGCGAAAGCCGGTCAAGGTGTGTATGGTTTGCTGAGAAGTTACAAACTCGCTGATAAACCTGACAATGTCAGCATGTTCTACAAAATCAATGGATTGAAACAAAATGCCAGTTTGGAGAAGAATAAAACCTACCTCCTACCGGTTACGGTGCAGTCATTTGACGGGAAGAGTATACGCAGTAGTATAGGCATTAAAAACATGGTGCAAGCTAAAAAAATTGAAGATTACAACAAGCAGCTGACAAGTCAAAAGCTTAAAAGTCAGGATTATAAAAAGGATAAAAAAATTTGGGTCCCAATCGTTTTGGATCAAAGTTCATTGTATGGTGTTAAAAACAATGAAGGAACTGCTATGAAAACCAGCTTGAAAGAAACGATTCCAATAGAAAGGAAGAAAAACAGAGAAGGTCGCAAAGAGTTTCTGGTTGCATCGATGGCACCGATGCGTTCAATGTTGGTTGCAGATCGTAAACTAACTGAAAAAGAAGTCAAGGCCTTGGCTGAATCATCCGCTTTGGTTGATGACGCGCCTACTTCATTAAAAGTTTCTTCTAAAATGTTGAACGTGCCTTTGTTTGGTGACAAATACAAAGATGTTGAAATTACTACAGATGAATTGAAGGACCAGGTCTTCTATATTGTTCCAGGTCATGGAGGCCCGGATCCTGGTGCCATAGCAAAAAATGTAGATGGCGAATACACAATTTGTGAGGATGAATATGCATACGATGTCAGTTTACGCCTTGCTAAAAATTTAATGCAAAAAGGAGCTACTGTTTTCGTAATTGTTGAAGATGAAAACGATGGAATCCGGGATGAAAAATACTTAGATTGCGATAAAGATGAAACGTCTTATGGCGGCCATGACATTCCTACAAGTCAGAAAAAACGACTTCGTCAAGGAATGAATAAAGTAAATAAATTGTATTCAAAATATAAAAAGAAAGGATATACGAATCAGTGGATGGTGTCGCTGCATATTGATGCTCAAGGCGAAGAAGACCGTCAGGATGTTTTCTTTTATTATCAATCTGATTCTGAAAAAAGTAAAAACAAAGCAGTAGACATCCAACAAGTTTTTGAGGAAAAATATGAAGTCTATCGGAAGGAAGAAAAATACAATGGCACTGTATCCAGTCGCCCGCTATACGTAGTGCGCAATTCAGATCCGGAACCCATATTCATAGAATTGGCAAACATTCACAACCCGGAAGACCGGAAGCGTATTTTATTTCCAAAAAACCGTCAATTGCTTGCTGACTGGATCACTGAAGGATTTTCAAAATAAATTATTCTTCATATAATTGACTGCATCCGCGCATTTCTTCAAAATCAAACCTCCCCAATACCTGCAATTCTCCCAGCGGATTTAGTTGACCCAGGTCGCCTGTTTTAATAAATGAGCATGAATGAATATTAGCCAAATCAATGACATTGATAATTCCTCTTTTAGAGTTTGGTAAAAATAAAAACGGATCGGAAGGATCTGTAATTAAAAATTTTAATAATGGATGTGAACTGTAATTAATCCCATCTAAGGCATAAGCTTGAGATAATAATTCGGTCATCCCATATTCAGAGACAATTTTTGATTGAGGAAATCCGGATTGAAGCTGCCCTATCAAATCCGTTTTAGCTATTTCGCGGCGTCTGCCTTTCATGCCACCTGTTTCAATAACAATTAAATTGGGATGAATTAAATTAAACTGATTGGCAAAATCCAATAATGCAAAACTTACTCCAAATAAAATGACTTGTTTATTCAATTTATGCAAGGCATTTAATTTTAGTTCCAATGATTTAAAATCATCTATAAAAAATACATCTTTACCCAGCTTGTTTGATGAATTCACAAAGTGATTTACCATGGCCACTAAGGAAGAATCCTGCCGCTCCAGGTAATTTGGCAGCAATGCCAGGAATTCATATTTTTCCAAAGATCCAAAATGAAACTCAAAACAAAGCCTGCTAACTTCATTATAAAACCCTAGCTTTTCAATAAAATGACAGGATCTAAGTGAATCTGTTGTTCCACTGGAGCGAAAAACTAATTCTTCATTCCAATTACCTGTTTTAACTTCATTGGACTTAAATAATTCAATGGGGAGAAAACAAAGATCTTCATACTGATTGATTTTGCAATCTAATTTACCGATCAGTTTTAAAAATTGCCGAAAAACTGGATTGTTTTGAGATTGAAAAAGATAGACTTCCTGGACCAATTCAAAGCTATTGGATTGATTTGTATATAAAACTTTATCTTGTAATCGTTTTAGGTCCAGCATGTCATTATGAGAGGTAAAACTAAAAATCTGCTTTCAATTCCCGGCATATTCTTTTTTTTAGGATTTTGCTTGGTAGCCTGCACAGGAGATGATACCGGCTCGGTAATTCCAAAAATTGAATTTATTGGACTTACAAAAACACGCATGATTCAAGGAGATTTTTTTGAGGATTCATTAAGGCTCTTACTGAAATTTGAAGATGGTGATGGGGATTTGGGTTTTCCTCAAAACGACAATCGATATGACATAAGCTTGATAGACAGTCGCAATAATCAAATACAAGACCAATATAAATTGCCAGTGCTACCAGATTCTGAAGGACGACCACAAAAAGGCCAGATGAGTATCTTAGTGTTTACCAGTTGCTGCCTGTTTAAAGATCAAATACCCCCTTGCAGTTCACCTCCACAATATCCATTGGACTCTTTATTATATAAAATCGTCTTAAGAGACCGTGGTGGACATGTAAGTGATACTGTATTAAGCAGCAAGGTATATCTTGAATGCATTTAATGTATAAAATCAAGAACCACTTTATAAATCCTCCACAAACCCAACAAATTCTTATTTAGGTTTCAATGCCTCCTTGCTACCTTCTATTGCCTGTTTGGTATGCCCTATAAAAAGTTTTGACCCAATTTTTACAACCGGACGTTTCAGAAAAGTATAATCGGAAAGTATTAACTTTTTAAAATCTGCTTCCGTTAACTTTTTATCTTTCAATCCCAAACTTTGATATTTTACAGCTTTACGACTAAATAAGGCTTCATAGGAGCCTGCAAGAGAAGCCAGCTGATCAAGTTCTTTTTCGCTGATTGGGTTTTGCTTGATATCAGACAGTTCACAAGTATCTGTATTAAGTTCACTTAATATTTTTTTACAAGTTCCACAATGGGTTAAATGGTAAATTTTGTTTTTCTTCATACTTTAATTGAATTTAAAAATGGAAGCGAATTGGATCCTACATCCAGATGGTAGCTTATATCATCTTAAGCTAAAACCGGGGGATTTAGCACCTATCATCATTAGTGTTGGCGATCCGGATCGAGTCCGCATTTTATCCAGCTATTTAGATCTTATTGAATTACAAGTTGAATCCAGAGAATTTTTCACTGTTACGGGATATTTATCCGGCAAACGAATCAGTATTCTATCAACCGGAATTGGTACTGACAATATAGATATTGTAATGAATGAAGTGGATGCTTTGTTTAATATTGATTTAAAAACTGGAAAACCAAATGATGAACTCATTAAGATTAAATGGATTCGATTGGGAACCTCAGGGGCTATTCAAAAGGACATTCCATTGGATAGCATTTTGATTACGGATTGGAGTATTGGAACAGATAATTTGGCTGATTATTACCAACCGCATACGATTCCCTATTCACAGATGCCAAATGGAATTCGCTATTTTTTGTATCGGGCGGATCCATCATTATTAAACGCGTTTCTACATTCAGATTTGATTGTTGGGAACACATTGACTGCTGTGGGTTTCTATGGCCCCCAAGGAAGATTTAACCGGATAAAACAATCCAATTTGTTACAAGAGTTGGAAGCCCTTGATTTGAAAGGAATTGGAAAAATATCAAATCTGGAAATGGAAACTTCCGGAATCTATGGTTTAAGTCAGATGTTTGGTTATCAGGCGCTGTCTGTCAATGCAATTTTAGCAAATAGAATTACAGGGCAGTTCTCAAAGAATCCTGAAAAAACGATTGAACGTATGATTGAAATATGTTTAGAAAAAATATCAGGACTTTAATAATGCGGCCTGGGCTTTATTGTGGTCGTCTAAAAACTTTTGCAAACCGATATCGGTTAAAGGATGCTTTAACAATGAGAGAATTGCATCTAAAGGGCAAGTCACCACATCTGCTCCTGCTTTAGCGGCCTCCACAATGTGCAATCCGTTTCGTATGGATGCGGCCAGAATTTCTGTTTCAAATCCTTGCAGGGAGTAAATTTCAAAAATATCAGTGATCAATTGCATTCCATCCCAACTTGTATCATCGATCCGGCCAATAAAAGGTGAAATATATGTTGCACCTGCTTTTGCGACCAGGATAGCTTGACCGGCACTAAAAACGAGGGTGCAATTGGTTTTAATTTCAAGACTTTTTAACTCAGCAATTGCCTTAATTCCATCTTTAATCATTGGAACTTTCACCACAATATTTTCAGCAATTTCAGCCAACTCTTTGGCTTCTTTCATCATGCCTTTATAGTCCGTCGAAATGACTTCTGCACTAACGTCGCCTTTTACAAGTTCACAGATTTTGTGGTAATGCCGATAGATATTTTCTTTTCCGGTAATTCCTTCTTTGGCCATCAAACTGGGATTGGTAGTTACCCCATCCAGGATGCCCAGGTCCTTGGCCTCCTTAATTTGGTCCAAATTGGCTGTATCGATAAAAAATTTCATGGTTCTGCTTGGATTATTAAAAAAGGCAAGAGTCCATCGCACCGCTCAACCACCCGCCCTTGCTGTATTTCTACCCTGGGGGATTCAGCAGGAGCTGGTCGTGAACTCTCACCGGCGGCAAAATTAAGATAATAAATAAGATTCAGAGGAGCTTGTCTAAATATTCTGGACAAATTCTGTATTACCCTTGGGGTTTGGGAAAAAAGGCTTTAAATGGATTAAAATTTTTATCTGAGGGTGGAAAATGAGTAAATTCCATCCATTCTTTAGTAACAGGATGAGTAAATCCGAGTTGATAGGCAAATAAGGCTAGACTTTCATGTTTAATTCCATGGGAAATTCCATATTTACTGTCCCCCTTTATTGGGAAACCCATATGAGCTAATTGAGCTCTGATCTGATGGGATCGACCCGTATCCAGTGTTATATCCAACAAAGCAAATCCTTTAATATTTGCAAGGACCTTATAATGCAACTTACAAAGTTTGCAATCTTTTTTAGGGTGATCGTACACTTTTGACTTGTTTTTTGATTCATCTTTGGTTAGGTAATGCACCAAATCTGCTTCTTCGATGTCCGGATGTTTTTCGGTTATTGCCAAGTACTTTTTCTTAATTAATCCTGCTTTCATTTGATCCTGAAGCCTTGTGGTTGCTTTGGAAGTTTTCCCAAAAAGCATAATTCCACCTACAGGTCTATCCAATCGGTGAATTGACCCTAAATAAACATTCCCTGGTTTTTCGTATTTAATACGTATGAATTCCTTTAACAAATCAAACAAGTTTTCATCGCCGGTATGATCACCCTGGGACAAAAGTCCGGCAGGTTTTTCAAGGATGAGGATGTGATTATCTTCGTAAATTATAAATGGATCGAATTTCATGGATAGCAATAATCGGATAAAATTAGCCATTTCGCCCTGCCCAAACGACACTTATATTTTTGGAGCTTGGATTAACAATTTAATTGGCAATCCAAAAGAGCTGGAAACAAGCTGTGATTATATGGATATTCAAGAATTAAATGAGCAAGCTCTTAAAGGAATTTACGATGTGATAAAATTCAGCGCAGCCATACTTCCTAAAATAACAGAGCAGTATTGGATTTCAGAAACAGGGGCTGCAGCTGGTTTCGATACCGGCCCCCTATTGGTGGCAGCCCATGATATCGATCTCAGAACACTTTCAACCAAACGCATCGTTTTGCCTGGCAAGGACACGACTGCAGCTTTACTTTTTCGAAATTTATTTCCAGAAGTCAAGGAGCTACACCATAAAGTTTTTTCAGAAATAGAACAAAGTGTGCTGCTTGGCACGTATGAAGCGGGTGTAATTATTCATGAAAGCCGTTTTAATTATAAAGAAAAAGGACTTATAGAATTGGCTGATTTAGGCAAGTTATGGGTTGAAAAAACAGGCTATCCTATCCCATTGGGTTTAATTGGTATTCGTAAAACATTGGGCTTGGAAAAAGCAAGCGCCCTGCAACAAACCATTCGTAAAAGTCTGGACTTTGCACTACTCAATGAACAGCAGTTAATGCCTTATATTCAAACGCATGCAAGCGAAATGAGCCCTGATGTAATTCAAAAACACATCCGTCTATATGTAAATCAATTTAGTTTGGGACTTGGCAAGCTTGGCAGGTCAGCACTTTCAAGTATGTTTGAATCTCTAAATCCTTCATCCAACAAGGGTAATAATATATTTATATAACTGATTATAAATAGATTACATATTAATTTAATAAAATCTTTATTAAATACTAAAATTTAACCATTTACATATAGTGATTTTTAATAATATATTATATATTTACACTGTGTAAGTTTTGGTTATTAAATGTAAAATTCGTTTTTGCTCGTGAAACGTCACGAGCAATTTTTTTTTATAGTAAATACTTTCATTGAAAAACCAGATTCTAGGTGTTTCCAAATCCCTAGCTTAAATTCACTTCTTGAATTTTAGCCCACGAATCCATTTTAAATTCCGCTTAATTCCATCATAATTAGTGACTCTATTCCCCTCCAATCCTAATAATACCAGGCGATTATTATAGTTTCCCTTTTCCAAATTATAGGACTTTTAAATTGAATTCAAGATTGCATGCTGCCTTCAGATCGTTTTTGGCACAGTTCTTGGAATAATTCTAAACGAGTTTTGAGTTTTGGTTATTAAATGAAGATTTGCCCGTATAACTGTATACGGGCTATCTTTTTTTAGGCGGTTCCCTTTTATTTCCTTCCTTATTGTATTTTCGCCTTTTCAAATACTAAACTCCTTTTCCCATGATTATTGGTGTTCCTAAAGAAATAAAAAGCAACGAAAACCGCGTGGCCCTCACCCCTGCGGGTGCTCTCGAATTAAGTAAAAGAGGTCACAAACTATATATTCAATCGACAGCTGGCGAAGGGAGCGGATTTACGGATCAAATGTATAAGGATGCCGGTGCCTCTATTTTAAATCGCATCGAAGAAGTCTATGGCATCGCTGAAATGATTATAAAAGTCAAAGAACCAATTGCTTCAGAATATCCTTTGGTCAAAGAGAATCAACTCATATTCACTTATTTTCACTTTGCTTCCTATGAACCCTTAACGAAAGCGATGATAGAAAGCGGTGCTATTTGTCTAGCTTACGAAACAGTTGAATTGGCTGATCGCAGCCTGCCTTTATTGGTACCTATGTCTGAAGTTGCTGGAAGGATGGCTATCCAGGAGGGTGCTAAATTTTTAGAAAAGCCACAAAAAGGAAAAGGAATTTTATTAGGCGGTGTTCCGGGAGTTCCACCTGCCAAAGTATTGGTCTTAGGGGGTGGTATTGTAGGCACTCAATCTGCTAAGATGGCTGCTGGAATGGGTGCACAAGTTATTTTATTGGATGTGAGTTTGCCTCGTTTGCGCTACCTGGCTGATGTGTTGCCTCCAAATGTCACGACCATGTATTCCAATGAATTAACCATTCGGGAATTGGTCAAAACCCATGATTTAATCGTTGGGGCCGTATTAATCCCTGGTGCTAAAGCCCCTAGCCTCGTAACTCGTGATATGTTAAAAACCATGCAACCTGGAACAGTACTGGTTGATGTGGCAATAGATCAAGGGGGATGTATGGAAACAAGTAAACCAACAACGCATGATGATCCAATATATATTATTGATGATGTAGTTCATTATTGTGTGGCGAATATGCCCGGTGCTGTTCCATTTACCTCCACATTAGCTTTAACGAATGCAACCTTGCCTTTTGCGATTCAATTGGCAGACAAAGGCTGGAAAGCAGCCTGCAAAGACAGTAAACCACTTACCAGTGGACTGAATGTTGTTCATGGCAAGGTAGTTTATCAGGGGGTAGCTGATGCTTTTGGCTTACCTTATGTAGATGTCAGCCAGGTCCTTTAGAAATTAGCCTAAACATTTTACGAAAAATTTTTTCCTGTAAATACTTGCAGGAACCTAAATGTCGTACTAACTTGAACGGTCATTTATTTTGTTCACATTTAAACCAATAACTATGAATATAACCTTGGATGAGCTCCGCACAATTAAACACAATTTACCTACCGGAAGCATTCGTAAAATTGCGGATGAATTAAATCTGGATGAACAGGTTGTGCGAAATTACTTTGGAGCGCATCATCTTGAAAACAGCGGCAATCATATTCAGCCCGGTCCAAATGGAGGGATTGTTCACATTGAAGATGAACGAATTTTAAATTTAGCAAAAAAACTAATACAAGAAAACGCCAAACAAAATTAATTAAGTCTTATTACCTTACCTATTTATTGAGGGTTTGCTTTCTTGAACATTAGCAGACCCTTTTTTTTTTCCTTTATTGTAGAAATTTTGAACAGACAACAACAGTTGGATTTATTGAAACTGGCATTCCCAATTATTTTAGGGAATTTGTCTCAAATGATGCTGAATATTATTGATTCAGCTATGGTTGGCCACTTAAGTTATAAACATTTGGCAGCGGCATCATTAGTAACCAATATGATTGGATTACCTTATGTATTATGCATCGGTTTTACCGTAGCGATTTCACCATTAGTTGCAGAATTAAAAGGCGCAAAAAATCCGGAATCTTGTGGAGCACTTTTAAATAACGCATTTTATCTCAATGTTTCAGTAGCTATTTTAACCTCTTTGTTACTCTATATTTTTGGAGGAGTTATTTTTCATCTTGGACAAGATCCAGAAGTTGCTAATCTCGGACTTCCGTATATGAATTGGATGCTTTGGTCCATTGTTCCTATGACCGTATTTCTAAGTATAAAACAATTTTGTGATGGTTTAAATTTTACAAAAATTCCTATGATTCTATCATTGGCATCCATCCCTATTAATGCATTTTTAAATTATTTACTTATTTATGGGAATTATGGCTTCCCAAAAATGGAATTGGTTGGTGCCGGTGTAGCAACATTTATTACCCGGATTTTAATAGCACTTGCATTGGGTATATATGTTTTGTATCACTCCCGATATAAAATATATCAGCTTAGTAATCGTACCATTGACCGATTGCAATTACAAAAAATTACCCGTCTTGCATTGCCCAGTGCATGGCAATATGTAAGTGAAATTGGAGCGTTCGTCGTGTTGGGTATTTTAGTAGGTTGGTTTGGAGCTACCCAACAGGCAGCACACCAGGTATCCCTTTCTGTTGCTGCTTTGACCTTTATGGTGTCTATCGGATTATCCTCTGCTGGTTCAATTAAAGTAGGTGAAGCCTTTGGCATGAAAGACATTCACCTGGTTCGAAAAATTGGTGTTTCTGTCTTACAGTTTTCAGCAATATATGGCATTATCTGCGCCGTGTTTTTTATCATTTTTAGAAATCAAATTCCTTATTTGTTTACATCCGATCAAGAGGTCATACATCATGCAGCTTTGTTGTTCTTATTTGCAGCTGCATTTCAGCTAGGAGATTCTATTCAAGCAGTTGGAATTGGTGTTTTGAGAGGAATTCAAGATGTAAAGCTGCCTACAATCTACACCACCTTGTGTTATTGGTTTGTGGGGATTCCAATTGGTTACTTTCTAAGTGTCGTGCTTAATTGGCAAGTTTCAGGTGTGTGGACTGGATTTATTGTATGTCTCAGCAGCATGGCTTTCTTATTATACCGCCGCTTTCTTCGAATCACTAGTTCGTTTAAATTGAACTCAAGCAATTGAATTGTTTTAAAAATATATTTCCTAGTATTGGCCTTATAAAATTTGATCTAGTCAGCTATTTCCCCTAAATAAAAGCTGTTATAGATAAAACTCTTGGGTTAAAATAGAATACTCCTTACTGCGCTTTCCGTTTTCATCATATAAAAACAACTCAAACTCCACACATCCCGTTTTAGATTTAGCGAACTCCAATAAGACTCGATTTGTTTTTGATGCATGCTTATTTCGAACTTTTAAAACTCTGGACAAACACAAATCTACACGTTGCATTTGATTTACAAGCATGTCAGAACCAACAGCCGGCAATACCAAACTGATTTTACCATCTGGATTTAAATACGCTTCTGCAATTTTCACTAATAGCGGAAAACTTAATGAAAACTGATGACGGGCCCTGTTTTTATCTCCATTGGGAGACAATAAGGAATCCGAAAAGTAAGGTGGATTGCATATAATTTGATCGAATCGATATCCGAGTTGATGATTTAAATTGGAGTTTAAAAGATCTTCAGCATTCAAACAATATGCATTCAATTTAGATTGCCAGGGAGATTGTTCAAAATTGTACGTTGCACATTGTACTGAATTCTTATCACTGTCTAATGCAGTAATATTTGCATGGACAGCCGCTTTCTGAGCAGCCATTAATGACAAGATACCACTCCCTGTACCAATATCAAGAATTCTATCTGAAGAATCAAGCTGAATCCAAGAACCCAACAAAACAGCATCCGTAGTAATAGGAAAAACACCCGGACTTACTAAAACCGAAAACTGTTTAAATCTGAATGCCTCCTTGGTAATACTCAAAGCCATTAAGGCGTAATATCATTCAGACTTCTGATTGAAATTTGTTTGGCTTGAGTTGCTCCACCCTGATTAACGACTCCGATTATTTTGACAACACTTGTTTGAAAATTAGTGCCTGCAAAACTGGCTTGTGTGCGTGTGTAAAGATCCATACTTCCTGATCCGTCATTGAGCGTGCAGGTACCTGAAAATGTGGTACCACTTGCTTTGGTTATTGTAACTCCAATAATCTCAACCAGAGTAGATTCCAATGCTTCAAAGTTTTGAAGTATCTGATTGATTGAATAACGTGTTGGCAACAGTACATTGGTTCCAATTTTTTTAGCATTTGCCAAGGGTACATTATTGACTTCAAGTAAACCTGAAAACTCAGACAACTCTTGTGATGATATATCAATTTCCAAATCATCTCCCACCCCAAAATTGTGGTCAGCTGTAAATCGAACAACCATTCCACCACTACTATCTTGTATGTGAATGTTTTTAGTTGTGGTGCTGCCATTGGAGACATCACTTATAACACTTGCATGAATTTTTCGATTCGCTGGGACACTGGTTGTAGTGCCTAAATATAAAGACCGAACCGTACGCAAACTAATAAAAATTGGTGTACCTCCACCTCCTCCGCCACTCACATCGGTTGAATTACGCATGGTTAATTGCATGTCTTTATTTGCGCCACCTTGAGTTACCATGGCTAAAAGCTTTATTGACCCTGTTGGAAAATTCTCATTTGCAAATAAAGCCTGGGTTCTGGTAAACAACAACATACTACCAGTCCCATCATTCAAAGTACATGAACCCGAAAAAGTTGTGGAGCCCGTTTTACTAATTGTAATATTGGATACTTCAACAAGGCTAGATTCCAGGTTTTCAAAATTTGCGATGATTTCAGAAAGCGTTTTAATTTGAGGAACAATGTTACCCGTACCGATTTTGGTTGCATTTGCATTGTCAACATTATTGATTTGCAACAATCCATCAAATTCAGAAATTTCCTGATCAGATACATTAATTTGAAGTTGGTCTCCTAAATTGAAACTGTGATTTGATAAAAACCGAATAGTAATTCCACCAGTAACATCCTGAATGACTAGGTTTTTAGTTGTGGTATTCATATTTACCCGGTCGCTGATTACCGTACCGACAATTTTTTTATTGGATGGCGCATTTGTAATGGTTCCTGTGAATATTTTTCTCAAATCCAAAATTGAAATCTGGGTTAAATTTCCACCTCCCAGGCATGGATCGTTTGTAAATTGTACATCATTTAAGTTTCTAATATAGAGCTGCGCATCAGATTGGTATTTGCTCAATATGGCTGTTATGCTTCCATTCTTTGATGGCACTACAGAGCCGGCAAAATCTGCAAAATTGCTGGTGCGCAACAAGATTTCATTTTTATTGCAATCTGTTAATGTGTGATTGACTGAAACATTAGCAATCACATCTGCATAGGTTGTACCGGTATCGCTTCGCGCAAATTCAACATTATCTAACTGGATTAAAGTACTTATATCCTGTGCTGTTAAGGTACTTATAGTTTTTTTCTTTGCAACGATGGGTTGATTTTTAGGTCCTTTAAAGACATAATTGTCAATTAACACATCTTCTATTCCAGATAAATTCGTATAGTTCCCATTTTGATAAGTACCCAAACCTAATTGAATCAACCCATTGTAATCTCCTATTGTCAAACCCTTGCATTTTAATCCAATTTTCATACCTACAGGAAAATCAGTATAAATGCCTGTTCGATTTAATTTTAATTCAATTCCACCAGTTGAATCTTGAATCACGATCGTTTTATAAAAATTGCCACTTTTATCATCTGCTACTACTGTCGCATGAATTAAAAAATCGTTTGTAATCGTTGTAAACTTTCCAGATACATATTTTGATTTTAATTCAGCAATAGAGGAATTTGGATCAAAGCCAATTTCTGCTACAGGCTGAGGTGGCTTATCAAAATCGTGATCCAGACAAGCAGTAATTCCTAACAATCCAAATACAAACAAAGCGCTGTATCTTTTTATAAAATTCATATTTTCAAGTTTAATTAAATTCATTTTAAATTATAATCTCCAACTCAATCCACAGAAATAGTTAATCCCCTGCAAATAATAATATTTTGAAGGAAACTTATCGGGATTTTTTTCAGCATAATCAAATCGGTATTGCTCAAATCCTCCAGAAATCAGATTTTGTCTATTTAATAAATTATTGATACTACAAGTCAAACCAAAATCCTGATTAAATAGCTTAAATCCTTTGTATAAAAACAGATTGATGTAAAATGCTTCCGGAAGTTTTTCCTGGTTAATTATTTTATTAAATTGGGTGCTGGCCGGATCCAAATCAGCTACAGCTTGCGGGACACGACGCAAAGGATTAGGCTCCAGATATTGATCGCTTAAATAATTGAAACTCAAAGTAGCAAAACCGTTTCGCTTAAAATTATACTTAAGAACAAGAGATCCTGCTTGCATTGCACTCGCTGGAATATAAAAATTCTTTAAGTAAATGATATGCTTCGCATTGCTGGAGCTAAATTTATCAAACAATAACATCTCAGGACGTGATGTATAGATTGCATCCCCCACTGTATAAATTCCTGAAATCACAAAGCCCCTTCCTATTTTATATTCAAGAGATGTCTCTATGCCTAAATGCCTTTGGTCTAGTTTGGTATAAAATGCATTAATCAATCCCCCATCCGCTAAATCAACATTGCCTGCAGCTTCTAATTGCTCGTCCAAAAAGAAGTTTTTATTAATAATCTGGTCTTTATAATTTAAAGCATACGCTGTGCATTCAATTTTAATTTTGGGGCTTTTATAAAAATAGCTTAAATCTGCCGTTTGCACTTTGGTTTGATTGGTTTCCTTTAAAACATTTGCGCTCCATTCCGGATTAACAAATGTTTGATCAAAACGATTGGGCAATTTCTGGTATGCATAATTCAATCTGAAATAATTTCTACCATTTATCTTCCAGGTAAGCATTGTTTTGGCAGCATACCCCGTTTGATTGATTTTATCCGATTGACCCAAAGAATTTAGATTGATTGCGTTTTGAAAAAATCCTTCCCGGTAGAATGAATTAAAATCGGTAGAAATTCCAGCATTAAAATCTAAACGTTTACCATAATAATTGTAATCCGTTAAAATCGAATGATTTGAATGGTGAGATTTATAACGATACCCATATACATCTCCTTTGTGAATGATGTGGTTTGAATATCGAATGTCAGGATGCTGAAAATCTGGGTTGTCTATAAAATCCTCTGCATCGACAAGGAAATCTGCTCCCAATAAATCCGTTAGTTCCAAATAATTGTCAAGGCTTCCTGCCCGTAAACGGTATTTTAAATTAAAAAGATGGCGTTTTAAATTCCAGTTCAATTTAGCAAAAAACTGCAACTCTTCAGGATCTGCGTGTCTTTCATTTAACCAATAAGTTGCTCTGTTTCCTGAAACTGTATTTCCATTAACTCCATTTGCATTTTCAACAATAGAATAATTTGCATAATTGGAATGATATAAACGAGTCCAATTAATTTGTCGTACATTAACATTTTGCTCCCAGGCATCCCGTACACTTTCTCCAACCAAGCTGTCTTCAATATAGGAAGGTAATTTTTGGTAATAATCGGGTCTAGGGTCTGGTGCATTGTACCAATCTAATTGACTGTCAGCGCGCTTTCCTTTTATTCCAAGTACACCAGATTCAATTTGGATTGACTCATTCGGGGTCCACAAATAATTCAACATGGCCATTGGAATTTTTGAACTAGCAGATCTAGAGTTCCGGATTTCACCCTCTTGAAGCCCCCAATAGGAATTGTAATAGTTATCCTTAGCCAGGGCATAAACTTCTTTGGTTGCAGGGCTAGCCTTCCCTCGCTCAACTGGTGCGTTAACTGCTAAGAAGTTTAGTGAATGATGCTTTCCAAGGTATTTTGAAACACCAAGATATGCTCCCCAAGCATCGTAATAACTCCCTGGTATATAAGCTTCCTGTGCCCAACGCCGGTTTAACCCAGCAACTAAAAACCAATTGTGATTAAGTGCACCCGATACATAATGGACATCCATTTTGTGTCTATATGCCCGATTGGATTCAGAATATCGAAGCACCAGCCCTTCTCTGAAACTTGCGGCATTTGCATCAATCCATTGACTTAGGCCAGAACTTCCAAAATCATAAGGATTGTCTTTAAAGCTTCGATAAGCCTCCCCATAACGGGTTAATAAATTTTGACCTGACAATAGGTTGTATTGGGAATAGCCTGTTACTAAATTTCCGAGTATAAATCCATTGATACCAAATTGATCATATACAGATTGCACAGAACGCAGTCGGAACCGGAATGAACTCCAGTCAAAACTGGCAGCTTCTAAAATCGGATCATCCGATGATGACAAAAGGCTATAAACGTCAGATTCATCGGTTTCCTGATCATTTGTACTGGTTGAAGTTTCCTGATCATTGGCCAATCTGCCTGTACTTGATACCAAATAAAACTCTTGAATGTCTGTATTCCAATCTGTTGCAAATAATTTTATGGAAAATAAAGCAAAATTTTCTTTGATGATTTCCAAATCCAACAACTGCTCAGGATTATCAAGCATTATAGAAAAATACCCGGATTCATCAGAAATAAAATCTTTCTGAGTCGTTTTATCTCTAATAATTGCGCTCCCTATAGGTTCTTGGGTTTGATTATTGACAATTTTCCCCTTTAATACTTGACTAAAACATGGTCCCGCAAGCAGGATGGAAATAAATACAATTAAATATGACTTGATGAACACTATTTGGGAATGCATTATTTCCGCTTTTTGTTACTTTGTGTAAGAATAAACCACCTCAGGTTTTAAATAACAAAATTAGCATGATATTTCGATACTTTTACTGTACGCTCTTTTTTCTGTTTTGGTGCTTCCCTTTTTCCGACCTATTTGGGCAACAGATTGGCATCGGATTCTATAATTTAGAAAACCTTTTTGATGTTTCCGATGACAGTCTTACAATAGATGAAGAATTTACACCCAATGGATTAAAAAACTGGACGCCAGAAAAATACCAGGACAAAATCGGAAAAATGGCACGGGTCATTCATGCTATGGAAACAGCTCGCAAACAAGTCCCATTGATTATGATCGGGGTTTGTGAAATTGAAAACAAAACTGTTTTAGAAGATTTAGTACAAAACAAACAAATAAATTCAAGCTATTATAAGATAGTGCATCATAATTCCAATGATCCCAGAGGCGTTGATGTCGGACTTTTATATCGTGCGGACTACTTTACCGTCCTCCAGTCCAAATCAATTAAAATACCTCTATTTGAAAGAGACAGCAGTCCCAGATTGACCCGTGATATTTTAATGGTTAAAGGCAAACTTGGTACCCAGATGCTATATGTATTTGTCAATCATTGGCCTTCCCGGAGAGGTGGTGAAGTATTAACAACACCCTATCGCGTTATTGCAGCTAAGTTAAACAAACATTTGGCGGATTCTATCCTGCAAATAGATCCTACAGCTGGAATAATCATTATGGGAGATCTCAACGACAACCCGGATGATATCAGTTTAATGAAAGGACTAGAGACAGAAACGCAAATCAATCAATCAAGAAGTATAACTTATTTTAACCCATTTTATGCTAATTATAAAAATGGAGAAGGTTCTACTGCTTATGAAGATAGCTGGAATCTTTTTGATCAAATGATTCTTGCTGGTTCACTGCTAAATAAATCCAATCAAAGTTATCATTTCACAGATCACTTAATATTCAGAAGAGCATTTATGCTTGAAAAGAATGGGCATTTTCGCAATTACCCTAAACGAACCTTTTCAGGAAATCAATATATAGGTGGATTTAGTGATCATTTTCCTGTTATCTGTTATTTTGATAGGTAAAGCGGGTGTGAATGGATGATTCGTTTATATTTCAACTGAATTCAGAACATCATTATGTTTTGGATCAGTTGGATTCACTGCAAGGCTGTTTGTTTCTAACCGGAAGAGCTGGAACTGGTAAATCCAGTTTGATTCAGTTATTTAAAAAATTGAATGCAAAAAAAGTCATTTACCTTGCTCCTACCGGAGTAGCTGCTGTTCAAATTAAAGGACAGACCATCCATAGCTTTTTTAAATTTCCCCCAGGATGGATTCGTCAAGCAGATTATAAAATCCTTCCTAAAAAGTTTGTTGAACAGATCGATTTAATTTTTATAGATGAAATTTCAATGGTTCGCGCAGAACTGTTGGACCATATTGACCAATTGCTTCAACTTTCGACTGGAGTTAGAAAACCATTTGGCGGAAAAGCCATGTTATGGTGTGGTGATTTGTTTCAATTACCTCCTGTGATTAGTACCAGTTTTGAAAAAGAATATTTCCAGAAAGAATATGCAAGTCCCTATTTTTTCTCAGCCAAGGTCTTTAATTTGATTGAATCATTTGAATTGATTGAACTGAATCGCATTTACCGACAATCGGATCCTTACTTTATTAAATTATTGGAAAAGATCCGAATGAATGATCTGGATGCTGATGAACTTGAAGAAATCAACGAAATTTGTTGCATGCCAAAGGATGAACCGGACCTCTTACAAATCCACTTGTGCACAACCAATGCTTCTGCAAACCGAATTAATATGGAACGGTTGCAGGCATTAGATGATGTTCCTAAAATTTATAAGGCCAAAATAAATGGCCAAGTGCAATTAAATCAATATCCCGGCGAAGAACAATTGATATTAAAAATTGGAGCACAGGTGGTTTTTACCAGAAATGATCCATCCAAACGTTTTGTCAACGGGAGTTTGGGAGTTGTGCGTAGATTAAATGAAAACTCAATTGAAATAGACATTGAGAACAAACGAATTGAACTGGAAGCATTTACATGGGAAATAATTAAATACAAGCTTTCTCCGGGAAAAAACAAGGACCTGGAAACTGAAGTTGTTGGTCATTTTATTCAATTTCCAATAAAACTTGCCTGGGCAATCACCATTCACAAAAGCCAAGGCAAAACATTTGAAAACATTGCAATTGAAATGGGATCAGGCGCTTTTGAATTTGGGCAAGCCTATGTAGCTTTTAGCAGATGTAAAAGCCTGCAAGGCATTCAATTAAAACAAAAATTACGATGGCAGGACATCCGATCTGATGAGCGAATTATAGATTTTTTAAGACAGCACACTTAAAAGAAAGCATTTATTGAATCATTATATCCTATAATTAAATTAGATTATTTAATTTTGAGCGAATCAACATAAAAAATATGTCAAAAAACCAACGCACTTCAAAATCAGGCAGCTCACATGGAGAACGCAAATTTTTTTATGTGTTAATTGTCGTTGCAGTCATCCTCATGTTGTTGATGTATTGGATGTTTAGTGCCAGTTAATTTTGAAGTTAAATCTTGATATCCGCTTTCCAAGTCCCAGGTCTTGGCTTGAAGCTGTTCTAGCTGATTTTAATTCATTTTTAATCGATCATGCTGATTGTGAACGCAAAGCTTCGGCTATGGCGCTAAGTTTTGTTGCCAAATATCCAAATCGAACGGAAATAATTCCCGAATTGATTGAAACAGCCCTGGAAGAATTGGAGCATTTTAAAATGGTCTATGAACTCATGCAGCAAAGAGGGATTCAATTACCGAGCGGAATGGCCAAAGACCCGTATATATCCGAATTATTAAGAAACACACGAACTGGACTTGAAGAACGATTTTTAGATCGTTTACTGATCGCTTCCGTTGCAGAAACCCGAGGTGCTGAGCGTTTCCGTTTAATTGCTGAACAACTTGAAGATGAAGATCTTAAAAAATTTTACAAAATGCTTTGGACTTCTGAAGCAAAGCATGGACATATATACGTCAAGATGGCTTTAAATTACTTCCCGGAGGATACCGTGTATTTATGGCTTGATCGTTGGACGGATATTGAGTCAGAAGTGATCCGAAATTTAGAAATTCGTGCTGCATTACATTAAATTACACATAAATGCATGAACATTACATTGTACCCGTCCTATCTACACAATGGTTTTGGGGATTGTTGTTTAGTCTAATTGTTTACGGCTTGCTTTTATGGGCCGGAATGTACGCAAAGCAGAATGGATTTGAAGAAAAATACAGGTATTTCCTGGCCGGCATTTTTATAATCAGGGAAGTCTATTTGTTTGCATATATCTTTCAAATGGGCCAATTTACAGTCCAAGATTCACTGCCCTTGCATTTATGTAATATCTCCTATGTTTCACTGATAATTGTATTAATAAAACCCAATTATTTCTTGTTCGAGTTTATCTTGATGTTAGGGCTCGCCGGAGCTTTGCAGAGCTTGATTACTCCAGAGTTAACTCATGGTTATTCGGACTATTTCTTTTTAGATTATTATTTCAGCCATAGTGCCATCATATTTGTGCCCCTTTATGCGATAATCGTATTAAATATGAAACCCAGAGATCGCTCCTGGCTTCGTGTATTTTGCTTTGGAAATCTGGTTTTATTAGTGGTTTATTGTCTTAACTTGTTGTTTAATTCCAATTACATTTATTTAATGGAGGCTCCAAAAGCCAATAACCCATTAATTTTACACCCATATCCTATGCATTTAATAGGATTTGAAGTATTTGGGTTTTTACACATTGTATTTATATATTGGTTAAGTCGTAAGTATTTCATACCCAAAACAAATTAAAATATAGTAAATGCTTCAAGCTATTTCTCCTTTGGATGGTCGATATGAAAACAAGATCAAAGATCTTGTTGGGTATTTTTCTGAATATGCTTTGATTCGATATCGGGTATTGGTTGAAATAGAATATTTCATTCACTTGAGTTCAACGCTCGATTTAAAATATAAATTAACATCTGATCAATGCATCCAACTAAGATCCTTATATCATGATTTTACATTAGAACAAGCTGCTCAAATTAAAAAAATTGAAACAACTACTAATCATGATGTAAAAGCAGTTGAGTATTTTATTAAAGATGCATGTGAATCATTTGGACTTACATCACATATTGAATTGATTCATTTTGGATTGACTTCACAGGATATCAACAATACAGCCATTCCAATGTCCCTTCGTGACTTTACTGAACGGTTTTTTCTCGAAAAATTAAACAGTTTAAAAAGTAGTTTGGAAGCAATCGCAGAAGCATGGAAACAAGTACCGATGCTTGCAAGGACCCATGGACAGGCTGCAAGTCCAACAACGGTCGGAAAGGAACTAAAGGTTTTTTCTGAACGACTTTCTAAACAAATTAATACACTTTCACAATTTGAATATTCCGGTAAATTTGGTGGCGCCACTGGTAATTTCAATGCCCACATTGCAGCGTTCCCTTCAATTGACTGGGCTAAATGGGCTGATCTTTTTTTAAGCGAACAATTAAAATTAAAGCGCCAACTGCACACAACACAAATAGCCCATTATGATGAGCTTGCTGAATGGATGCAGTTATTGATTCGAATCAATTCAATTCTCCTTGATTTTTCAAGGGATATCTGGTTATATATTTCAATGGACTTTTTTGGGCAAAAAACCATAGAAGGAGAAATAGGATCTTCTGCAATGCCACATAAAGTAAATCCTATTGATTTCGAAAATGCTGAAGGGAATTTAGGCGTTTCAACTGCCCTGGCATCCCATCTTGCAGAGAAACTGCCCGTTTCCAGATTGCAACGAGATCTTACAGACAGCACCGTTTTGCGCAATATTGGAGTACCTATTGCTCATACATATATTGCTATTGACTCCTTGCAAAAAGGCATCCATAAACTTGTATTGAATGAATCTATTTTATCAGAAGAATTAAATGATAATTGGGTAATCCTGGCAGAAGCCATACAAACTATTTTGAGAAGAGAATCCTACAAAAATCCTTATGAAGCACTCAAAACGCTGACAAGGGGCAAACAGAAACTAACTAAAACAGATCTACACAATTTTATTGATCAATTGGATGTAACTGATTCAATAAAAACAGAATTGAAAGCCTTGAGACCTGAAAGTTATACAGGAAATGCCGGTAAATTATTTTGAATTTAAAATTGCGAAAATTCCCAACAATACAAATACAATCAATAGAATGATAATCGCCATTAAATAATTCTGATAACTTGATTTTCCTTCATCTTGTGGTTGCTCTGGATTGGTTGGATTGGTTTCATTTTGACTCATAGCGTTTGTATATAATTGAATACGTTGAAATTTTTTAAAATTTTCAGGATCAGCTACCAACCAGGCTTCGATGTAAACTTTTTCTGCTTCTGTGCATTGACTTTTTGCATATTTCCACAATAGTTCTTCTCCGGGTTCAATGGCCATTTCACTCAATTGTACAAAAATTCGCCTAATTCTGATTGAATAAGCACTTCAGGCTGCGCAGCCTTTTCGACAAATCCTATAATTCGTGCTTCAATATTAAATTCTGAAGCCAACTTAATGAGTGCTTCGGCACCTGAAACATTGGTGTATACCTCCATGCGATGACCCATATTATAAACTTCATACATTTCTTGTGAACTACACAAAGATTGTGAGCGAATCAATTCAAATACAGGTGGAATCTGGAATAAATTATTTTTTACAATTCGCAATGGATCAATAAATTTTTTAACTTTTGTTTGAGCGCCTCCGGTGCAATGGATTATTCCGTGAATAGCATCTCTGTAATTTTTAACAAAGTATTGCAAAAGCGGTAAATAGGTTCGTGTGGGGGAAAGCAATAAATCCCCTACCCGATAAGATGTATTGTTGAAAATAAATTGATCAGACAACTTATAGGATCCTGTGTAAATGTAGTCCTTCTCTGTTTGTGGAGCATATGATTCTTCTGCCAGTGCATAGTCCTTTTTGAGAACATCATGCCTTGCTGCTGTCAATCCATTTGATCCAATCCCACTATTATAATTTGATTCATAGATTGCATGTCCAAATGATGCAAGTCCAACAATTAAATCCCCGTCAGAAATCTGATTTACAATCAGATCTTGTCTTGGCAATCTTCCAAAAGCAGTAATCCCAACATCTATGGTTCTGACAATATCTCCAACATCAGCAGTTTCGCCTCCTCCTGAATGAATTTGAATTCCAAAATCCTTCATTTTAGCAATAAACGATTCGGTACCCATAATGATGTGTTCAATGACTTTTCCAGGAATCAGGTGTTTATTTCTACCAATTGTAGATGAAACAATGATATTATCAAAGCAGCCGACGCAAGCCAGGTCATCCAAATTCATAACCAGGGCATCTTGTGCAATTCGCTCCCATACACTAAAATCATTGGAATCCATCCAATCCAAATAAGCTAAACTTGTTTTAGTCCCAGCGGTATCCGCATGTATGAAATTCACAAAATCCGGGTCTGAACCCACATAATCGGGTAAAACTTTACAGAAAGCCCTCTCAAAAAGCCCTTTGTCTAAATTTCGGATCGCATGATGCACATCTTCCTTCCCAGCCGAGACCCCCAAAGATTGATAGCGTTTTGACATAATGCTGTCAAAGGTAAAAGGAACTACAGCCGCAACCAAATTCATCAGAAAAAAATACAAAAAGATTCTTGTTATGTATTTGATTATCCATAGCTTACACATTAATCACTTATGGAATTTTAAAATCCTTCTGTTAAATGAACGATGCATTCTATTGGATGTTAAATTTGTAATCAATTTAATACAAAGCGCCGTTGTATGAATTTATACCCTATTGAGAAAGTTTCAGGCTTAAACAGGGATTCCTTTAAAGAGAATTATCTGGACCCAATGAAACCAGTTGTGTTCACCGATCTTATAAATGACTGGCCCGCAAAAGATTTATGGACGTTTGAATATTTAAAAACAAATTACGGTCATTTGAAGGTCCCAATTTACGATAGCAGTTTTAGCAAAGCTGGAAAAAACTATATGAGCTCAACAGGCACCATGAAATTTGGTGATTATTTGGATCTTATTCAGCGAGAACCTACCGAACTTCGAATTTTTTTATGGAATATATTTAAACAAGCACCGGAATTGGCCCAGCATATTAAAATCCCAAACATAATGGATGGATTTTATAATGAATTCCCATTTATGTTTTTTGGTGGCCAGGGGTCCTATACCAGAATTCACTATGATATTGATTGCTCTCATGTATTTCTAACGCAACTTCAAAACAGGAAACGCGTATTGCTTTTTGATCAGGATCAATCAAAATATTTATACCACATTCCTTATACTGTTGCTTGTTTAGTCAATCCCATTGAACTTGATGAGGAAAAATATCCCGGAATTAAACAATTAATAGGATATGAAACCATTCTCGAACATGGTGAAACCCTCTTTATTCCCAGTATGTATTGGCATCATATTGAATATACTGACGGCGGTTTTTCTTTATCTTTACGGGCTTCCAATTCAATCAGCTTAAAAGCAAAGGGGTTTTATAATATTGCCCGCCATTTTGTAGTAGACCGCGGGATGAATTTGATATTGGGAAACCGATGGATGGATATGAAAATCAAAATGGCAAAACGAAATGCACATCTTGCCTGAAAGCTTGGCATGCATTTTGAAAGTATAATTAGAACGAAACCTATTAGTATCTGTTAAAACCAAATTGAGAATCCTTTCCAGATGGAAAGGATTTTTTATTTATTCATTTTTATACTTTGATGTTGAATTGATTCAATATGAATTGCTTCAATTAATGAAAAAATAAATTCTTCACTTAGATTCATCGTTTTACCTAAGAGCAGAAACCGTTCTACGATCTCATCCCAACGATCTGGTTGAAAAATGGATATATTGATTTCCTTTTTATTAAGGCCTATATGCTCTGCCAGGGCCATTCTCTCAGAAAGTAAGGCTAAAATTTTTTCATCAATTAAATCAATTTCACTTCGAATTGCTTTAATATTCTGATTGAATTTTGAATCAGTGGATTGGACGGATCTCAGAATTAATTTAGAAGCGATCTCCTTTTTGAAAAAAGCTGGTGTTACTTGTTGATCTGAATCACTTAATGCAATGGAGGGATTCGGGTGAATTTCAACCATTAATCCATCATAATTCAAATCCATGGCTATTTGAGCAATTTCCAACAAGTTGTCAGGTTTCCCGCTAATATGGGATATATCTGCAATAAGGCGTAAATCCGGTAGACGCCGTTTTAACTCAATTGGAATTTGCCACCGGGGAATGTTTCTATAAATTGAATTTCCATAAAAACTAAAACCTCTGTGGATTGCAGCAACTGATTTGATTCCTGCTTCTTGAATTCGTTCAATAGCTCCTAACCACAAAAAAAGATCTGGATTGATTGGATTCTTTACGAAGACAACCATTTTACTGCCTTTTAGCGCTTCAGCAATTTCCTGAACATAAAATGGATTAACCGTAGTGCGTGCGCCAATCCATACTGCGTCGAATCCAGCTTTAGAAACCAGCTCAACATGTTGAGGAGTCGCTACTTCAGTACAAATCTTAAATCCGTAGGCCCTTTTAAGTTCAAGCATCCAATCAATGGCTGGTTCGCCAAATCCCTGAAAATGTCCCGGTCTGGTTCGCGGTTTCCAAATACCAGCACGTACGTAATCGGGTTTAAACTCTAATAAATCCTTACCCAATTGCAAAAGTTGCTCCGGAGACTCCGCACTGCAGGGTCCTAATATTAATAATTTAGAAACTTCCTTATCTGCATGGTTCGAACTGTTAATATTCATATCTTAGACAACAAATGTAAATGAATTTTGATCGCTGGTTAACTCATATATTCTCATCTTTGTGTTGCTATAGAATTCACCCCAGGTTTTTAAAATTATACCCACTTTTGAGAAGAATCATTACCAAATCCATTAAAATGAACCATTTAAAATGCACTTTGCTTTTACTCGTTGTTTTCCTTCCATTTAGTTTATTTGCTCAAAAATGCAAAACAAGTGCAGAGATTTTAGAGGGAATCAAGAAATTAAATGTTTTAGGGTCCGTATTATATATAGCTGCACACCCGGATGATGAAAATACCCGTCTTATAAGTTTTTTATCTAAAGACATGAAATTAAATACCGCATATCTCTCATTAACACGTGGCGATGGCGGACAAAATCTAATTGGATCTGAATTAGATGAAAAATTAGGGGTCATTCGTACCAACGAATTGCTGGAAGCTCGAAAAATTGATGGTGGAATCCAATATTTTTCAAGGGCAAATGATTTTGGTTATTCAAAAAATGCAGAGGAAACATTTACTATCTGGAATTATGATAGTGTGTTATGCGATGTGATACGTGTAATTCGCGAATTTAAACCTGACGTAATCATCAATCGTTTTGATCACAGAAGCAGCGGCAAAACACATGGCCATCATACTGCATCCGCAATTTTAGGGCTGGAAGCAGCCAAATTTTCGAATAGTCCACTATTTAAAATGGATGCATTGAAAGGAACAGAGATGCACATTGTTTCCCGGATTTACTTTAATACTTCATGGTTTTTCTTTGGGGGAAAAGAAAAATTCGATGCAATGGATAAATCAAATTTATACCATTTGGATGTCGGCTCCTATTTACCTGCTTATGGCTATTCAAACAATGAAATTGCTGCACAAAGCAGAAGCATGCATAAATCACAAGGTTTTGGCATAAACAGTAGCAGGGGCAGTCAACTTGAATACTTTGAGCGTTTAGATCAACCGAAAGATAAATCTCATTCCAATCCCTTTGATGGTCTTGATTTAAGCTGGACGCGCATTAATGGAGGAGGCAATGTAAAACAGCAAATTGATTCGCTGATTCTTGACTTTAGCCAGGAAAAACCTTGGTTGAGTATTCCACGCCTTCAAAAAATACAAACATATATTGAAGATTTGCCTGAAAGTTATTGGACAAAATTGAAATTACAGGAAGTGATTGGTTTAATCCTGGATTGCGCCGGTTTTTATGCTGAAGCAACGACTGATAAAAATATTACAACATCAGGCGATACCCTTTCCATTAATGCAGAGTGTATTGTTCGCAATCCCATAGCGAGCCGCATCATCAAATTTAAAATTATTAATGATTTAAAAGATAGCTTGATCCAATTTCAGTTGACACCCAATCAGGCCTTGACCTGGAAAACCAGATGTGTTGTTTCAAATGCTTTTGGCATAACCAGTCCATTCTGGCTTTGGAATGGAAGACACAGTGGCTATTACAGAGTGGATGCTCTAGAAAATTACAATCGTCCGCTTACAAAACGCAATTTAACTGCAAGCTTTAATGTAGAAATTTTAAACAAAACATATCAAGTAAATCGTGAAGTTATCTACAAGAATGACGATCCGGTTTTAGGTGAAGTGCGGCAAAATTTGGATATTTTACCAGGTATCTGCATTAAATCAGCCGATTATCTTCTCATTCCCGAAAACAATCGTGCAATTGTTAAACTCAGAGTAAAGGCTTATGCGAATAATCAAACCGGTTCATTGAGTCTAAAAATACCAAATTGTATAAACACAAATCCATGGTCCCATCAATTTCAATTGGAAAAAAATGGCGATGAAAAAGAATTTGAATTTATTCTTGAATTGGATTCTAAATGCAAGGACCTTGTTGAAATTCCTGTTTTAATAAACAATTCAGTTTCATTTACTCATGAAATTATTAAATACCCGCACATTCCCTGGCAGAATGTTTTATTGCCAGCTACTGTAAAGTTGATCAATAAACCCATTGTCATCAATAAGAAAAAACGTATCGCATATATTGAGGGTGCTGGTGATTTTATCGATGAAGCATTAGAAAAAATGCATTACCCTGTGACAATAATTAGTCCATCCATGTTAAAAGAGCTTCGGGTAGATCAATACAATGTTTTAATATTCGGCATCCGTGCGTTAAACACAAATCTTGATTTAAAAACCTGTAAAAACGATTTAATCCGTTACATGAATCAAGGAGGAAAAGTAATTTTTCAATACAATACGACTGCTGAATTAATTACCGATGATTTTGCACCTGATACGCTTGGAATTTCAAGAGATCGTGTTACCGATGAATATGCTCAGGTTCGAATTCTAAAACCAAATCATCCAGTATTTAATCAATTTAATAAAATCAATTCAGATGATTTTGACAATTGGGTTCAAGAGCGTGGTTTATATTTTCCTGGAAAATACAGTACTGGTTACGATGAATTGTTGTCAATGTCTGATCCAAATGAAAAAGAACTTCGATCAGGAATCCTAGTTAAAAAAGTTGGCAAGGGATATTTTGTTTACAGTTCATTGGCATGGTTCAGACAACTAAAAGCCGGTGTGCCCGGAGCATATCGAATTTTTTCGAATTTAGTTAGTTTTGAGTGATATGCCCAAAGAACCAAATTGGAAAAAACTATACATCCTGGTAATCGTTATGCTTGCATTTTACATTATTATGCTAGGCATTTTTAGCAAGCATTTTAAAATCTGATACAAATTAATGAGTTGGATTGATTGGTTGGTTTTAATTGGCAGTATTGGCTTTATTGTTATCTATGGCCTATACAAAACAAAAAAACAGGCTAATTTAAACGATTATTTATTAGGTAATCAAGATACAAATTGGTGGAAGGTTGGTTTCGCGGTCATGGCTACTCAAGCCAGTGCAATTACTTTTATTTCTACAACGGGACAGGGATTTTCTGATGGAATGCAATTTGTGCAATTCTATTTTGGCCTTCCTCTGGCAATGATTGTTATATGCATCACTTTTATACCAAAGTTTTATCAGCTCAAAGTCTTTACAGCATACGAATACCTTGAAAACCGGTTTGATTTAAAAACACGAACCTTTGCTGCAATTATTTTTCTAATTCAACGTGGCCTGGCAGCTGGTATTACACTTTATGCACCAAGCATTATTTTGTCGGCTTTGTTTGATTGGAATTTGCAATGGACTCATATTATTTCTGGAGTATTGGTCATTCTTTATACGGTATCCGGCGGTGCGAAAGCCGTCACGCAAACTCAGTTGCAGCAGCTAGCGGTTATTTTGATTGGCATGCTGTTTATATTTTTTTATATGATTTACTCATTGCCTTCATCCGTTAACTTTTATGATGCACTTGAGATAGCGAGTTGGGAAGGCAGAACCAATGCTTTAAGCTTTAAATTGGAATACAATAATCGTTACAATTTTTGGGCTGGCATTGCGGGAGGTTTTTTCTTAGCCCTTGCTTATTTTGGAACTGACCAATCGCAAGTACAAAGATATATCAGTGGAAAAAACATTCAAGAAAGCAGAATGGGATTGATTATGAATGGGATCTTGAAAATCCCAATGCAAATATTCATTCTTCTGTGTGGCGTTTTGTTGTTTGCAGTTTTTCAGTTTCAAAAAACACCCGTGCATTTTAATGAAAAAGTGCTCAATGAATTAACAACACATCATAAAGATCAATACCAAAGATGGCAAACATTTAATGATTCAATTCACAGATTATCCGGACAAGTAAACTTCAATCAGTCTAACCAAAGTTTAAAGCAACAATTATATGTGCTCAATCAAGATCGAAAAACACTTCAAACAGAAGTCCGAAATTATGTAAAAACCAATTTGCCAAATCAGGAAGCAAATGATCGCGACTACGTGTTCCTTTATTACATCCTACACTATTTACCAAAAGGCTTTATTGGCTTAATGATTGCGGTAATTTTATGCGCCGCCATGTCATCTATCTCGGCTGAAATAAATGCTCTTTCCGGAACTACAATTGTTGATATTGCTTTAAGGTTGTTTCCATTTAGTGATTTACGGAACAGGCCCATATTCTGGTCAAAATGTTTTGCACTTTTTTGGGGTTTGGTTGCCATTGGGTTTGCACTGTATGCAAATTTATTTGAAAATTTAATTCAATTTATTAACATCATTGGTTCCTTATTTTATGGAACCATACTTGGAATATTTTTAACAGGATTTTACTTAAAAAGAATAAAAGGTGGAGCGGTTTTTTATGCAGCTCTGATTGCACAAAGCCTTACATTGATTTTATTTAAATATTCAGAATTGGGATTTTTATGGTATAATGTGATTGCCTGTTTAACAGTTATGTTGCTTGCATCAATCTTTCAATGGATCAATTCGGATTTAATTAATAAAAGAAGCCTGGATTCATAATATAAATCCAGGCTTACGGCATCTTAATTTTTTAAAATTATTAATTACTCCATTCTTTTATTGAATCGTCATTCATTTTAACATATTCATCATTCTTCGCTTCAATTGCTTTGGCTTTCGATTTCTGAGCTGCTTCAATTGCTTCTGCTTTACGGCCTAATTTTGCAAGAATTAAGGATTCTACACGCAATTTCCAAAACTGAGGATCTAATTGATTGGCAACCTGAATCCATTTTAAAGCCATGTTTAAATCCTTATTGTTATCAAAATAATATCTGGCTGCCTGATAATAATCATTGCTTGAAGGTCCTGCCATGACTTTTTCAATGTTTTTCATGACCTTTGAATCGGTGTCAAATCTCAATTTTACAGGAACCAGACTGGTTTCCCAAATAATCATCATGGTCGCGCTCTCATTGCGAAGTTCATCAAACCCAATTGTAAACGATTCAACAGTATAGGGAATCAATTCAGGCGAAACTTTTACGTGAGCAACTTCTTTTGAAACATCCCAGGGATCAGGAACTCCGGAAACTGTGATGTCATTGTATAAAATGACTTCCCAGGATTCTTCTCCAGGAATTGTGAAAAGTGCATAGCTTCCTTTGGGAACTTTTACCCCTTGCACCTCTAAATCATCGCTAAAAGTAACTTTGGTACAAGCGTTAGCACCAGTACGCCAGGTTTTACCATAAGGCACCAAATCTCCAAAAACAATTCGATTCTTTTTACTTGGACGGGAATATTCTACGTTTACGGTTGCAAGCCCGATTTTCTGCTCAATCTTACAAAGCGGACTGGGCGCTGGAGTAGAAACTTGCGCATAACCATTTGCAAATGAGCCAATTAGCAACAAAATAAGCAGTTTTTTCATATGAATAGTTTTTATTTATAACAGAAATATTTCTAAATAGATGCAAAAAATAGGCTAAAAAATATATTACAAATATTAATAATATGTTATATATTTGCCCTTGTTAATACGGTACTATAATAGTCCTGTATTAATTCCAAAAACTGATTAAGGAAACTCAAAAAATAAGAAAATGGTAATCGCAACAACATGTGTCCTTTGTTTTTTATTTAGCTGGTTTTTATTGCAAATGAATATTTCAGAGCAAGAACAATAAACCTTATCTGATGTCTAAACGGACAATCAGATTTTCTTTTAACGCTTCATTGAGCTGAAGTATTATTTGTACTTTTTTTAGATTTAACTCATAGCGCAATGGAGCTGAACTTACCCAGACTGCAAGTTGTCCATCTTTAAATTGCACTTTTGTAGTATAAACTGCAATGCTTTTGTAACGTTCTTTCCAAATAATTTCAATCCGTTTATTTAAAAGCTTCCCTTTTAAATGACCCTGTTCAGAAAAATTCTTTAAGAGGTCTTTTAACTTTGACTCGTGATCCCGCATGTCAAGAAAATTGATTTTGAATTATTTCATAAAAAGCTGTTTTTGATTTCAAGGTTTTAGCTAATTCCTTGACACGATCTATATGGGTGTCTGTAATAAAACATTGCTCGATGTTTTCAGATTCCAACAAAACTAACAATTTCTGAACTCTAACAGCATCTAATTTAGCAAATATATCATCCAACAAAACGACAGGCATTTTCTGACTTTGAGTTCTTAGAAAATCAAACTGCGCCAATTTCATTGACAAAACAAATGTTTTGATTTGGCCTTGCGAACCCACATGGGAAAGGGATCGGCCATTCATCAGGCATTCCAATTTGTCCTTATGGATACCAAAATTTGTTCCTCCTGCATAAAAATCAAGAGTTCTGGATTTTAAAAGTGTATTAGAATAATCCGAATCAACGGTTGTATGATACTTGAGATCCAATTGTTCGTCTTTCCCACTTATTCTAATACTGTATTCGTTTAATGCGGACTTAAGATTTGAGATAAATTCTGCACGTTTAGTTGCAATTGCTATACCAGGCGATTCCATTTTGAAATCATACGTATCTAATAGTTTAGAATCCAACTTGCCTTGTTTTTTCATTAACTTAAGTGCGGCATTTCTTTGTTTTAATAACCGGGTATAGGTATTTAAATTTTCAAAATAATTGGAATCAATTTGAATGAGTGTTTGGTTGATAAATTTTCTCCGTTCTTCTCCTTCATGAATAAACTGATAAATTTCATCCGGAGCAATCAACACAACAGGTAATCGACCCAAATGTGCTGCCAACCGCTCATCCTTTGTTTCATCCCAGATCACTTCCTTCAATACTCCATGTTTGAATTTGATACACAGCGAATGATTTGTCTGCAATTCGGAAATACTGGCTTCAATTCTAAAATAATCAGCCTGATGGTTTATCAGATCAACATCTTTTGTTTTTCTGAAACTACGAACCATACAGAAATAATAAAGGGCATCCAATAAATTGGTTTTACCGGCTCCATTATTGCCAGTAACAAAATGAAAGCCCGGACCTAAATTGACCGAAACATCTTGAAAATTCTTAAAATGCGTAAGCTTAATTTGTTGAAATATCAATCGGATAAACTGTTAATTGGTGAATGGATTTGTGGAGCAAAGCTATCGCTGTCCAGAGAAATTATTGGTTCTTTAAAAGAAGAAACTTCTGAATTCGTGTGGAGGCTTTAATTTTGGGTCCTAATTCAATACTAAAATGCGCATCTTCCTATTTATTTTCAGCTTACTATCAGCCAATCTTGTAGCCCAAAACCTTTTAACCCCTGAAATTCTTTGGTCCTTAGGTCGGGTAAACGGTGAAGCTTTGTCTAAAGATGGTAAAAAACTCTACTACACGGTTACAAATTATGATGTACAAAAAAACAAAGGAAATACCCAGCTTTACTCATTAGAAATCAGTTCTGGAACTATTGAGAAAATTTCTGAAGCTGATTCATACGCCGGAAATGCTTGTTTTGACAGTGGTGGAAATTTAATTTATTCCAAAGACGGACAGATCTACCATCAATTACTTCAAAAATCGCTTAGTTCCAAAGATTTGGAGTATTCAAACCTTCTCCCCTCACCCAATGGCCAATGGTTGGCATTTTCAAGATTGGTTAAAGTCAACACTCCTAAGCCTGACTTATATCCTGACTTGCAAAAATCAAGTGCTTTAATTTATGATGATCTTATGTTTAGGCACTGGAATGTATGGGAAGATGGTTATTCTAACCATGTTTTTATTGGTCGCATATCGCCGGATGGAGTTCAAACTGAAAAGGATATCCTTTTTAAGGAACCGTACGACGCACCTACCATGCCAGATGGCGGTGTTGAGGATTATTCCTGGAGTGTAGACAGTAAATTTCTTGCTTATGTGTCAGTAAAGAAAATGGGAAAAGATTATGCAGTCAGCACCAATTCAGATATTTATTTATATGATAATACCACTGGTAAAACCATAAATGTCAGTGAGGGCATGATGGGTTACGATAAAAACCCTGTATTTTCTCCTGATGGCAGATATCTCGCCTGGACGAGTATGGCTCGAGATGGATATGAGGCTGACAAAAACGATATTATCGTTCTTGATCTTAAATCAAAAATCAAACAAAAGCTTACGAACAATTGGGATGAAACAGTTAACCAATTTTTATGGTCCAAAGATTCTAAGTTTATTTATGCATCCTTACCCTATCGGGGCACGGTGCAGTTGTTCTCTATAAGCATCCCTGAAAATCCACAACAACCAGTTCAATTTAAAAAAATAACCAATACCGAACATGATTACAGCAATCTAATTGGAATCCACAATCAGACCCTTTATTGCCATCGTACTGATATGAATCATGCTGCAGAATTATTTGCAATTGATATTCTAACCGGCAACGCAACTCAATTGACCCATATTAATACTGCTATTTATGAGAAGCTGAAAATGCCTATTGTCCAGAAAAAATGGATTAAAACAACAGATGGAAAACAAATGCTGACCTGGCTGATATTGCCACCAGATTTTGATTCAACTAAAAAATATCCGACCCTATTATATTGTCAGGGAGGTCCTCAGTCAGCGCTAAGCCAATTTTATTCATTTCGTTGGAACTTTCAATTGATGGCCTCTAACGGTTATATCATTGTTGCGCCAAATCGCAGGGGTATGCCAGGTTGGGGTTCTGCCTGGAATGAACAAATTTCAGGTGATTGGGGAGGTCAATGCATGAAAGATTACCTGGCTGCTATTGATCAGGTATCTGAATCTCCATATGTTGATAAAAATAGACGCGGTGCTGTTGGTGCCAGTTTTGGAGGCTATTCCGTTTTTATGTTGGCCGGAATTCATAAAAATCGCTTCAAAACCTTTATTTCTCATTGTGGAACTTATAATTTAGAATCCTGGTATAGCAGCACTGAAGAATTGTGGTTTGCAAATTATGATTTGAAAGGATCCTACTGGGCTAAGAAAAAATCTAAATCCTATGATAAATATTCACCACATAAATTGGTTAATAACTGGAATGCACCCATTTTAATCATTCAAGGGGGAAAGGATTATAGAATCCCTGATACACAGGCATTTGAAGCTTTTACAGCTGCGCGAATGCACGATCTCAAAGCCAGGCTCCTTTACATTCCAGACGAAGGACATCATATTCTGAAAGTTCAGAATGGTCTGGTCTGGCAGCATGAATTTTACCGATGGCTAAAAGAGACCCTTTAAAGCATTATTTTTGCTTAAATTTATCATATGCCCGAAGTATTAAGTCCGACAAAGAAAAAAGCAACTAACCAAGTTTCCGGGGAATTCTCAAAAGAGACCTGGATGCTTTGGTATGAAACCATGCTTCGCATCAGAAGATTTGAAGAACGCACGTTGATGATGTACTCTCAGCAAAAAATAAGAGGTTTTTGCCATGTATATATAGGTCAGGAGGCAATTGCAGCTGGGATGGTTACCGCAATTAACAAAGAGGATGCTTTGGTTACTGCCTATCGCCAGCATGGAAATGCCATTTCAAGAGGAATTCCAACAAAATTATGTATGGCCGAACTTTTTGGCAAAGAAACCGGGGTTGTTAAAGGGAAAGGCGGATCCATGCATTTCTTTTCCAGACAACATCGCTTTTTTGGCGGTAACGGGATCGTTGGTGCACAAATTCCTATTGGAACTGGAATCGCATTTGCTGAAAAGTATAAAGGAAGCTCCAATATATGCATTACCATGTTTGGGGATGGAGCCGCTCGTCAAGGAGCGCTGTATGAATCATTTAATATGGCTATGAGTTGGAATCTTCCAATTCTCTACATTGTTGAAAACAATGGGTATGCCATGGGCACATCCGTTGAACGTACCAGCAATGTGTCTGATTTATATAAAATAGGTCGAGCGTTTGACATGCCCTCAGAATCGATTGACGGAATGAGCCCGGAAGCTGTCCATTTAGGCATCAGTAAAGCCGCTCAACACATTAGAAGTGGCAAAGGACCCTATTTCCTGGAGATTAAAACGTATCGCTACAGGGGGCATTCCGTTTCAGATCCGGGTACTTATCGGTCCAAAGAAGAAGTAGAGCAATACAAGGCCATTGACCCCCTCATCGTAACGGAAGCAAGAATTTTATCAAATAAAATTGCAAATCAGGCTGAATTAGATCAAATAAACGAGCAAATTAAACTTGAAATTGATGAGGCCGTTGAATTTGCTGAAAACTCAGATTTTCCAAGCCCTTCCAGTTTATATGATGATAATTATGTCGAATCAGACTACCCGTTTATTCGTGACTAGTTAACATGCACTTTAGTAATATTTAATCCAATTTGAACTCCTTGTATTAGTTTTGCGGAGTTTTTTATTAAATACATCATATGGCAAAAGGTTATCGTACCGGTGTGACCCCGAAAAATGTAAGATCTGCACAATCGCAGGATGAAACGTTGATAGATATTGGACAAGTAAAGCATCAGGCTGAAGATTTTTACGAGAAGCATAAAATGACGATTTTAGGCATTTTAATTGGTCTCATTGTAATTATAGGTGGTTGGCTGGGTTATACTTATATGTATCAGGAACCAAAAAATATTGAGGCTATGGAGCAAATGTACCAGGCTGAATTTTTATTTGAAAAAGATTCTTTTGATATGGCCCTCAATAATCCTGGAGGTGGCTTTGCAGGTTTTGCTGAATTGTCTGAAACCTATTCATCAACTGCAGCTGGTAACCTTGCAAAGTATTATGCAGCAATTTGTTGTTTAAATCTACATAAATACGAAGAAGCTAAATCGTATTTAGAAAGTTATAAAGCTTCCGGAGATTTAATGCCTATTCTAAAAAATGGAGCTTTGGGTGATGTATATGCAGAATTGAATGATTTTGAAACTGCTTTAAAATATTACCAAAAAGCTGCCAGTGAGGAAAATGAATTTCTTACCCCTGTAAATCTTAAAAAAATTGGACTTTTGAAAGAAAAATTAGGTGATAAGGAAGGTGCATTAAAAGCATATAAAGAAATTAAAGAAAAGTACGCTGAATCTCCTGACGGAAATAATATAGACAAATACATTATTCCAATGGAATAATCCAATTATTATGGCTGGAAATTTACCCAGCTTATCAAATTTGACAAGCGCTGAATTAGAATTAGCTAAAGAATTTAGCTATGGAATTGTGGCATCCTTATGGAATCCTACCATTACTGATCAATTGGTAAAGGCTGCTTTGGAAACGCTGCAAATTTGTGAAGTCCCTTCAAACGCAATATACCTAGAAAGAGTTCCAGGTTCATTTGAATTGCCTTTAGCTGCACAATGGCTTTTAAAAACTAAAATGCCAGATGCCCTTATTTGTCTCGGTTGTATTATTAAGGGTGAAACGCAACACGATGAATTCATTGCACATGCTATTACAGATGGAATCATGCAATTAAACCTCCGTTTTGACAAACCAGTTATCCTGGGCGTATTGACTGTAAATTCAATGCAACAAGCAAAAGAACGAGCTGGGGGAAAATTGGGTAACAAAGGAACGGAATCTATTTTGGCTGCTATTAAAATGCTAAGTTTACAACGGAGTTTAAACACGGTAGTTCAATCTAAAAAAACATGATTCACTCTATTAAAACGGTTCATACAGGTTATTTTAAATTGGATGGCGGTGCCATGTTTGGTGTTGTGCCAAAATCTTTATGGTCGAAACTTAATCCGCCTGACGAACAAAATTTCTGCACCTGGTCTCTCCGTTGTTTGTTGATCGAAATGGAAAACAAGCGAATTCTGGTTGATTGCGGAATGGGATCAAAGCAAGATGACAAATTCAGATCTTTTTTTCAACCTCATGGCAATACCGATCTTCTAAATGTTTTGGCACAGGATTCAATCCTGCCAGAAGACATTACAGATGTTTTTTTAACCCATTTACATTTTGATCATTGTGGCGGTGCTGTAAGTAAAGATTCCGAAGGCAATCTGTTTCCAACTTTTCCGAATGCTGTATATTGGTCAAATGAACGTCATTGGGATTGGGCAATTAATCCAAATGAACGTGAACGAGCTTCCTTTTTAAAAGAAAACTTTATTCCACTTCAACAACATTCTAAAATTAAATTTATAGAATCCGATAAATCAAATTTGGAATGGTTACCAGGCATTGTAATTCGTTTTAGCTACGGCCATACCGAGGCTATGATGACACTGGAGATGGAATGGAATGATCAAAAATATATTTATTGCGCAGATTTATTACCCTCCTCATTTCACATAGGCATGCCTTACATTATGGCCTATGATGTTCGACCTCTCGTATCTCTACAAGAAAAAGAATTTTTATTAAGACAGGCTGTTGATCACAATCACATATTAATTTTGGAGCATGACCCAATTGCACCGGCGGTCACTGTTAAATATGATGAAAGAAATCGTATTGTCCTGGATCGTATTATTCAATTATAGCATCATTCGGTTTCCAGTATATTTCATCAACCCCACTTAGGTGATTGAGATATCTTGACAGAACAAACAAAAAATCTGATAACCTATTTAAATATATAATAATTTCAGGATTGACAGATTCTAATTGGGCAAGGGATACCACTCTTCGTTCAGCCCTACGACAAATGGTACGACACGTATGAGCCTGTGAACTGGCCTGACATCCTCCGGGCAAGACAAAAAACTGAAGAGGTTTTAATTCCTTTTCCATTTCATCAATCCAACTTTCGAGTAAATTTGTTTTTGATTTTTCAAGTGCTGGTACTTTAATCAAATTATTATCAGGATCAGCTGCTAAATTTGAACCAATTACAAATAAATACGATTGGATATTCAACATGCGCTCATTTAAAGCAGTCTGGTTTATTAAATTATTCAACAACCCCAGGGCCGAATTTAATTCATCAATGGTACCATAAGCTTCAATGCGAAGATCATCTTTAGATATTCGGCGACCTCCAAATAAAGATGTTGTACCCTGATCACCCGATTTAGTATAAATTTTCATTTGTCATTGATTTGATCGGACTCAATCATTCCATCTCTCAATTTCACAATGCGATGTGCAAATTTTGCTATATCATTTTCATGAGTTACCAGGATAATTGTATTGCCATTTTTATGAATTAGATCAAGCATTGCCATTATCTCTTCACTTGTTTTTGTATCCAAATTTCCAGTTGGTTCATCTGCCAAAATTATTGCAGGATTATTAACTAAAGCACGAGCAATTGCAACCCGTTGCCTCTGCCCTCCTGATAATTCATTGGGTTTATGCATTACCCGATCTCCCAAGCCAACTTGTCGCAATTTTTCCATAGCAATTTCTTGCCGTTCCTCCTTATTCATACCAGCATAGATTAAGGGCATGGCTACATTATCCAAGGCTGTCATTCTGGGCAACAAGTTAAAGGTTTGGAAAACAAAGCCTATTTCTTTATTTCTAATTTCTGCCAACTCATTATCGGAAAGTTCACTGACTAATTGATTGTTCAACAAATAACTGCCCTCTGTCGGGCTGTCCAGACAACCAATTAAATTCATTAAGGTAGATTTACCACTCCCCGAAGGTCCCATTAATGCCAAATACTCATTTTTAGCAATGTTCAATTCGATCTTCTTAATAGCATCAATTTGTTCGTCACCCATAAAATAGGTTTTTCTAAGATCATGGAGTTCTATTATATTATTTGACATATTTGGGTACAATTAGCTGTAAAAGTAAATATTTCAGTTTGAACAAGCATTAGGCTGACAATATCTGTTGCACCCAACAAAATTGACACTTTCCCACGACAAATCCATTCCCAATAGAAATTCAGCTATAAAACCTGTACTAATTGCTCGTTTTTAACGATGAATGGTCTGTTTTTAAAACAACGGCTTTATTTCCAATTCCATTAAAGTTTTGGATAAAAAGCCTAATTTGCAGATTCAAATTGTTTCTATGAAACACATAGCAATTGCTGGAAATATCGGTGCTGGAAAAACGACTCTTTGTGAATTGTTGTCCAAGCAGTTTTCATGGGATGTTTTATATGAGGACACAAGCATCAACCCATACCTCAGTGATTTTTATTATGATATGCCAAGGTGGGCCTTTAATCTCCAGGTTTACTTTTTAAATAGCCGGTTTCAACAAATAGTTGAAATTCAGAAAGGGTCTAAAACGGTAATTCAAGACCGAACTATTTACGAAGATGCCCATATTTTCGCGCCAAATCTTCATGAAATGGGTCTTATGTCCAAACGAGATTTTGAAAATTATTTTTCACTGTTTCAAATCATGATGAGTACGATTAAAGCGCCTGATCTTTTGATTTATTTAAAGGCTTCTATTCCAACTTTGGTAAATCATATTCAATTAAGAGGCCGGGACTACGAAGGCAATATGAGTTTGGACTATTTAAAAAAATTAAATCAACGATACGAACAATGGATATCTGAATTTAATCAAAGTCCTGTGATTGTTGTAAATACGGATGAATTGGATTTTATTAATAATCCAGAGCATTTAGGTAAAATAATATCGGATGTGAGTTCTCAGATTTATGGTTTATTTTAATCTTGTGTTTTACTTTCTTAAAATATACATAGAACACACAATGATCCTTCCTATAACACATCTTTTCGTTTAAAAAACCAAATGAGCAACATACTAAATCCTAAAGAAAAAATAATTACCAAATAAAATGAAATCCATGAATCCCCTAAATTCATGGGCATAGGAACATTCATACCAAAAAAACTGGCCACAAGAGTTGGCACCATTAAAATTACTGTAATAACAGTAAGGCGATTAATGAATTTATTAAGGTTATTTGAAATGATGGAAGCATATGCCTCCATGGTTCCATTTAGAATATTCGTGTATAATTGTGCTACTTCCCTAGCTTGATTATTATCGACAATGATGTCCTCAAATAATTCGCTCAAGTCCTCATTCCCTTTAACTGCAATAAAATCAGTCCGCTTCATCTTTAACTTCAGGAGTTCATTGGCACTGAGCGAATTCACAAAATATACCAGACTTTTTTCAATTCGCAACAAGCTTTGCAATTCTGCACTCCGGCTTGAATGATACAGCTCTTGTTCTATGAGATTGCGTCTCATATTCAATTTTTTCAAATATTCCAAGAACAACCGAACTGTTTGCTCAAATATTTGAAGTATGAATAAAGTTTCATTTCGAGGATTAAAATTTTTCACCTTATTGTCAAAAAACTTCTCAAGGACCGGATTTTCTACACTTGAAATAGTGATGAGTTTACCCTGACAAAGTATGATACCCATAGGAACTGTAATAAAAATCGGGTCATTTTCTTTGTCTGATTCATTTATAACCGGTGTATTGAATATGATACTCCGGGCTTCATCGTATTTCTCATATCGTGCCCGCTCTTCAATATCAAGAGGGTCAGTCAAAAAGTCAGATTCGATGCCAAGTTTTGATGCAAATTCATCCAATTCACCATGGGCAAATGGAGGAGATAAATTAATCCAAGAGGACTGTTCTAATTCGAAAACTTCCCCACAGATATTTTGAGAAACTGCATAGTAACGGATCATCGCTTGTTTGTTCGCTTAAATTGCAACGCATTTTTAAAATGGAAATTTTCAGTTGCTAAATTACATCAAACAATTTATATTTTGATACTTTAAGCTAAGCAATTTAGCTTTTTCCAAACAACAAAATTCATGAATACCTATTGGTTTAAATTCCTGATAGTTACATATAGCTAATTTTCGCTTTTAACGAAACTTCAATGCCTGGACAGGTCGTATGGACTGTATAATTAAACTTGGAATAATCATACTTAAAATTATGGTTACAAAAAATATCAAATTCAAAATAATAATAGGAAAAACACTTAAATCAACCGGAGCATAAGACAGATAATAATCACTTTCACTTAAATGAATCAATTGATACTTCTTTTGTATAAAGCATAATCCATATCCAATGATATTGCCGAGTAAAATACTCCAGGCTAAAATTCGCGCTGCATATCTCAAAAAGATCTTCCGCTGTTCCCATCGACCCATTCCCAAAACTGTTAAAACTCCGATCATGTGCGTTCGCTCCAATATTAAAATCATTACAGTAGTCGCCATGTTTATCAAACAAACTGCCAAAATCAAAAAAAGTATAAACTGCTTATTGGTATTTTGTAAAGCCAACCATTCAAATATATTTGGAAATTTTTCTCTGATCGTTTCTGAATACCAATTTATCGGCAACATGTTTTCATAGATATAACGATTTACCGATTCTGACTGATTAATATCTTTACAGAATAACTCAAGGCCCGTAACTTCCATTGGGCCTTTGTGAATTAATTCCTGGAGCATTTTTATATCTACTAATGCAAAACGGCGATCGTATTCTCCCAAACCTGTATTATAAATTCCAACAACTTTTAATTTGCGTTTGAGATGTTCATTTTCAACAATAAAATTTAAAATCACAAATTGACCCGTATCTACATTGATGCGTTTTGCTGTTTCCTCTGATATCAATAGTTCACGCACCCAATTTGTGTTAGAAGTATCAAGTATTCTACCCTTTTTTAGAAAATCTTTGAAAAAATTCCAGTCAAAATCCGATCCAATTCCTTTAATAAATAATCCTTCAAATTCCGCTTTGGAACCAACAATTGAAGGAAAAACCAAGAATCGTTGAATATGCCGAATGGGTGTTTCTGTAGAACCAGGTGGTTTTACTGATTCTAAACTATCCAACAAGGTATCCGTAAGATTAATAGTAATTGGCTCAATGCTGCGTTTGGATTGAATGTCGGTAATGTGAATATGTCCCCAAAACCCAAATACTTTTTGAGCAATTTCTTTTTGAAAACCATTGAAAACACTCTGTGAAATAATCATCACGCTTAAACTCAGTGCAGTGGCTATGATAGAAATACGAATGATACTCCTTGTAAAGGACTTCCTGAAACTTAGAAAGGTTTTTCTTGAAATATATGCACTTAAATTCATGATGGTTGGATAAGTCGTTTACCATTATCCACTTATTTCTTGTAATTTTGCAAACTTACAATGTTTAATTTGAGTATGCAAAAAAATGGATTTTTAGACGAGTTAAGATGGCGTTCTATGTTGCAGGATTATACACCCGGTCTGGAAGAATACCTGGAAGGGGGAATCCGCACAGCATATATTGGATTTGATCCTACCGCCAAATCTTTGGGATTAGGAAATTATGTTCAAATTATGCTTTTAAGTTTCTTTCAACGAGCCGGACATCGACCCGTAGTTGTCATGGGCGGTGCAACCGGTCGCATTGGCGACCCGTCGGGAAAGGATAAAGAACGTGAATTAAAATCCTATCAAGAGCTGGATGATAACATTCAGTTTCAGGTAAAGCAGTTAAAACAGTTACTCAATTTTGATGAAGGTCCAAATAAAGCAATCTTAGTCAATAACTTCGATTTTTATAAAGACATGAATGTGTTGGAATTCTTGAGGGATGTAGGCAAACACACAACTATAAATTACATGCTCTCAAAAGAATCTGTCAAGAAAAGACTCGAAACTGGCATTTCTTATACTGAATTTTCTTACCAGCTCTTGCAGGCATACGATTTTTATTGTCTCTATCAATTGCATGATTGCCGAATACAAATGGGTGGTTCTGATCAATGGGGAAATATTACCGCAGGAACAGAATATATTGGAAAAGTAATCGCTAATTCCAAAGCGTATGCAGTAACAACCCCCCTCTTAACAAAATCAGACGGTAAAAAATTTGGAAAGACAGAATCCGGAAATATTTTTTTAGACCCAGCATTGACAAGTCCTTATAAATTTTATCAATTCTGGATAAATTCGGACGATTCTGATTTAAGTAAATTTTTCCGCTATTTTAGTTTAAAATCGCAAGTTGAAATTGAAGCCTTAGAACATGAGCATGCTTCTGACCTGCGTTCTTTAAAAAAAATATTGGCTGAAGAAATTACCTTGAGGGTACATGGTAAAAAAGCATTTCAGGGAGCTATGGAAGTTTCAGAATTGTTATTTAACAAAGATTGTACTACGGATTTTCTTTTTTCGCTAGAATCTGAAACTTATAAACAGCTGAAAGACGAACTTCCAAATTTTAGTATTTCTCGTGGACAATTTAATGAAAACAAGAATGTAATCAGTTTATTGTCAGAACATACAAGCATTCTTAATTCAAAATCAGAAGCACGAAGAGCCATACAAGGAAATGCAATTGGAATTAATAAGAGAAAAATATCTGATGTGGATGCCAATCTATTAGAAACAGATTTAATTCACGACAAATACATTATAGTTGACAATGGAAAGAAGAACAAGTATTTAATAGAAATTCAATAATTCTTATTTCATGGAGCTGGGACGAGATTGGTTAAAAGTAATATTTAGCAATGGCCTGGCTGGGAAAAAACCTTGCATACCAATTTCCTTTGATTTATTACAACTGGAAGCCTCCAAAAAACTAAGCAAAAAAGCATTTGATTATATTTTTACTGGTGCCGGAACGAATCTTGGGGTTTTTAATAATCGGGAAGCATTTAAACGGTATCGAATCAAACCTCACATGCTTCAAGGGTGTGAAAATCCTTCTTTAGAAACCAAGATTTTTAATCAACATTTTCCGCTACCCTTTTACTTTTCTCCAATAGGAGTTCTTGAGCTTGCACATTTCAATGCAGATTTGGAATTAGCCATGGCAGCTAAAAACACCGGGCTCACCATGATTTACTCCAATCAGGCATCAAAATCTATGGAAGCATGCAGTTCGCTGTTAGACACCTCGAATAAATGGTTTCAGCTGTACTTCAGTAAATCAAGAGAACTTGTAGAAAGTTTAGTTTCCAGAGCAGAACAAAATGGATGCACTGCTTTAGTTATAACGTTAGATACTACCACCATTGGATGGAGGGTGATGGATCTGGAAAATGCATACCTTCCCTTTATATATGGCAAAGGCTTAGCACAATACACATCAGATCCCGTATTTAATAAATTGATGAATTCAAATAAATACAACACTCCAACAAAATCAGGGAGTAATCGTCCGGGAATCTTAGATACCTTAGAAATTTTAAAATCCTATCCTGATACCCTATTGAACAATCTTAAAACCGGTAATTCCATAAAAGCAATTCGATGTTTTTTTGATTTGTATTCAAATCCAAATTTATCATGGGATGACATTACTTGGTTACGCAGCATTACAAAATTACCCATAGTATTAAAAGGGATTTTACGCGAAGAAGATGCTCAAAAAGCAATTGATATTGGAATGGATGGGATCATTGTATCAAATCACGGTGGGCGTCAAATTGACCAGGTGTTTTCAAGCCTGGATGCATTGCGTCAAATAAAAAAAATAATACCTTCCTCTTATCCGCTTTTATTTGATAGTGGAATCCGAAGTGGCACAGACATCTTCATTGCATTGGCTTTGGGTGCAAAAGCAATTGGAATTGGGCGTCCCTATGTATATGCACTAGCACTAAAAGGCCACATTGGAGTTGAAACTTTGGTGAAAAATCTTGCTTCTGAATTAATAATCACAATGAGTCTATGTGGTTGCAAATCAATTGAATCGATCACTTCTGATCTAATAACAGATTGATTTAAAATAACTACTTTACAACACCATTTGGAATAAAATTTAAAGAAACAGAGTTCATGCAATACCTTAAACCGGTTGGTTGGGGTCCGTCATCAAACACATGACCTAAGTGACCTTTACAGCGAGAACAAACAACTTCGATTCTCGACATTCCGTGCTCATTGTCTTGGATTTCCGATACCAGTTTATTTTGAATAGGTTTTAAAAAACTTGGCCATCCTGTACCCGATTCAAATTTTTGTTCGGATTCAAAAAGTGGCAAGCCGCATGCATTGCAAACATAGATTCCTTTGGCATGATTGTCCCAATACATCCCAGTAAACGCTCTTTCTGTTCCTTTCTCGCGCAATACATGGTAAGCTTGAGGCGTTAATTTTTGCTTCCATACTTCTTCAGAAAATTGAACAGGCACAATTTCTGAGGGGATCTCCACTTTCACATTAGATCCTTCCATTTTATCTTTTTGCAAATTCTGTGTTGTGCCCTGGTTTTTTAAATTTTGTTGACAAGCAACTTGTTGTGAAACAAAGAATATCAATAAATAAAGTAAATTAATTTTCATCCTCAATCTTTTTATTTTGATTAATGGCCATCTCTACAATTTTACGAAGCAGATTAATTATTGTAATAAACACAATATAAACCAGGCTAAATACTAAAAGTATCCATGAGTAAGTTTCAACTTCATAAACAACTTTTCCGGAAATCAGCGTATTTAATCCCACAATAACAACTAAACAGGCCACATAAGTAAATATTGAATTTCTGAAATAAGTCATTTTATCGGCAGCTGTAAAACTAAAAACGCTATTTATTATTATATAAAACAATAGCAATGCAGTTCCAAATAACCAACAATATTTATCTACAAGTTGTCTGTTTTCAATCAGGTCTAAAAATTTTAATACCAATAGAATCAAGCCATATAAGGCTATTATTAATAACGCTTGATATCCCGGTTTTATGTATTGCTTAAAAATGGATTTTTCCATTGTTTAAAATTCTGGTACAGCAATTAAATCATAAGCATCTGCTTTTATAATTCGTGCATTTACAAAATCTCCTATTCTCAAATAGTTCGTGCTTGGATTTTCAAATAAAACATCATTGTCGACTTCTGGACTATCAAACTCGGTTCTGCCAAAATAATAATTATTTTCCTTTTTATCAATTAAAACTTTATAAACCTTGTTCAACTTCTTTTGATTTAACTCATAGCTGATATCCTCTTGGATAGCCATAAGCTCAGCTGCCCGTGCTTCTTTGGTTTCTGGACTAACGAGATCCCCTAATTGATATGCGCTGGTATCTTCTTCCTGTGAATATTGAAACACACCCATCCGCTCAAATTTCGCAAAACGAACAAATTCACACAGTTCTTGAAAAATAGCGTCTGTTTCTCCAGGAAACCCTATCAGAAATGTAGTCCGAAAATGGATACCAGGAATCTTATCTCTAATAGTCTGTACCAATTGAATCGTTTCTTCTTTTGAAATTTGACGCTTCATGGCGGTTAAAATCGGATCGGAAATGTGTTGAAGAGGTAAATCTATGTAGTTACAAATTTTAGGTTCGTCCCGAATGACATCCAGAATTTCCAATGGAAATTTGGAAGGATAAGCATAATGTAAACGTATCCACTCTATGCCATCTATGGCCGCTAATTTGTGCAGCAATTCATTCAATGCTCTTTTTTTATAAAGATCCAATCCGTAATAAGTCAATTCTTGAGCTATTAGTATAAGCTCCTTGACTCCATATTTTGCTAAATGCTTTGCCTGTATAACCAAATCTTCTATCGGCACCGAGCGGTGCTTACCTCTCATCAATGGAATAGCACAAAAACTGCAGGTTCTGTTACAACCTTCAGAAATTTTTAAATAGGCAAAATGTGCTGGTGTCGTTACAATTCGCTCTCCTATCAGTTCTTTTTTATAATCAGCATTTAATTTCGCAAGCAAGCCCGGCATTTCCATGGTCCCAAAAAATGCATCCACTTCAGGAATTTCTTCCTCCAGATTGTCTTTATATCGTTGGGACAGACAACCGGTGACATACAACTTCTCCAGTTTACCTTGCTTTTTTAAATTGGCGTATTCAAGGATGGTATTGATCGATTCTTCTTTGGCACGGTCTATAAATCCGCAGGTATTTATGACCACAGTTTGAGAGACCTCTTTGATGGGGTTATGCTCCACCTCAAACTGGTTGTATTTAAGTTGCGTAATGAGGTTTTCTGAATCCACCCAGTTTTTTGAACAACCTAGCGTAACAATCTGTATTTTATTGGATATTTGTTTCTTGGTTTTCAATTTTAAATTTAGGCAAAGATAATAAGTTACTAAAAAATGGGTTTCCTTAATATGAAGATTCGTTTCCTTGCAGTTTTGATGAGTGTCGTATTATTCCAAAAGTCTTCAATTGGGCAATATGGCTTCCATTTGGAATCTGGAGCAGTGCTTTTTTCAATTCCATCCGGAAATCAACATTACATGATCAAAAACACAAGCCACTTTGGCATTGGGCCGTCTTATTGGTTTCGAATCAAACCCAGAAGAATTGAATTTAACCCTGCTTTGCTTTTTGATTACACGAAATCGAATGAACTATCAAACGCCTTGAGTTTAAAAGAAATCCAATTTAAATTATCCGTTCCAATCTTGTTTTATCCAATGGATTTCGGCAATGATTGCAATTGTCCGACATTTAACAAACAAGGACAGTTTTTTAAAAAAGGGTTTCATTTTATTTTAAATCCCAATTTTGCTTATAATAAGCAGACTTACAAAACGGTTACTGACCCAGTTACAAATTCAACTTTAATATTTTCAATTGGTATTGGAGCGGGTATTGATATTGGTATTAATCGAGCTTGGACATTTAGTCCATCATTTGTATTAAATAAATCATTTAATGATGAATTCTTACTAAAAGACACTGGTCTAATTGAAAAAGACTTATCCCTGAGTCGATATCAGGCAAATTTACAACTTCGGTTTCTCTGGTATCCGCGTAAAAAACGGTATTAAACTAAACCGTTTTATTTTGCTTTTTTCTTACGTTCCTTTTTTACAAACGCAGTAGGTATTTGCTCCTGAATAATCGATTTAATATCCTCCAAAGTCATCTTAGCCGCTTGATCAGCTGTTATTCTTTGACCATCCTTCTTTGGAAAATTGATTAATTTTTTTCCATATTTAATGTAAGGCCCCCACCTGCCGTTTTCAACGGTTATTTTATCTTCATCAAACTTAAGTATAAATCGATTTGCTTCTTTTACTTCTTTTGCATCGATCAATGGTTTAACATCATCCAAATTCAACTTTTCAAAATTGATTCTTTTGGGTACATTTACAAATATTCCATTCCATTTTACAAAGGGCCCAAACCGTCCGGTGCCTTTGGTTACTGGCAATTCCTTATAGTAGCCAATTGGGGCATCCTCTTTTTGCTTTTGCTTAATAATTTCTATAGCAGTTTCCTTTGAAATTTCGAGCGGATCCAGATTTTTAGGTATCGAAATAAATTGCTCACCAAACTTAACATAAGGGCCAAATCGACCTGAACCAATTGTCACATCTTGATTTTCATGTTTACCAAGATCTCTAGGTAGTTTAAACAGCTCTAAGGCTTCCTCAAAACTGATGGTCTCCATACTTTGACCAGGCTTGAGATTCGCAAAGACCGGTTTTTCATCCTCTTTCATCTCATCCCGATCCCCTAATTGAACCACCGGACCAAAGCGAGTCAATTGTACTAATATTTTCTTTCCAGTTGCTGGATCAATTCCTAAATCTCTTCTTCCTTTAGCGCGCTCACCCTGTTCCATCACCACATCCACATTTTTGTGAAATGGCCAATAAAAATCATCAATCATTTTAACCCAGTTTAACTTGCCATCTGCTATTTCGTCAAATTCTTGTTCGATTTCAGCAGTAAAACTGTAATTGATAACATCTGGAAAATGCAAGGCTAAATAATCACAAACAATCATCCCGATGTCTGTTGGATATAAATGATTTTTTCCTGCGCCTGTAATTTCAGACTCCTTTGTTTCTATAATCTTTTTTTGTTCTAATTTGAGAACCTGAAATGCACGCTCCATTCCAGGCCTGCTTTCTTTTACAACATACCCCCGATTTTCCTCCATAATCTTACTAATGGTAGGTGCATAGGTGGATGGTCTTCCAATACCTAATTCTTCTAATTTTTTAACTAAACTTGCTTCAGTATAGCGTGCAGGTGGTCTTGTATATTTTTGGGTTGCTGTTATATTGAGATAATTTAAAAGATCCTTTACTTTTAAAGGAGGCAGTATGGATGCATTTTCTTCGTCTTCATCATCCGATGATTCAAGATATAATTTTAAGAAACCATCAAAAATCAACACTTCTCCAGTTGCTTGAAAAAAATGATCTTTCGTTTTAGAAATTGCAATGTCAACTTCTGTTTTTTCAATTTCAGCAGCGGCCATTTGAGAAGCCATTGCACGTTTCCAGATTAATTCATATAATTTTTGTTGGTCGGTATCTTCTCCTGCATTTCGCAGGTCCATGTATGTCGGACGAATGGCTTCGTGTGCTTCCTGGGCAGATGCATTTTTGGTTTTGTATTGCCGCGTATGTACATATTGCTTACCAAATTGCTTCTCGATTTCCACAGCCATTTCATTTAATGCCGTTTCACTTAAATTAGTGGAATCCGTTCGCATATATGTAATCCAACCGAGTTCATATAATTTTTGAGCATTGCTCATGGTTCGGTTAACACCAAAACCCAGTTTTCTACTTGCTTCTTGTTGTAAGGTTGAAGTTGTAAATGGAGGTGCCGGATTTCGTTTAGTTGGCTTTACAGCTACATGCGATACTAGGTAATTCGAATCACTACACAATTCTAAAAATTGACGGGATTCTTTGGCAGTTTTAAATTTATGATTTAATACTGCCTTTATTTGTTGCTTATTTTTTGCATCCGCACTAACGAATAATGCATCTATTTTAAAATAATCCTCGGATTGAAACTCCTGAATAGATCGTTCCCGATCCACAACTAACTTAACAGCAACTGATTGAACCCGACCTGCAGAAAGTTTATTTCGAACTTTTCTCCATAATATTTCTGATAATTCAAAACCAACCAAACGATCCAATACGCGTCTGGCTTGTTGCGCATTTACCAGGTTAAGATCTACCGTCCTTGGATTCTTTACTGCCTTTTGAATGGCTTGTTTTGTAATCTCATGGAATACAATCCGATTGACTTTCTCTGGATTCAGACCTAATACTTCGCATAGATGCCAACTAATTGCTTCCCCTTCACGGTCTTCATCCGTTGCCAACCAAATTTCATCCACTTTGGCTGCCCAATCTTTTAAATCCTTTACTACTTTGGTCTTTTCAGGTGAAACCACATAGTTTGGAGTAAACTTTTGATTGATGTCTATGCCTTTACTTCCTTTGTCCAGGTCACGAATATGGCCATAGCTGGACTTTACTTTAAAATCCTTGCCTAAATATTTTTCAATAGTTTTTGCTTTGGCGGGTGACTCTACGATTAACAGCTTACTTGCCATTCAGTGCTAATTTTTCATTTAAAATCGGGCAAAGCTATAAATTTTTGGGAACTAGGATTTTTTTTCAATGGGCGTTCCGTGTTAAATTCATACGGATATTAAGCTGTTTTATCACTAAATGGAGCTTCTAAATTTAACATAACAACTTGATAATCAATTTCTAATTGGCTTTTGCGCGATGGTGTCTATTTTAAATTTGCTCAATTTTTTTGCGTAATCCGATTTTCTCTGAATAATATACTTATCGATTAATTTCTGATCATCCAAGGCCTGTTTGTTTAAATGCCTGTACCAACAACGGATTAACAAATCCTCCATATCATCAGGAAAGGACAATCCTCTTGACTTTAAATAATAAGCCAAGCGACTCCCCTCTTCCAACCCCCAGTTTATTTGCATCCATCGTCCTAAATTAAAATGCAACTTACTGGCAATGCTGTCTTCAGGAAGCTCTAATAAGCTTTTAGCCATTTTATCATCTGTAAGTCGGTCTAATTCAAGCATGGCATCTTCAATATTCATGGGGATGTAAACATCATTGATCCGCTCAAGTTGAATACGGGCCTGATACATTTTTTCAAACTCTTCAGGGGTATTCTGAGCAACAACATAATTAATCAAGAACATGAACAAAATCAATTGAATGCTATTTCTCTTCATATGATTCTAGAACGTATGGCATTAAATTTTAGTTTAATTTGTCCGCTCATTTGCTTCTAATTTTAACAAATTATGAACTCGGGTAAAGGCTCAAATAATTTCCCTCTATTCAAAATTGGAATCGTTTTAGGATTGACGTTAAGCTGTTTATGGTTAACACAAGACTATTTTGCCTCCTTCCTTTGTTTGTTAATCCCAATGCTTGCACTTACTTTGATGGCAATCAGTTTTATCGCTGAATTTTTTGAAAAATCAAACCTTCCCTATTGGTATTATCGTTTGATGTGGCTCATGGTACTGATCCCTCTTGCATTGCTTCTGATTTTTGGAAGTATCAGCCAGATGCAATTCGACTGGACAAAGGCTCATTAATTGATTTTATTCACTTTCAATACTGATAGCTTAATAAATAATTCGAATTTAGCTTAAATGACTAGTAAGTATTTGACTCCAAGCTTGTATTTAGTTCTTTTTCCAGCTCCAATCAGATAAAGCCTTGCCAACTTTCATTTAAAATAAATACAATTCACAAAAATGAAAGATATAGCTTTAGGTATAAATGTGGTAGCTATTCAAAAGTAGCTATAATTATTCAATCACATTGTATCGATTATTCTTAATTTCTACAATTCTAATAAAGCTGTTTTCGTAGAAATCCGGAACTACCTGTGATGTGTTAGTCGTCTTATAAACTGGTTTGATTTCAAATTCTGTTTCCAGTGGTTTAAATTGTTGTTTTAGATTTTCTATTTGAAATGGCAATTCTGATTTTAATAAAGCTCCAATTAAATACTGTGCAACATCATATCCTTCCAAAGCATCATCTCCAGGAAATTCTCTGTATTCATCAAAATACTTCCTTCTAAAATTTTTAATATCTGTTCGCGATTCGTCTGTAAAATTGCTTATTGACAATCTGACATTTAAGGTATTTATAAAATCAAAAATGTCGGTCTTTAATTCTGTCCATTTAGATAAGCCGTAGATATACACCGGTTTTGTTTTCTTTTCTGCAGAAACCCTTCGCAAAAAATGGTAAATGTAATTTTCATCTTTAGATGAAGCCATTGGCAAAATAAAAACCGTTGGGCCATCTGCCTTTAAATATTTTTCCAAAATGGGTTCAATGGATTTTGATAAATCCTCCTCTGAAATAATTTCTTCTTGAATTAAGTCTTTTCCGGCAAATCCCTCATTAAAATATTTTGCCCTGGATTCAACTTTCGACTTACTTACCAAGAAAATATTTTCTGGATTAAAATGCTTTCTGGCATGTTCATTGATTTTTTGAAAATGAGCATTCAAACCAGGTTTCAGCTGAAGGTAATATTGATTTTGATCCGTAATAGTTGAGCTACTTATCCAAGGACTGACCAACATCGTTTTATTTTGCTTTGCCCAATTGGCTGCAAATTTTAATGCTTCCGCTTTATAAGGTCCTATTATTAAGTCCGGAGTATTACTAACGCGTTCTTGCAGAATTTTTTCAGTATGTTCAATTTCTCCTGAATCAAATACATCCAGAAAGACTGGAACTTCGGATTTATTCTGAAACTCATTCAATGCCATTTTCATTCCTGCATAAAATTGTACAAACCTCAAATTGGTGGTATTGATTTTATTGACGACTGTGTCTTGTTCACTAACTTTAAATGGAATTAAAGCTAAAACATGAATGGGTTTCATCGCTTTTGAAACCTTGGTTTTATCTTCTTTTGGAAGGCTGTCTACTTTTATAATTTCTGGTTTGGTTTCTTGTTTTACTACTTCTTCCTTCCAATAAATTGTATCAATTTTATTAGGTATTGTCTTGACTGGAATCTCTTTTTGAACTTGCTCTTGATTAGGAGGCCGAAGTACTGAAGGTTTTTTCCTGGCAGTTCCGCAGGAAAATAGTAGGGTACAACACAACCATATCAGTTGTTTATTCCCATTCAATCGTTGCAGGAGGCTTCGAACTAATATCATAAACAACCCGGTTTATACCTTTGACTTGATTAATAATTTCACTGGATATTTTGGCAAGTAGCGCATGTGGAATTTCAGAAAACTCAGCGGTCATCCCATCTGTTGAATTAACAGCTCGTAATGCGATGACTCGTTCATATGTTCGCTCATCCCCCATAACCCCTACGGTATGTATTGGTAGGAGCACGGCTCCTGCCTGCCATATTTTGTCATAATACCCGTGATCTTTAAGATTATTAATATAAATATGATCGGCTTGTTGGAGCAATAAGACTTTCTCTTCTGTAACATCACCTATGATACGTATTCCCAATCCAGGTCCAGGAAAAGGGTGACGATTTAAAATATCTGGAGGCAATTCCAATGCTTTGCCGACTTCCCTGACTTCATCCTTAAAAAGTAGTTTTAACGGTTCAATAATTTTTAGATGCAAGGTATCGGGCAATCCTCCAACGTTATGGTGTGATTTTATTGTAACCGAAGGACCATAAACCGAAACTGACTCTATAATATCAGGATAAATTGTGCCCTGACATAACCATTTGACTTCAGGAAAATTTGATGCAGCTTGTTGAAATACATCAATAAATATTTTTCCAATGATTTTTCGCTTTCTTTCTGGGTCCGCTTCTCCTTTTAAAGCATCGTAAAATAATTTACGGGCATCAATCCCTTTAACATCGAGACCCAAATCTTTATAGGTATGCAATACCTGATCAAATTCATTAAAACGCAACAAGCCATTGTCTATAAAAAAACAATGTAAGCGATTGCCAATCGCTTTTTTCATTATCAAGGCCGCTACAGATGAATCTACCCCACCGGAAAGTGCCAAAAGGACATGTTCGTCTTGAACAGATTCACGTATCTGTTGAATTGTTTCGTCTATATATGATTTTGTGGTCCAGTTGGACTGGATTCCGCATATTTTTTTAAGAAAATTACCAAGCATGACTTTCCCGAATAAAGTATGCATTACCTCAGGATGAAACTGAAACGCGTATACCGGAAATTTTGACTTGCTTGCTTTTATTGCTGCAACAGGAATGCTATCTGTAGAACCAATAATTTGAAAATCAGGAGGAATGCTGGTAATTGTATCGCTATGTGACATCCAAACCTGAGATTCAGGCTCTACATCATCCCAAATTGGATCTGAAAGTAATTGTTTCAAATTAGCACGTCCGTATTCTCTTTTGTCAGAAACCTGAACGGCACCTCCAAGAGTTGAAGCCATTAATTGAGCCCCATAACAAATGCCCAAAACAGGATACTTATTAAACAAATCTGTAAAATCAACTGTGGGATGGTTTGTTTCTCTTACTGAGCTTGGACTGCCTGATAAGATAACTGCAGCTATTTTTTCATCTTCGGGCACCGGTTTATGAAATGGAATGATCTCACAATAAATTTCAAGTTCACGCACACGTCGGGCAATAAGTTGTGTAACCTGTGACCCAAAATCTAAAATAATAACTTTATCCATAAAGAAACCCTATGATCTATAAAAAACCAAGTTGAATTATAAATTCAAACCTCTGCCTTCCTTGACAATCTTCCCTTCGGAATCCAATTGCTTCAATAATTTGTCCAACACCCCATTTACAAACTCCTTAGACTTGTCTGTACTATACGTTTTTGAAAGTTCCACATATTCATTAAGTGTAACTTTTGCCGGGATTGTTTTAAAATTGGTCATCTCTACGACACCCATTTTTATAAGAATCATATCGATTAAAGCAACGCGTTCAGAATCCCAGTTCTCTAAAACCGGATTTATCAATGCCTCAAGTTCCTGATCTTGTTTGTGCGTATTTTCCAGTAAGAATTTTCCAAAAACTTCTACCGTATCATCGTCCGGGATATGTTCTTCAAAAATAGGACCTGTTTTAGGCAATATTTTCAAAGTCTTTTTAAGAGCCCCAATAACTAATGACTTATCATCTGTCCAACCACAAAAACGGTCGTCCATGATTTCATTAAAAACCTCATTTTTTCTGCAAAACCGATAAAGCTCAAGTAATATTTCAACATGATCTTCATTAGTAGATTCACTGCTCAGGTATTTTTGATAAGCCTCCTCCTTGCAAAATTCCTTATAAATTTTTCTAAACAAATCTTCATCTAAACCTTCTCCACATTTTTCTTCCTTAAATTTTGCCTGCAATACTTTATTGTTTACAAGGCTAGTTATCAATGGGTTAGAAAATATTTTATCTGTAAAAAGTTTATCCTCATCCGTTTTAATATGTTTGGCAATACGATTTTTTGAATCTTCTGCGGCAAAAGAGCAAACTTTAATAATACAATATAAGTTCAATAAATACAGACGAAAAGAATCCTGTATTGTAGAATAATATGCATTTACAGCATCCCTGAAGTTGAGATCTCGATCCTGGGCCAGACTATACAGTTGTTGCATCACTTTGACGCGAACATTCCTCCTACTCAGCATGTAGTGTTACGGCTTTTATTTGCCACAAAAGTAAGCCGATTTATGAATTAAAGAAATTAAATAAAGCTGTAATTTGTTATCAGCAAGCAAAGAGCACTACCCAAATCTAAGATTTGAACTGATAACAAGTTCATTAAGCAGCACGCCTCTAACTGATTTCAACACTCATTTACTTAATAAATCTTAGTACCATGTCCATTTAAATATTTATTCTTTAATTCTGTTGGGTCTGGTAGTTGTTTATAATGCCATTTTTGGATAATCTGACCATTTTGAATCAGCAATAAACCCGGATTGGACCTCATGATGGTTTTTAACAAGAGGTCATCTGCTTCATAACATGGAAAATCAATCCCGGCAGCCTGTTTCAAATCAGCAATTCCTTCTTCAGTCAATGCTCCGAATATGGCTGATGACATCGCCAGGTCTTTCACACTATCCAGCAATGGCAATATGGAGGTTTTAAGAATTTTTAAATAGTCTTCATTCCACTCATATTTGTTGCGTTTAATCGTCTTTGCTTCAGTTCCGGCAAAAACACGTTCTATTCTGATGGAATCCTTTTTCTTCATTTTAATCAAAATGGTATCCATTCTGAATATTGAATCCAACCGTTCTTCTTTGATTGAGACACTGGTGTATTTAACTTTTGGGCTTATAATAACCAAATTATATTTTGTTTCATCAAGGAATGATTCCGTTGCAGGATTTCCATCTAAATACAAAATTTCAAAATCAGAAATTTTAGTTCTTGGGATTTTTGGCTCTGACTTAATCTGATCCAAGGTTTCCCAACTTGCTTTAAAGTTTGGATTATTTTTAAATGAATCTAAAAAGTCCTTTGCCGGAACTTCCAGTTCATGTTTATCAATTTTATTTCTGATTTTATAAGCGAGTATTTCAACATCTGCCATTGCTTTCTGCTCAGCTGCAAGCGTTGTTTTGATATTAACGCCATTTTTAAAGGGTCTAAAATCTATTATTGGTTCATTCCAAACAAAATTACTAAAGCAAAATAAACACAACGCCAGGGTGCTTACGAAAGTAATCCCTGTTCTGATTACCGGGCTGAAGATTTCATGACAATGCTTCCATCTAAAAATAAACCAAAGCGCTGGAATCATTAAAATGAGGTCTTTAAAAAATGATATTTTCGGTTCCAGTTTAATAAAATCACCAAAACAGCCACAATCTGTTACGCGCATTTGGTTTTTATTGTATTCTGTCCATTTTGAAAATTCAAAAAAGTTAGCATCTGTTGGAACATAGCCCGTCAAATAAGTAAATCCCGTTAAAACAGTGAAAAACACCATGATGGCAAAGAACAGCCAGGAACCAAGACGTTTCTGATAACCTATGATAAGCATAATGCCTAAAACAATTTCCAGAACTATCATAAATACCGAAAAACTGATCGCATGCTGTGAAAACCATGGAAAAACAGGCGCTAAAAATTTAAGGAAAGATCCTTTACAGGTATCTTCAAAAGCAGTAAAATATTGCTCCATCTTATAAGCGGTTCCCAAAGGATCCACTGCCTTTACAAAGCCAGAAAATATAAAAAGGCAACCTGCAAAATTTTGCAAAAAGCTGTCAGGAATGCTTATAGACTTTTTATAAGCCCTTGCAATTAAAAAAGTTAACAGCATAGCTGCAATTCCTACATAAATAAATAAACTGAAAAGTGTCATTCTGGTATTGCTTTTAAATGATTAAAACCTCAAAGAAGTCTTTTGACCAAAGTTTAACTGTTATTAAACGTCTCATTTACACATAAATAGACAAATCCTAAGCTTGTAAACTGGTAAAAGAACCTTTTAGTGAGTTCCCGTATATCCTAAATTTAAAACAAATGCTCAACAAAACTATTTTTAAAAAACCAAAGTGATGCCAAATGTTTGCAAAGACTTTTCAATAATTTGTTAATAACTTTGTCGTTAGCCATGGTTTTTACCATACTTTGTATTTTTTGCACGGCATTACTCGGCATCCTTTTCAGGCTTTCTTCTGCATTTAATGTCCGTACTTCTGTGATCATACTTATCAATTATATCACCTGCTTTATTATAGGTTTAATCTGGAATGGAAACAAAATGCTCCATCAATTTTCTATTGAATGGATTCCATGGATATTAGGATTCGGCCTGCTGTTTATTCTAGGATTTAATGCATTTGCAAGTGCAATCAGGTCATCTGGGTTGCCAATTGCCGTATTGTTTCAAAAAATGTCAATTGTAATAACCGTTGTCGCTGCTTTATTTCTAGGTGATCCAATAAATTCAATTCAACTCCTTGGTTGGACGAGTGGAATTTTGGCAATCGTTTTGGCCTACGGAACGAATACTGAATCTGCAAGTAACCCATTTCATTTTAAAACCCTGATTGCCACACTAATTATATCATCTGCTATTGAAATTGGATTCCTCTTACTCAGTAAAGCCACATTCTTAAATCCAGATTTTCATACCCTGTTTCCGGGCTATTTATTTTTATCGGCTGCGTTATTTGGATTCGCTGCATTTCGTATTTCAAACCAACCAACTAAAATAAGCAAACAAGAAATCTCATTTGGAATTGCCTTAGGATTGCCTAATTTTTTTTCAATTTATTTTATGCTCAATGCGCTTCAAATGGAATGGAGCGGAGTTGCATTCTTTCCTGTTCTAAATTGTTCTGTTATCATAGCTTCTGCTCTGAGCGGTTATTACTTGTTTAAAGACTCTCTTACAAGTAAATTGATAATCGCCATTCTTTTATCAACAATTTCTATACTTTTGATTTCATTATTTTAGAATCCAAAGAAACTGAAAATCAACTCTTATTTAACCATTAAAATACCTAATTCCTATGAACTAACTTCAAAAGGAAGTAAATTCATTGCCTATTCCTTTCAGGTGCGGGACAAACAACAAATCGAATTAAAAATTGAAGAAATCAAGAATTTACATCCAAAAGCCCGCCATTGGTGCTATGCATGGAAAATTGGAGTTAAGGAATTTCATTCTAAGTCATTTGATGATGGAGAACCAGCTGGATCTGCAGGCAAACCGATCTTAAATCAGATTGAATCATTTCAACTTACTCAATGCCTGGTAGTGGTTGTGCGTTATTTTGGTGGCACTTTATTGGGAGTCCCCGGACTTATTAAAGCATATAAAGAATCATGTTGGAATTGTTTAAATCAAGCTGAAAAAACAGAAATCCTAATACTGAATAAATTTAATTATTCAGGTCCTTTTGAAAAAATACAATCCATCCTAAGCATATTAAAAGAACTTGAAGTACGCGTTTGTTCATTTAAATTTGGTGATCCCTCATTTATAGAATTTGAATTACCAATTAAAGATGAATCTATCTGGTTCGCCAAAATCAACTCACGACTTGAAAAGAAACGTATCAATCCAGATGAAAATAACTATCAAATCAAGGATTGCATCTTAATTAACAATGAACTCATTCTATGAAGGTAATAGGATTAACCGGAGGTATTGGAAGTGGCAAAACAACAGTAGCCAAAATTTTCGAAATGCTTGATGTACCTATATATAATTCAGACCTTCGAGCACGTTGGATTATGGAAAACAATCTTGAAATTATCCAACAAATTAAAAATCACTTTGGTCCTTTAGCATATGATTCTAAACACAACTTAAATCGAGCTTTTATAGCTAAAAATGTTTTCAATAACCCTGAAGAAACTCAATGGATAAACGATCTTATTCACCCTGCTGTTGGTTTAGACTTTGCGAGTTGGAGTACCAATCAACATGCTCCTTTTATCATAAAAGAATCTGCTTTATTAATTGAAGTATTAAATCACCAGGCAGTAGATAAAATAATATTAGTTGTTTCAAATGAACAACTTCGAATTGATCGTTTGAAAAAAAGAGATCAATTGACTCTGGAAGAAATTCAAAAACGCATGAAAGCCCAATTAAATGATGAACAGCGAAGTCCTTATGCAGATTATACGATCTACAATCTTGGCATCCAAAGCATCATTCGACAGACGCTGAACATTTATTTGAATTTAAAGGAATTATTCAGTTAAATTAACTGACCGGATGCTCATATCTGGCTAAATTTGCATTTTAAATTTAGTCATTATGCAAATAACCCGGGAAAAGGTTTCACCAGAGAAATTTATTGCACTTGAAGATCAATATGGTGCCCATAACTATCACCCTTTACCGGTAGTACTTGAACGTGGAGAAGGTGTTTATGTGTGGGATGTTGAAGGAAAGCAGTATTTTGATTTCTTATCTGCCTATTCTGCTGTAAACCAAGGTCATTGTCATCCTGCAATTATAAATGCACTCATCATTCAAGCACAAAAACTTACACTGACGTCAAGAGCTTTTTACAATGATCAGTTGGGGCTTTATGAAAAATATATGTGTAAACTTTTTGGATACGACAAAGTACTCCCAATGAACACCGGGGTGGAAGCTGTCGAAACCGCAGTGAAACTTTGCAGAAAATGGGCCTATTCAAAGAAAGGCATCCCTGAAAACATGGCTAATATCCTTGTTTTTGAAGGCAATTTTCACGGCCGTACCATGACCGCTGTTTCTGCATCTACTGACCCATCAAGCTTTACCAATTTTGGTCCTTTTTTACCTGGAATTATTAAGTTACCCTACAATGATCTTGATGCTTTAAAAAAATGTATTTCCACCACATCAAATATAGCGGGTTTGATAATCGAACCGATTCAAGGGGAAGCGGGAGTAATTGTACCGGATGACAACTACTTAAAGCAAGTATTTGAATTGTGTTGTGCACATTCTATTTTATTTATTGCTGATGAAGTTCAAACCGGCATTGCACGTACCGGAAGAATGCTGGCATGTGACCATCTGGATATTAAACCCGATATCTTAATTTTAGGGAAAGCATTGTCTGGTGGCACACTGCCCGTTTCTGCAGTTTTAACATCCGACGACATCATGCTGTGTATAAAACCAGGAGAGCATGGTTCAACTTTTGGCGGAAATCCATTGGCCTGCGCAGTTGCCATCGCAGCACTGGAAGTTATTAAGGATGAGCATTTAATTAAAAATGCTGAAGACAGAGGGCAGCAATTACGTGAACAGCTCAGACTAATTCAAAAGAAACACCCCATTATAGAAACAATTCGAGGAAAGGGATTATTGAATGCGATTGTAATTAAAAGCCCGGAGGAATCTGATTTAGCCTGGAACATCTGTTTACAAATGGCTACCAATGGATTATTGGCAAAACCAACTCACGGTAATATTATTCGATTGGCTCCCCCACTCTGTATCACCACAGAACAAATTGATGAATGCAGTTATATTATCGAAAAATCTTTAACAGATTTGGGAATTTGAAAAAACCATATTAAATTTGGACCATTCCATTTTCAATATTTATTTTTAGAACACTAACCTTATTGGGATTTTAAACGTATTTATATTTTGAATAAAATTTAAGTACTTCCTAATTATTGGGCAAAGCAATATTATTTCAAATTGTAAAAATTAAGTATCTTTACTTCAAATTATGTATAAATATATGAGAATCTTAGGATTGTGTCTTTTTATGTTAAGTTTTATCTCTGGAAATGCTCAAACGATGCAGATCAAATTTTGTGGCAAAACCAGTGCTGTTGTACCTGCAACAGATGGAAGTGGTCAGGATCAAAGAAATAAAGGTGGTTTGAGATTGGATTTTATCCGCATCGGAAAATTAACTCAATCCAGAACCAGCCCATTTTACACCTTGGGTTTGGCTTCCGGCGTATCCTTTAAAAATGCTACCTGGGTTGATGGATGTGCAAACAATACCAACCAGACCTATTGTTCAGGCTGTACCACCTGTAAACCGATCCTTAATACCAGCAATGGCAGCGTTGGGGTTTCAGAAGGTAAAATGGTAGAAAATGTTAGACTCCGTTCTTCTAATAATGATTTATATTTTGAAAGCACTGGCAGCCAAAATGTGGTGTGTTTTGTCACAGACCCGATTGATGTATCCAGTGTTGCGGGAAAGAAAATTGAAGTAAATGTTGGTTATGAAGGGACTGCCAAAGATGGCTTTACAACAGTAAATGTCAATTTTAATTATCGTTACAATAACGAAGCCTGGGCCAATTTATTAAACCAAAACAGCAATTTCCTTAGGGTCATTGATACGGCATTGTTGATTAATATTAACGTACCTACTGCTGTTGTAAGCTTGGACGAAACGGTTGATTTTAAAATTTCTCCAAACCCGGTTAATCATAAACTGTTTATTGAATTAAATAGCCTTAAATCTTTTGATGCAGTATTATCAATTCGGGATATTCAAGGAAAAATAGTTATGCAAAAGGACTATGCTGTATCAGAGGGTATTAATCGTATAGATTGGAATATTGAGCAAATAAATCCTGCGATTTATTTATTTCAAATTGCTGACAAAGAAGGTCGAATAAGTACTTCTAAATTTATCAAGGAATAAAAAAAAATATTTATTTATTTGTTTTTAAGATAGCATCTCTGTTATTAATAAAAAATAACATGGCTTCTGGATTTCGCATCGCTCCTGAATTGTATGCTTTACTTAATTCATAATTTAACAAGACTTTTTTTACGGGACTTTCCATTTTTTTACCACTAATAGTATAAGGTATTTCGGGAACCTGGATAATTTTATCTGGTAAATGCCTTGGACTGCATTTGTCTTTTAATTCAGTCCTGATTTCCTTGATCAATCTATCAGAAATTTCATACCCTGAATTTAATGAAATAAATAAAGGCATCAAGTGATTTCCTCCTTCCAATTCGAGATTTACGATTAAGCTATCTGAAATTTCTTTAATATTATTTAATACATTATAAATTTCTGCAGTTCCGATTCGAACTCCCTGCCGGTTAAGCGTTGCATCTGAACGACCATAAATTATAACTCCATCGTGAATTGTGATTTCAATCCAATCACCATGCCGCCATACTCCAGGAAAATAATCAAAATAGCTGGCTTTATATTTAGCTTTATCCGGATCATTCCAAAATGCCACAGGCATGCATGGCATTGGCTTAGTTAATACCAATTCGCCCATTTCCCGGAATACGGGTTGACCGAGATCATTCCACGACTCTATCGCAGCACCTAATGCTCTGCACTGCAATTCACCTGAATAAACTGGACGCTCAATGCAGCTTCCCATAAATGCAGTACAAACATCAGTACCCCCACTCATAGAACACAACCAAACATCCGATTTAATATTTTTATAAACATATTCAAATGCTTCTGGTGGAAGTGGAGATCCCGTTGATCCTATACTTCGCAAATGTGCCTGGGGATAATCCCTAAGAATATTCAAATCATTTTTCATGCAGTTTATTATGAAAGGAGCACTGGTTCCAAAATGATTGATCTGAATTTCCTTGGAATGCTTCCATAAAGAAGAAATTTCCGGATAAACAGGACTCCCTTCATATAACACGGCCGTTGCACCGACTAACAAAGAAGCATGGACAAAATTCCACATCATCCATCCGGTTGTAGTGTACCAGAAAAAACGCTCCCCTTTTTTTACATCATTGTGAAATGTAATATATTTTAAATGCTCTAACAGCATCCCACCCTGACAATGCACAATGGCTTTGGGTAAACCGGTTGTTCCTGAAGAATACAAAATCCAAATCGGATGATTAAATGGGACCCTTTCAAATTGTGGTTCCCTGTCTTGATCAAAAATTAATTCATTCCAATAGATATTATCACAACTTGCAATTGGCGCATTTGAATAATTCCCACAAGGAATCCAAATAATTAATTTGATACTTTTTATTTGACTAACCAATTGAGCCACTTCATCACGCCGATCAAAGTATTTGCCATTGTATGTGTACCCATCCACCGCAACAAGCACAGATGGTTCAATTTGAGCAAATCGATCCAAAACAGAATTAACGCCAAAATCCGGTGAACATGAACTCCAAACATATCCTGATGCAACGCAGGCTAACATCGCCACAGAGGTTTCTGGCACATTGCCTGCATAAGCGCAGATGCGATCCCCAATTTGCATTCCATAAGACTTGAAAATCCCTTGCAAACTTGCAGTTTGCTCACCTAATGTGGACCAACTCATCTCGTAAGTAGGTCTGATTTCATCATGCGCAATTAAAGCAGGATTTTGAAAATTTTTATTTCTAAAAATATGTTCCGCATAATTTAAATTAATTCCATCAAACCATTTTGTTTCAGGCATTGCATCCTCTGACAGAATTTGCGAGTAACTACCTGAATATTCGATTTTGAAGTATGTTAATAAACTTTCCCAAAATGCTGCTGGATGATTCACAGACCAGGTATACAACTGACTGTAATTCGTAAATTGCAAATGATGCACTTTAAATAACCAGTTGTAATACAGTTGCAGGTTACTTGATGCATTTTCCTCATCTGACACTGACCACAACAACTTATTAGGATTTACCATATCCTTGAAATATTTTCTGCAAATTAAATAATAATAGCCGATTGCAGTGAAAGAAAAAATCATTTAAGTCCAAAAGAATTTATCTTTGCTTTACAAGATTCCTTTTTTATGAAGCCAATACATTTAATCCTTTTGGTTGCCATCTTATCGTTTGTTGCTTGTAAAAATGCACCAGAGAAAAATCAGATGGAAGCAGCCAGTCAAACTTCAGACTCAAGTGCAACTAATTTGGATACTTTTGAAGTATCCGCTGAATCATTTGCAGACATCCAGGTTCTTCGCTATCAGGTTCCTGAATGGTCAAGTTTAAGTCTTAAAGAAAAAGAACTTTGTTATTATTTATATGAAGCTGCATTGTCCGGACGCGATATTATATATGACCAAAAAGATAAAAATGGGATCTTACTTCGCAAAACACTCGAAAATATTTACGACACTTATCCGGATGACAAAACCAATTCAGATTGGCTAAAATTTGAAGAATACTGTGGTCGCTTTTGGTTTAGCAATGGCAACCATCATCATTACGGCAACGAAAAATTTATTCCTGAATGCGATTGGAACTACTTTTCAAAACTCATGGATAAATCGAATCAAAGTGGATTCCCCCTCGAACCCAACGAGTCCTTCGAAAAATTTAAAAATAGAGTTAAGCCATTACTTTATGACTTAAGTTTAAATCCAAAATGTGTGGATTTAACCAGTGGCATTGACAACATCAAAGCCTCTTCAAATAATTTTTATGAAAACGTAACTCAAAAGGAAGTCGAGGCATTTTATGAAAAGATGCCGTCTTCTGGTAAAGCACCAAGTTGGGGATTAAATAGCAAATTAATTAAAGAAAATGGAAAACTTGTTGAAAAAACCTGGAAAGCAAGTGGCATGTATGGAGCATCCATTTCCAAAATCATCCATTGGCTTGAAAAAGCGAGCCTTGTGGCTGAAAATGAACAACAAAAAAAGACATTAGAATTACTCATAAGGTATTATAAATCTGGTGATTTAAAAGACTTTGATTTGTATTGCATAGAATGGGTTCGCGACACAATAAGTAAAATCGATGTCGTAAACGGATTTATAGAAGATTATCTGGATGCTATTGGTAAAAAAGCATCGTTTGAGAGTGTTGTCAGCATACGGGATGAAGAGGCTACAAAACGAATTAAAGCCATTGCCAATCAGGCACAATGGTTTGAAGATCACAGTCCGATTGACCCTAAACATAAAAAACAAGAAGTAATAGGAATAACCGCCAAAGCTATTAATGCAGTGGTGCAAAGTGGTGATGCTGCACCTGCAAGTTCTATTGGAATCAATTTACCAAATTCAGATTGGATTCGTAAAGATTATGGAAGTAAATCCGTTTCATTAAGCAACATCATTTATAGCTACAATGTGATGAATGCAAGAAAAGGAACCTTGGATGAATTTGCAGCTAATGATGAGATAAAAATGCGAATTAAAAAATACGGCGCACTTGCCAGTGACTTACATACAGATATGCATGAATGCATTGGACATGCCAGTGGACAAATCAATCCAGGGGTCCAGACTACAGACAAGACCTTAAAAAATTATTCCAGTTGCCTGGAAGAAGCCCGTGCAGATCTGGTAGCACTGTATTTTATCATGTCCAATAAATTGGTTGACATTGGCGTTATGCCTAACCTTGAAGTGGCAAAAGCAGAATACGACAATTACATTTTAAATGGTTTGATGACCCAATTAACCAGAATCAAGGAAGGAGACAATATTGAAGAAGCGCACATGCGTAACCGTCAATTAATTTCCATGTGGGCTTACAAAATGGGCATGAAGGATTCAGTAATTGTTTTTGATAAATACAAAGGAAAAACATTCGTAAGAATTCGGGACTATAATCAATTGAGACTCCTATTTGGCAGACTTCTTGTTGAAATACAGCGAATAAAAAGCGAAGGCGATTACAATGCCGCAAAAGATTTAGTTGAAACCTATGGCGTTCAGGTTGACAAACAGTTGCATAAAGAAATATTGATTCGTTTTAAAACTTTGCAAATAAAACCATACCGGGGATTTATACAACCTAAGTTAGTTCCAGTTTATGAAGCCGATAAACTAATAGATGTAAAGCTTGAATATCCAACATCATTTTATAAACAAATGATGGAATATGGCAAAAATTATAGTTTTCTTGGAGTAAAAAATTAGTTAAACGCGACAATTTCAATCAATTCTTACCAACAGGATTAAGTTAAAACTAAAACATCGTATTGCTGCTCAGAAAATAATTTGATATACCATTCAATACAAAATCGGGATTGACATTGAAGGGAATTACGCTTTTATAAAAGTTAGAGTCCGGGTTTTAATGATTTCAATCCAATGCTACTGCTTCATCAATTTTTCAACAGCTATTATTTTGCCTTCAGAAATAAACTGTAAAAAATAAAATCCAGAAGCCAAACTGCTTGCATCGATATTCTGAATTTGATTGCCAATGACAGTCTGTTTTTCAATTATCATTCTTCCATTTAAATCCATAATTCGGAATTTCGATCCGGATTTGGCTGCTAGTTGCATTTCAATAATAAAATTTCCAGTGCTGGGGTTTGGATAAATTCGCAATTTCCCGAATTGTTCTGAATAGGTATTAAGTGGAACTTCAGAAGTGCACAACTCAATATTGTCAAGTCCGATTACAGAGCTTACCGAATCATTTTGATCTTGGAGGCAAATGACCAGGTACTTAAATTCAGGATTATATTGAAATTTTAATGTAGTATCAAATCGCTGATAACTCCTTTCCTTTTCATCTCGCTTATCTTTCATAGCTTTTCTAAATAATTCTATAGAACTACTTGAATTTAGGGTAGAATCATTTTGTAAACGAAAAACAATTTCCCTAGCTAAAAGGTGATTTAACAATCTACTTCTTCGGTAATCAAAATAATCAAAACCAATGTTGACAAAACTATCAACTCCTAAATCGACTTGTTGCCAGATTCCTGCGAAATTATTTTTACTACCCACAAGTATTATGCTCCCATCATCTGAGGCCCCCGTACTATCAGACACAAAAACCAATCCATCTCCATCATTTGGAAATAATTCCCAATTAGCTATTTTACCCCGGCTTTTTGCTAATTTACTTTTGCTCAACAGTCCTTTGACAAGCCCTTCACTAAAATCACCATTTTTAACCGCATTGGAATCACAAATACTCAAGGATGGGTTGGGTAAACAATTGACTGTTACTTTCCTGCAATACTCATACCTGCACGTATCCATGGTATTGGGATTTATTCGCGTGACATTCATGCATACCTTATAAATTCCAGAATTTGCAAACTGAATCACCTGACTATTGTGACCTAGAGAATTTCCTGGAACTGGTGAAATTGCTGGAGTAATTTCCCAGGCAACCTTGTCGTCGGAGCAAAGGGCTATTGGTTTAAAAGTTCGATTGCAGCTTAAATGATTTCCACTTACATAAAAACCTTGATTTACATCTTCTTCCAATAATTCGCAAGAACAAAGGCATGGAACAATCGAGAAGTTAATTTTACAATAACATGGATCTGATCCACATTGTCCAAATAATTGCAAACTATATATTACACCCGCATGAAACAAGCTTGAACTTAGTTGTAATTCAAACTCCACTTTATCATTTGGAATATGAAAATAATGTGAAGCAATGCTGGAAGCTATAGGTATGCCAGAAGCTAATTCTGTTATTTGCCAATGAATAGAATCACTAAAACAATTGATTGCATTGCAGTTCAAAGTACCATGAACACCAATTGTAGTCGGTCCGGCATTATTACAAGGCAATTGTACCATCGATGTATCATTACAATTGGTAATCACATTAAATCCCGACCAAAATGGATTATAAAAAAATACGGAGGAAAATGATTTGCATTTACATGTATCACATACTAGTTTAATCGAATCCCTGAAAACTTTTTCAAAACATTTTCTGGGCGGCATTACAGAATAATCATATTCTGTTGCTGTCCAACTAATGTTATAAGTTCCATTACCTATATAGGTATGCATCGGCATAGCACCTGCAACAAAAGGTCCTGTTGATGAAGTACCATCTCCCCAAAATATGGGTCCAATAGTATCGCATTTAGCTAAGTTACCGATATTGAACGTTGCTTTGCATTTAAAAGAATCCGAAGTTATGGTAACAGCATTCGCAATTCCCAATTCAAAATCAAATTGATTAGAACAACAATCATGTCCATCAGCTTTGAAATAAATGGTACATGGACAAATATTGGTACCACAGTGTCCATTAATTGTGAGTGAATAAAGTCCTGCAATTGAAAAAGTAGCATTGGTAAATGGAATAATGAAATCCGGATTAGCTGGTACACCTGAAATTGTTATTGGAATAAATCCGGGTGGCCCGGTAAGAATTAAATCGACGGTGGCTTGTGGACAATCTGATCCCAAACAAGAAAATAAAGATAAAAAGTGGATGGGCACAATGGCTGTTGACGATGGTACGTATAATGTATCTCCACAATCATATGGCAAAAGTGGTCCACGCCCAATACTATACTGTAAATCAAAGGGCCCGCATACACAGGTATCTTTAACACAGGAGCTGAAACTGATATCATCAACAGCAAAATCATTTCCCACTATATTTGGCGATCCAAGTCTTATTTGCAAAACTGCGGTTGTACTTGTTCCAGACGACCATAAAGCATTTAGTGATTGCCATTGATCAGGCGATTCAGCTAATGTAATGGTTTGAACTTGTACATTATTTATCCAAAGTTCAATGATGGGGTCATCATAGTTTTTAGTTGGGATAACCAGATTATTCACAAATGCACAAAATTCATATTGCAATCCAGGTATTACAGTCACCATTTCTTGCCATACAAAATTGCAAGTTGAATTTTGGCCATCTACAATTAACATTTTGCCTGTCACTGCACTTGTTGTATGCTCTGTGCATGCCCATTGTGTATTTGCAGCAAATACTTGATTGCTTTGAAGCACAGAATAACTTCCAACTGAAGTAGCACTTCCGGGAATAAACCAAGGAAAACAATCTGTAAATCCAACGGGTCCAGTCCCTGGTGCTTCAAAATTGCCATTACTTACTAAATTAACACCTTGAATGGTTCTGTCGGGGCAACAAGATGTTGGTTTTATTCTTGGGCATATCAATGAAAAATCTTTGCTACATTCTTGCTGATTGCCACCAATAGAATAATAAGTTGTTGCTTTTATAAAAACTTCTCCACTACCAATATAAAGTTTTAAAGGATAAGAAATTCCGCTAGGGATATAACCTCCAGGTGGAATAAGTACCAGGTTTTGAGAATCAATTTTATTTATTGTCCAACCTGGTGCCAATATTCTATCGTCCGTGTTAGATTTGGAACCCTTAACTGATGTACTTCGAAAATTAATATTTTGAAAACAATAGCCTCCTGTATTTTGGATGACTAGCGTATAAGAACAAGAATCTGGTTCGCCACCATCTTCAACAAGATCCACAAAAATTGAATCACAAGAACATACAGGACAATTTCCAAAATTTCGGGTTACAATTTCTGATTGCAATAATGTAACTGCATGTTGACCAGATGAAGGTTGATTTGGAGTCCATCCAGCTTGACTTACTTCCCTTACAACATAATTTCCCGGAGCTAAATCACAAAATGAATATTCTCCAGTGGAATCTGTTACAGCAGAAGCGATAAAGAGTCCTCTGTCATCAAAGAGGTTAATAATAAAATTTGGTAAAAGGGTTTGATTTGAATAAGCTGCTTGATCACATTCTCGATATTTTACACCAGTGATGCAGGCATCTGCGACTATAGTGCACCCGTTAATTGGGATTTCAAAAAAGCAACCCAGCAAGTCACAGGTATTATCCCAAGTGATAGACAACAAGGGATCAAAGCCAGGCTCCAAACAAAATGTGCCAGGTATACTATTCCCAAAAGGTATTTGTCCAGTATTATGAGTCATTAGAATTTCGGAAGCAGTAATTTGGCTAATCGTCCAGCCAGAAGCGGTATTTGCCTTGAAACTGGTATAGGTCCCCTGATCAATTGTTAACCGAAGTTGATTGTAGCATTCAATTAATGAATTATCGACATGGAGGCGGTAACAACAAGGCTGATATTTTTCCAAAGTGAATTTTATGGCATCGCACGGCCCTATTGCTGAAAGATTGCTTGTTACTAAAAAAATCGACACAAAATAAAAAGCAAGTCGCAGCTTGATTTTTTCATAATTTAGTGCATCCATGGTCAATAAATTTAAGAACAGTTTACCCACAAGTTAACTATCTTATTTCACAATTTGACTCAATTAATCAAATAAGCTCTTTAGTCTGTTTTAAACACAGCGCTACCCAAAAGAAATTTTGAAAGGTTTTCGTAAATAAAAAGGTATGGGAATGGACGAAAAAGAAAAAACCCTTGAAAAGCATAGACTTACAAGGGTTTTAATGTGATCTGTTTGGGACTCGAACCCAAGACCCACGGCTTAAAAGGCCGTTGCTCTACCGACTGAGCTAACAGATCGTACCACGATCCGAAAATCGAGCTGCAAAAGTAGTATTTAATTGGGAATTCAGGATTACAAATTATAAATTTCTTGTATAAATCCAAAGAGAATATAAAAAGCTATTCATTCAGCTAATTTACCGGGCAATTCATTTGGAATTGACACGAACAACCATACCTTCTTCCCCTAAAATCGTATTAGGAAAAATGGTTTGACACTCTTCCAGAATTTTATCCAAATTATCATATCGGGATGAATAATGACCAGTAAGCAGGGTACCTACGCCTGATTTATAAGCAATTCGAGCTGCTTGTTTTGTGGTGCTGTGGCCATTTTCAATTGCTTTGTCTTGCAATTCGTCCAGGTAAGTGGTTTCGTGATATAATAAATCCACTCCAGTTAAATACGGAATCAGACCTTCATGGTAAATGGTGTCGGAACAATATGCATAACGTCTTTTGTTATGAGGACTGTTGGTAAGTGTTTCATTTGTATAGACTCGGCCATCCTCCAATGTGATATCGTGTCCAGATTCTATTTGATTCCAAACCTTTTTCGGAATATTAAGTTTTTCCAGAGCATCCAAATTTAAAATTCGCCGGACCCTTTTTTCTTCAAATAAATACCCACAGCAAGTGATCTTATGCTTTAAAGGTAAGCTCCTTACGCGAACATGCTGGTCTTCAAAAAACCAATCTCCTTCAAAATTGGCAATCTCATGAAATTCAAGTGGATATCGGGGCAAACCCGAGGCAAATGCCAGGTAATCCTCGATCATTTTTTTAATGCCTACAGGACCATAAATGTGCAGATCATCCTGACGGTTGATTAAATTATAGCTCGTTATCAAGCCGGGTAGCCCAAATACATGGTCGCCGTGTAAATGGGTTATAAAGATGTTCTTAATTCGGGAGCGCTTAATCCCATATTTGTTAAGTTGAAATTGGGTCCCCTCTCCACAATCAACCATATAAGAATGGTCGTGTATCCTGACAATGTGGGATGAAGGAAAGCGATTATAGGCTGGTAATGCGGCGCTGCAACCTAATATTTGCACTTCAAAAGTGCCTGTATTCATTCTTCTTCGGTGAGATCTCGTTCTAAATCCTCCATAAAGACATATTCAACCGACTCCTCAACCGTTGGTATAATGGTTAAAATGCCATCTAATTTTGAAATTTCGATCAACTTGTGAATGCTGTCACTTTTAACATTGGTCATAACAAAAGAACCGTAGTCTTTCCATATTCTGTTGGCAGTTAAGATCGAGCTCAATCCAGACGAATCTACATAGTCTACATCTCCCATGTCAAAAATCAAATTCCGAACACCCTCATTTCGCAAGAAAACAAATTCAGACTTCAATTGGGGGGCAATTAAAGAATTTAAATTCTTCTCCTCAAGACTAAAAATTGCATATCTATCTTGCTTATCAACTTGGTATTTCATTAATTTCTAGGTATTTTATTATAAAATATTAAAATATATAGTTTTATCCATGCAGAAAAATAAATATATGAACAAAAAATGTTCGAATTTATTACCTTTGGAATGCAAAAGTAATAAAATTGCAGCCGAGCAAACCAGAATCAAAAGCAATAAAAAGAACAGAACACAAGCAATGGGGTTAATTATTTATTAATTTGAACAAAAATATTAAGCAAAACAGCTTTAAAATTGTCATTCCTATATAATTCGATCATTAAATGAATAAAAAGTTTTCCCAAAACGTCAAAAAAGTCTTGGCCAATAGCCGGGAAGAATCGCTCCGACTGGGTCATGATTATATTGGCACCGAACACATTCTATTAGGTCTGATTCAAGAAAAAGATACGCTTGCCGTTCAGGTCTTGAAATCTTTAAAAGTTGATCTAAAGGATTTGAGAAATCGCATTGAAGAAGCGATCCCTGTAAAAAAAGGAAATGAAACGACCTTTCAGGTAGGTAACCTTCCACTCAATAAACATGCAGAAAAAGTCCTGAAATTCACCTACTTAGAAGCAAAAGTCAACCGGGAAGAAGAAATTTATCCGGAACACTTGGTCTTGTCTTTATTAAAACACCATGAAAATCTTGCTTCGCAAATCCTGGACCAGTTTAATGTAGATTACGAAAGTTACAGGTCTGAGCTCGAATATCTTGCAGAGCAAAAACTAGAAGATCCCAGTTTTGAAGATTTACCACACAGTGGGCCTTCAGAATCAGATCCTTATGAAGACGAACCCAGTCAAACCAGTTATTCTAGAAAGTCCAGCAATAAATCCATGACACCGGTACTGGATAATTACGGACGCGATGTGTCAAGACTGGCTGAAGAAGGAAAATTAGATCCAATTGTGGGCCGGGAAACCGAAATTGAACGTGTTTCTCAAATTCTGAGTCGACGCAAAAAAAACAATCCGATATTAATTGGCGAACCGGGAGTAGGTAAAACCGCCATTGTAGAAGGTCTGGCGTTGCGAATTATTCAAAAACGGGTATCAAGAACACTTTTTAATAAACGCATCGTGATGTTGGATTTAGCAGCCCTGGTTGCCGGCACCAAATACCGTGGGCAATTTGAAGAGCGCATCAAAGCCATCATGACAGAATTGGAAAAATCACGCGATGTTATTCTGTTTATAGATGAAATTCATACCATCATTGGAGCTGGAGGCGCAACAGGTTCTTTGGACGCATCCAATATCTTTAAACCTGCGCTTGCACGAGGTGAATTGCAATGCATTGGAGCTTCCACTTTAGACGAATACCGTCAGCATATTGAAAAAGATGGCGCTTTGGATCGCAGATTTCAAAAAGTGATGATTGATCCACCAACAGCAGAAGAAACCATTCAAATTCTTAATAATATCAAATCCAAATATGAGGACTACCATTCTGTAAGCTATACAGATGAGGCCATCATAAGTTGTGTGAAATTAAGTGACCGGTATATTACAGATCGTTTCTTGCCAGATAAAGCAATTGATGTAATTGACGAAGTTGGAGCCAGAGTGCATTTGAAAAACATTCATGTTCCAAAGCATATTGAAGACATCGAAACCCAAATTGATCAAATCAAAGAACAAAAAAATACTGCTGTAAAAAGTCAGCAATACGAAAAAGCGGCCGATTTAAGGGACTTGGAATCGCGTTTACTTAAAAAACTTGACCAATCAAAACTGGAATGGGAAGCGGATGCAAAAGCAAAACGCTACCCTGTTACTGAAGAAGACATTGCAGAGGTTGTTGCTATGATGACCGGAATTCCGGTTAAGAAAGTTGCTTTGTCTGAGAGCAAAAAACTTGTGAACATGGCGGATGAAATTAAACAAGCCATTGTTGGTCAGGATGAAGCCATTACTAAAATCAGTAAAGCAATTCAACGAAATCGAGTTGGATTAAAGGATCCTAAGAAACCAATTGGATCATTTATTTTCCTGGGGCCTACTGGAGTTGGAAAAACTGAATTGGCTAAAGCAATTGCTAGATTTTTATTTGATTCCGAAGATGCATTGGTCAGGCTCGACATGAGTGAATACATGGAGAAATTTACCGTTAGCCGATTGATTGGAGCGCCTCCTGGTTATGTGGGCTATGAAGAAGGCGGGCAACTGACAGAGAAAATCAGAAGAAAACCTTATTCTGTTATTCTTTTAGATGAGATTGAAAAAGCGCACCCGGATGTTTACAATATTTTGCTGCAGGTATTAGATGAAGGTCTTTTGACTGATGGCATTGGCCGTAAAATTGATTTTAAAAACACCATACTCATTATGACCTCCAATATTGGGGCTCGCCAATTAAAAGACTTTGGCCAAGGAGTTGGTTTTGCAACAAAAACACGCCAGGAAAATCAAGATGAGAATACGAAATCAGTCATTAAAAATGCATTGAAGAAGACCTTTTCTCCTGAATTTTTAAATAGAATTGATGATGTATTAATTTTCAATAGTCTTGAAAAATCTGAAATGCATCAAATCATTCACATCGTACTAAAGAAATTACTGAATCGAATAGAGCAATTAGGATATCACTTAACGCTTTCAGATGAGGCCATTGAATTCCTTGCAGAGAAAGGATTTGATCCCCAATTTGGTGCTCGTCCATTACACCGGGCAGTTCAGAAATATTTAGAAGATGCGCTGGCTGAATTTTTATTAAGTGAAAATCCAGAGCAAGGATCTAAACTAAAAGCCTTATTAGATAAGGAAAAGGATTTGATCTACATTCAACTGGCCACTAAAACCAGTTCGTTGAAGAAATCTTAATGATTTAATTATTATATATGATTTTATATCTTTGTTACTTTAACTAAACCCAGTCATTTGAATCTTAGAAGAGGTCCTGTCAATAAATTCGACGAACTAAAAGAACAATTCCGCATTAACGATGCCATCCGAAATAGTCAAATAAGACTCGTTGGCGAAAATTTTGAAGAAATCAGTACGGTAGCTGGAAAACCCATAGAAGCCGGCGTATATTATACAGATCAAGCACTTAAATGGGCATTTGATCTTGGAATGGATTTGGTAGAAATCACCGCAAAGGCTGATCCACCGGTTTGCAAGATCATCGATTTCCAAAAATTCCTCTACCTAAAGAGGAAAAAAGAAAAGGAACTTAAAGCAAAAACGGCCAAAACGGTAGTAAAAGAAATTCGATTCGGTCCTCATACTGATGACCACGATTATGAATTTAAAACCAAGCACGCCATTAAATTTCTGGAAGAAGGGGCAAAAGTCAAAGCCTATGTACAATTTAGGGGTCGGGCCATTGTTTTTAAAGATCGTGGAGAATTGGTCTTATTGCGCTTTATAAAAGAGTTAGAATCTTATGGAGTTGCGGAAGAACTCCCTCGCCTTGAAGGTAAACGGATGCACGTGATCATATCTCCAAAGAAAAAATCAAATTAAACGAGTCCTATCCGGTAAGGTTTAAAGAATTTTAACAAAAAACACAGAATTTTAGCTTTTGTGCGTCGATTTTTCATTTAAATACGATTAAAATTCATATTTTTGCCATCCAAAATTAAATACCTAAAATTTAGATATGCCTAAGGTAAAAACGCATTCAGGAGCAAAAAAAAGAATGAAATTGACCGGTAAAGGAAAAGTAAAGCGTTACCAGGCTAAAACTTCGCATTTTATGAGACACAAAACCAAGAAGGCCAAAAGACATTTGGTAAATTCTGTGATTGTGCATAAAAGTGAAGAAAAACGTATGAAACAATTATTAGGAATATTTTAATATAATTAATAACAAGCAAGGTTAAGTATCAATATCAATTGATCCCTTGAAAAAACAAAAAATATGCCTCGTTCAGTCAATGCAGTAGCCTCCAGAAGAAGAAGGAAGAAAATCATGAAAGCCGCCCGCGGCTATTTTGGCGGTCGTTCAAAAGTTTATACCGTTGCTAAAAATGCGGTAGAACGCGCAATGAAATATGCGTTCAAACATCGCCGGGAAAAGAAAAGAGCATTCAGAAGACTTTGGATTGCTCGTATCAATGCTGGCGTTAGACCCCTCGGTTTAAGTTATTCAAAGTTTATCCATTTACTGGCTACAAAGAATATTGATCTCAATCGAAAAGTACTTGCGGATTTAGCATTAAATAATGCTGCTGCATTTCAGACTTTGGTTGAGAACGTAAAAAAATAAGTTCCACTTTTATTGCTTGTTTTTGGTATCGAACATTTGTTCGACCTAATTGACTCTATAATCAATCATATATAGATTAATTCATCTAATTTATATAAGATGTATTTTAATATGCTGCATCGAATCTGTTGTATAAGTGCCATTAACTAATTGCATGTACATCAGATGAAACCACCTGGCAATTATTCCTTCGTAATTATCATAATAAACTTCCCAATTATTTTCGAATTGCTTCAACAGGATCCATCCTGGATGCAATGATTGCTGGTATAATTCCAGCTACAATGCCAATGAGTATCGACAAACTAATTCCAAGTGCAATATTTTGAAATGACATGTAAATTGGGAATTCAAGTAATTTAGAAAGGATAAATAAGGCAGCCCAAACAATAAACAATCCTACAAGTCCACCGATGATGCAAAGAATAATTGCTTCAATCAAATATTCCAATAAAATAAAATAGCGTTTTGCACCAATTGCCATTTTGATGCCTATTAAATTGGTTCGTTCTTTTACCGAGACAAACATGATATTGGCCACACCAAATGCTCCAACCAGCATAGAAAACAATCCGATAATAAATCCTGCAAAATTGATTACACCAAAGACCTTGTCAACAAGATTTGTCAACATGGTAATTCTGTTAATTGAAAAATTATCTTTCTCCCGTGGCTTCAAACCTCTCCCGGGTCTTATAATACTGGAGACTTCATATTTTAGTTCATCAAGGTCAACCCCCTTTTTTGCTTTAACACTTAATAAAGTTCCCCAATTTGAACTGGAATTTATAGATACCAGCTTTCTGGCGGTATTAAAGGGTATAAAGACTGCCTCGTCATTGGGCATTATAGATATAATTGATTTACCTTCTTGCTTTAGAATTCCAACCACTTGAAATTTCTGCCCTCCAATATTAATTTCCTTTCCTACTCCATTCCCTTTTGGAAACAAGGACAAAGCCAATTTATTCCCTAGTATTGTTTGATTTCCACCAATTTGAAAATCTCGTGCCGAAAAATAGTTTCCATCTTCAAATTCAAGTTTGATGATTTTATCATAGTCCTCTGTAATTCCAGCCATGTAAGCACCCTCAACGACAACATCCATAAATTTTGTTGTCCTTCCTGGTAAAAACACTGCCAATGAAGCTGCTTGAGAAAGTTTGGATTTATTTTGAATGTTGTGCAAGTCATTGATATCTGCTACCGGTCTTGCCATATACTTGTAAAAATTCTGCCCTGGGTCTTCTTCCCAAGGCCATTTATCCACATAAATTACATCATTCCCAAATTTTTCAAAACTTTGAACGATATTCTCTTCGAGGGAATCAACGGAAGAAAGGACTGCAATTACACAAAATATGCCTATGGTTATCCCTAATAAAGTCAAAAAACTACGCAACTTATTGCTAGTGAGCTGTTGAATGGCCTGATTAAAGCTGTCTAATACGATTCTTAAAAAAATCAATTCCCTTTCTTTTGCTTCAAAATTAGCATCAAAGGCAGTATTTAAACCCTAATTTCGACTAAATCTCAAAAAAGAACTACCATCAAACAACATTCCTCTTTAAAATTCATTGATTATTTGACAAAAGACTTGATTTTACTATGTCTGATACCCTATTTTTGCCGGAAATTAAAAAACACAGATGCGTACAAAATTATCGCAGTTCACATTTAACCTCCCTAAAAATCTAATTGCTCAATATCCAGTTGAAGAGCGTTCAGATTCCAGGATGATGGTAATTCATCGGGATACCGGTAAAATTGAACACAAGACTTTTAAGGATCTTTTAGACTATGTCCAGGATAAAGATGCTATGATTATAAATAACACCAAAGTGTTTCCAGCACGTATGTACGGGCGAAAAGAAAAAACGGGTGCAAAAATCGAAGTGTTCCTTTTAAGAGAATTGAATAAGGAAGTTCGTTTATGGGATGTTCTGGTTGATCCAGCTCGTAAAATCAGGGTTGGTAACAAGTTATACTTCTATGATAAAAACGGAAAGGAAGTCCTTGTTGCCGAAGTTGTAGATAACACAACTTCCAGAGGAAGGACCATCCGATTTTTATTTGATGGTGACAGTCAGGCATTTCAAAATGCTTTAAAAGTTCTTGGACAAACTCCGCTGCCAAAATACATTACCCGAAATCTTGAATCTGCTGACGAAGAACGCTATCAAACAATTTATGCGAAAGAAGTCGGCGCGGTTGCAGCTCCAACAGCAGGACTCCACATGAGTCGCGAACTGTATAAGATGCTTGAAATTAAAGGTGTAAATTTTGGTGAAGTTACCTTGCATGTTGGATTAGGTACGTTTCGGACCATCGATGTTGAAGATTTGTCGAAGCATAAAATGGAAGCTGAGTATTTTCGCATTGATGAGTCAACTGCTAAATTGGTAAATGAGACCAAAGATTTAGGTAAAAACATATTTTCTGTAGGCACCACCACCATGCGCGCTTTAGAATCTTCTGTTTCAGCTTCTAAATACCTAAAACCAGCGGAAGGTTGGACTAATTTGTTTATCTATCCTCCCTATGATTTTAGAATAGCAAATAGGTTGATTACGAATTTTCATTTACCAAAATCAAGTTTATTAATTATGGTTTCTGCATTTACCGGTCATGAATTGTTAAACGAAGCCTACGAAATGGCAATAAAAGAAAAATATCGTTTCTACAGTTATGGTGACAGCATGCTGATTCTATAAATTTTGATTCAACGGAACTTTTCATGTCATTTAAGAATTACAATAAAATCAATTACCTAATAAAAATCAAGCTATGTATTGGACGTTAGAATTAGCTCATCATTTGGAAGAAGCACCATGGCCGGCATCACGGGATGAGCTGATAGATTTTGCCATACGTTCAGGTGCTCCAATTGAAGTGTTAGAAAATCTTCAGGAACTGGAAGACGATGAAGAAATCTATGAAAGCATGGAAGATATCTGGCCGGATTATCCCCGGAAAGATGATTTCCTCTTTAATGAAGAAGAATATTAAAATTAAAATCCTGTTCACAAGACAGGATTTTTTTTTACTTTAGTCAATGCATATGATAATAGCTGTAGATGGATTTTCTGCTTGTGGTAAAAGTACCCTGGCAAAGGATTTAGCTACTGAATTAAACATCGTTTATATAGATTCAGGCGCCATGTACAGAGCCATCACCTTGTATTATTTGGAGCAAAAAAAAATCAATCCTGATCTTGCTATAGAAGACATTCCAATACACGAAATTCAAATTGATTTTATTCCGGGTTCAAAACCCCAACTCTTGTTAAATAATAAAGATGTAACCGAAGAAATCAGGCAACCCAGTGTTTCTGACCTTGTAAGTGAGGTATCTGCAGTATCCAACATCAGAAAAGCAATGGTTGACTTGCAAAGAAAAATTGCAAGCGGAAAATCCATTATTATGGATGGACGCGATATAGGCAGTGTCGTATTTCCGAATGCAGATGTAAAACTTTTTGTTACTGCCGAAATAGATACCAGAGCCCAACGCCGCTATTCAGAATTAAAGCAACGTGGAATTCAACAAAGCCTTGAACAAATTAAATCAAATCTTAAAAAACGAGATCAAATCGACTCAACTCGAAAAGACAGTCCATTAATCCAAACTGAAGATGCTATTTTACTTGACAATAGCCAACTCAATCGAGAACAACAAAAACAACTTGCCCTCCATATTATCCAGACAAAATTGACCGAGAATTGCAATTAGAGTTCATTTGAATGTTACAAGTGTAATTACTAAAATACACTTCACAGGAAATTGAAACATCGTATCATAAGAAAATTAATCCTTACACAATCAAGGACCAATCAAGTCATTCAAATGATATAGGATTGATATTACATTCCAATGAAAACTCTCGGAATACAAAATGATTTATCTCAGACCCAATGGTTTAATTACACAAATAAGAAAGGCCACTCTTTTACAGAATGGCCTTTCATTTATTTTATTAGCTAATTTTAAAAGTCCTAAGCTTTAAAGAAATTACCTAAGCAGTGTGAATTCTCCTTTATAAATATCTGATCCTTCAGAACCAACATACTCCACTTCTGCATAGAATACATAAACACCAGGCAAGGCTCTTTCTCCTCTAAAGTTACCACCCCAGCCTACTCCGGCATCAAGGTTTCCATCTTTAATATTCTTTGCAGCATAAACCAATTCACCCCAACGGTCATAGATATTTAATGATTTAATGTTTCTAACGCGTTTACCCTTAAGGTTCCAAAGATCATTGATGTTATCTCCGTTTGGTGTAAATGCTGTTGGCCACCACACATCTTTGATAATACGCACCACAACACGCACGCGGTCTTCAATTTTACAACCAGCACCATCAATCAAAGTAATCAAGAAGTCTCTTGTTGTATCTGCCTGATAACGCAATTTAGGTTCCCAATCTACATTTTGATTTAAGTTCCACCAAACAGTATCTCTATAAGCCGAAGTTCCTCCTGTAATCAGATTTAACATCGTATCCAGGAAAACAGTTTGATCCTGGTCAACAATTATCACCTTATCAACATCAATACCTAATTTACCTGGTTCAATTAAAGTTACTGTTGTGTCATGCTCGCAGCCATTTACATCCCTAACTTTTAATCGATACGTTCCCTGTGAGAGGTTTCCAAAAGTTTTAGAACTTGAAAACTGACCTCCATTAAATGAATACTCTAATCCATTAGCAGGACCGTTTGCAATAACGCCAGTAACATTTACTGTCCCATTGCGTTCACCAAAACAAAGAGGATTGATTGCTGCAAGATTAATTCCGGCAAATGGATTGCCAATTTCCAATACTTCAATATCTGTAAATTCGGTACAACCGTTTGCCTGATCTTTTACCTGAACCCGGTATGTACCTGGTTTATCAACTGTAATTCTTGAAGTTCCGACACCAGAAACTATGCTGCCATTTGGAGTTGACCAAATATAGCCTCCAATTGCACCAGCTTGACCTGTGGAAGCACCTGCATCCAGTTGAACTTGTTTAACGGTACAAGTCAATTGACCAATCTGTTGAATATTTGGAACCGGTTTTCTTAAATCAGCTGTTACATTCATTGCAAATGAATCTACACAACCGTTATTATTATTGGTAACAATCAAGCGATAGGTTCCCAATGCATCCACAGTTGGTGTATAGGTATTTCCATTTTGAATCGTACCTGGACCCGTCCAACGGACACTGTACTCTGGTCCTTTAGAGGAGGCATTTCCATCCAGATCAACAGTCAAGCGATCGCAGGTAATTTGCAAAGGTTGACCAATGCTAACCGTCGGTTTCTGAACATCAATGCTTACGTTATAAGTAATTTCATTAGTACATCCGGATATTGGATCTGTTACTTGTAATTTATAAGTACCAGGTGCATTAATATCAGTGGTATTACTTGTTACATTACCTGGATTTACAAATTGCCCACCATTAGAGGCAGACCATTGGTAATTAAGGTTTGCACCTGAACCACTGGTTGAAGACGTTCCATTCAATGTAATAGATGTCACTGCGCAGGTTAATTTATTCACTCCGCCAATTACTGCTTTTGGAAAATCATACCAGGTTACAGGAACAGCATCAAATTTCAAGCAGCGGTCATCAAGGATTACACCGGTAACAGGGTCAGGATTTCCCATCAACACAATAATGTAATATGTTTTACCTAATTGCATTTTGGATGCATCAAAGCTGAAGGTTCCTGAAGCATTTACATTAATAAATGTTCCAGTTTTTGGAGCAGCAGGATTTCCATCATAAAGCACAAAACGCACCACATCGTTACCATCCGGAGTCCCGGATGCATATACTGCCTGAGCAGTTGCATTTGCACACAATATGATTGGTGTTTTATTTAAGTTACCCAATCCATTAATACAAGGACATTCGTATGTATTTGAAGTAGTATCTGGCAAACAGTCATGTCTGTCATTGATTATCAATTGATACACTTCATTATTATTGATCCAATCAGTTCTCCAGGTATTTCCACCTACAAAACTTCCGGACAATGTTCCACTTGGATTTGTTGTTCCATCGATAATCCAGGATGGACGATCTCCGTTTGCGCCATCAATCGTAACTCTAAATTTCTCTGCAGTATTATCACACTCATAAGGAGGTGGTACATCAATAAAATTTGGAGCATCCCAATGGGTCACTGTTACCGTATCTTTCGAAATACAACCTTTAAAGTCTTCAGATAATTCATATTGGTAAGTTCCTTTTCCAGAAACACTGACGTTGGTTTGGTCATTGCCTGGATTTGAAAGTGTACTCGTACCACTACCACCAATAAATCTCCAGCTAGGTGTACCAGTATTCGTAATACCGTTTAATTGGTAATTGTAGAAACAAATACTATCAGCAGGTCCTGCATCCGGATTTGGATAATCATACCATATAATTGGTTGGTTTTTAGTTACCCGTTTGCATGGATCATTAGGGTCTACAATTCCATCAAAATCTTTATCATCACCAACGACACAGGTAACATAATATGCTTTACCAGTAATCATTCCTTTAGATGCATCAAAACAAACCACATCGTTTAGACTAAAAAATGTGTCTAGTTTAGGAACAGTTTGATCATTGTATGAGGACTGATGGAACACGTACATTACAACGTCTTCCGGATCTAAAATCGGAGGAATGATTGTTTTGATTGGTACGCATTTGTCAATACAAACTTCAGTTGGAATGGAATCCAATTCACCTGCATCGATTGCACCACAATCGCAGTTATAATCGTCAATGATTAAATTTGAAACACAACCATTGGCATCTTGAATTTTAACATTGAATTGGACTAAACTTGCAAGTGTATCCGTCATGTAAACATTGCCATTAATCATACCTCCACCCTGTACAATTGTAAATGGTGGTTTTCCATTGGTAATATTAATGGTTGCTTTATATGGATAAGGTGGTATATATTCTATACATATTTTTTCAAACACTGCAATAAAAGGAGATGGATTGAATGTAATTTCAACCAAATCTGCAGCAGCACAATTGTTATTATCTTCCGTTAATTCGAAAACATACGTACCATAATTTCCTTGAGTATTGACTGACGAAGTTGCCAAAACATCATCTGAAAACTGAACTCCAGATGGACCGGATATCAATCTCCATTTCAAATTAGTACCCAGGATACTTGAAATACCTTTTAAGTCATAAACAGTACCACAAATGGCATCGTCTACACCAGCATTTGGCAATGGGTTTTTGTAGAATACAAATGGTTTTGGACCATCTACTTGAACACAACCTGCAGAAAAATCAATTCCTCCTTGTCCATTTCTCTTTCCTACTAAAACAAATATGTAGTAAGTAGTATTATAGCTCATGGTACCAGGATCATAAGCAATAGTTTTGGAATTCAGCATCTTAATAAACGATCCTCCCGCTGCATTATCTGGATCAGGGTCGTTGGTCATTACATAAATAACGGTATCATTTGGATCCAATTTTTCTAATGTTGGATCATACACAAATGTGAAAATATCAGATTCACATTTTTTCTCAAGTCCTTTATCTAATACCCCAACTAAATTGGTACACTTACATTCATGATTAAAATTAAAGGTCAAAATACAACCCATTGCATCGCGTACCAAAATGGTATAATTTGTTAAATTATCATGGAAATTAGATAAGTAGACATTGTTTGCATCTATGGTACCATTTCCTTGAACTACAGTATACGGTGGAGTTCCACCCCGTACTTGAAAACGCAATTTATATTGAGTCTGTTTTACATTACATAAGTAGGTAATTCCAGAAGAATCCGGTGTTGAGTTAAAATAAAGATCCACCGTATCAGTACCGGTACAACCCAATCGCGTTTCAGAGTATACGTATCGATAGATTCCATAAGAGTCTACTGTTACATTGGACTTTGGGTCGGTTGTATCTGTAATATTTGAGTTTCCAGGACCACTTAATTGCGTCCAACTACCTCCAACATCTTTTTGTCCGTTGAATTGATTTGCCAGGTCACAAATGCTATCATTGGGACCCGCTTTAGGAGCCGGTACAGCCTGAATAGCAACTTTAATACATTTTTCACAGCTCCTGCCGCAATCAGTATCGTAGTAAACACAAACTGTTCCTGTGTCACCTGGAGGAAGTAACCATTTAATCTCAACTCCTTGTGAATCCGGTTTAGAGACTACATAGCCTCCATCAACTGTCCAGGTATAAAAAGTAACCTTTTGATTGATGAAAGTATCTATCCAGTAGGATCCATTTTTACCTACGCACAATACAACATCACCTGCCAATGGGAAACATTTAGGTGCTAAATCATCTTCATTAAATGTTTCACAGAATGTTTTGGCGCATATCGCAAATTCTGTAGCTAATTCAACCCTAACATTTACTTCTACACAATAATCTTCCTTTACGGCATCTACTAAAAGTCTCTCATCTTGACTGATCGTTTTCTTCGCTGGGTCGTTTTTCTTATACCAACGGTATTCAAATTGGTAGGTTTCTCCAACGCTACATGGTTTAATAATTCGTACTCCTGGAGAAATTTCGACTTGTCCACCAATACACTGTACACGGAAATTAGGCGCAAAATCAACAGAAACTGCAGTTAATAAAATTGAACTGTCACAACGATAAGGATCGGTCGTTTTTGGTAAAGCTACTTCAAATTTTTGTTTACAAGGAACATGGGCACGGCCTAGAATATCAATATAAGGCTCTCCATCACAGGTAATATAGTAAACATCCGGTGGTTCCGGTTTATCTAATACATAGAATTGAACAATAGAATCGAATTTACAACAATTGGCATCTGTAAATTGCTCCCGGTATTCACCTGTTTGGAAAATTCGTTGAGAATGCCATTTATAACCTCCTGGATTTGCTAATTCATAACAAATATGGCGATCCGGACCTTTTTTGTCTGCAATAGGTCTTACTTTAACAGTAGCACACTGAGGCCCTTCTTGTGAACAAATTGAACCACTGGAAGGATTTCCAATATAAGCTGTAACACAAATAATAAAATCACCTTCATCTGGAAAATCCAAACGCACTTCATTTGAGTTTCCTCCAACTTCATCCCCGTCTAAAGTCCAAACATAAGTTGGCTCGCAACCACCTGATTGTGGATTAACAAAGAATCGAACATTACATGCTCCAACACAAACAGGCTGGATGATTTTACTGGCTATGTTATTAATAAATCCCAATGGATCCAATGAAGGTGGTCCACCACCGGATGTATTAATGGTAAAATCACAGATATCACCACTGCAACCATCTACCCAAAGATAATAGGTCTTGCAGGGTATAAGTGTTGCATTTGCAGTTGAGGTACTATTTGGTGGAATACAAGGAATTGAACGACAAATTACTTCTTGTCCACAATTACAATCTCCCCAAATTCCATATTGTATACCTTGGGAACTTGTGCACCCACCAATAGTCAATGTAATAGTAACATTTCCACCTTGAGACACAAAAGCCCACCAACTGGTATTATGGCCAACACCCCCTTGTGAACACAAAGGTTGACATGGACTGGCAATGGTACTTGGGTTATTACAAGCATATCCATTAACCTCATCCAATGAACACAACACATTGGCGAGTTCACACTCTTCAGCCATTGGAGGAGTACATTGCGCTAGCATTTGGGTACTCCCAGCTAGACAAAAAATACATATTAAAAAAAGTAAAATTCGATACATATTGTAAATGTTTTTCTTAAATATTACAAAAAATAATATACTTACCTTGGATTATCAAATAAAATTAATGTTTTATTTAACATTAATTAGATTTATTTTCACAAATAAAGTTTGCAATTTCAAAAACCATACCGTTGTACAATTTATATGAATCTCAACAAAATGAAAATCCATTACTAAATCCAAATCCCAAAACTTCAGGCAATCATAAGACCCTGCGATGTGCCTTTTCGCTTCTTCAATACTCAAAAAAATATATATAAAACCTTATTAATTAGGTTTCAGCCTCAAAAATGAGCCCTTTTTTTAGAAAATTAACGGATCAGCGTTAAATCACCTTTAAAAATCAAGCCAGCTCCTTTGGCGTTTTGCAGCTCAATCAAGTAAACATAAACACCTGGAAGCGCTGGTTGATCTCCAATTCGGCCATCCCATGCCTGGAATTCTCCCGAAAAATTAATATTTTCCAAGGCATGAACCTGGTTTCCCCACCTGTCAAAAATTCTAAGTGTATTTATGTGCAATGCTCCCTTAGGGGAAAAAAGAGAAAACAGATCATTGATGTTATCACCATTTGGTGTAAAAGCATTAGGAATAAACAGATCAGAATTTATTAAAACCTTAATTGTAATTGCATCTTCAATTTCACAACCATTCTGATCGATAAGTTTCAATGTATATCGGGTATCCGATTTAGGACTTGAATTTACTCTAACACAAGCTATACATGACAAATCCATTGTTGGATCCCAAATCAAAGACTGAATTAAGTTGGTATCCAGATTGGTTTGTGTATCAATAAAATAGGAAGATCCCAATACAATGCTGGTATCGGGTCCCAATTCTAAAAACGCCTGAGGGGGCTCATTTATTTGCACCAATGTATCTAATAAACAACCAAAACGATCTTTAAAAAATAAATGCTGCCAACCAGCAGTTAAATTTTCCAATTTACCTATTGGATTGTATTGGATTCCATCAGTAGAAAATGTAACAGGAGGAAATTTACTTTTTACTTCCAGAATTTCAATGACACCATTGCCCAAACCAAAACAAGAAATATCCTGAACATTTAATCGAATTTCAGTAATGCCAACTGTATCTTTTCTAATAATTCTGGATTCATTTCCAATACAACCTGTTTGTGTATTCACAATATTTACTTGGTATGTCCCTGAGCCTTTTATAAGGATGGTATCCCCTCTTGTACCAGATTGAATGCTCCCATCCAGCGTGCTCCAGGTGTATTCACATTGATTGCACCCTGAAAGGATAAACAACTTTGCTAAATCTTGTTCGCAAATCAATGAATCCAATGTTGCTATTTGTACAGAAGGTGTACTGGTGTCAATTGGCACATACAATGTGGTATCATGGACACACCCGTATTTATTTGTGATCGTCAAGGTATAATATCCGGAAAATAAAATCTTTGGATTTATTTGTGTTGAATCCAATCCAAATGGTCCTGACCATAAAAACCTATTTGAAACTGTATCGAATTTAGGATTCAATTGAACACTGGCCTGAATGCAATTTAATGTATCCGTTAAAACCGATAAATCGGGCTTTTGTCGCCGGTCGCTTACAAACACTGAATCCAATTGTTCACAATGATTCGAACCTTGTACGCGTACGTTATAAAAACCTGTATCTTTTACAAATGGATCCTTTGCATTTGATAAAAAGCTTCCATTTTTAGACCAAGTATAGCTCAAGCCCAAGTCATTCGTTTGAACATTCAATTGCACAGAATCTGTTTTACAATCCAATAATGTATCCTTCAAAATAAACACGGGCAATGTCTTGTCTAAGCCAACATAAACCGAATCCAAAAGCAAACAGTTATTTTTTCCTTCAACAATTAACTGATACCAACCGGAATCTTTTACGAAAGGATTCCGTTCATTTATAAAAACTCCTGTAGGACTTTGCCAGAATACGTTGATTAAACTATCGTTTGATTGTACCCGGATTTGTGTACTGTCTGATGAACAGTTTAAGACAGAACCAAATGCATTAATTATTGGCAGCAATGAATCTTTCAGTACGATTATCGTTGTATCAACAAAACAATTATTGGGTGCAGTTAAACTTAACAGATAGACCCCAGGCAATCTAATTGCTGGATTTGGAAGATTAGAATTAAAATTTGATGGTCCGTTCCATTGATACCTTACGTTTGCAGGTTGTACTTCTACTAAAGGAAAAAACTGAATTTTACTACAGCTCAAGGTATCCACCTGGATCCTTTGAATCAGTGGAGGCAAGGTATCAAAACGCATGTTTATAGAATCAATTCCGACGCAACCAAATTCATTGATGCTTCTGAAAATATACAAACCGCCTTCATTAACAGGTATCGGATTTCTCATTAAAACTGATCCTGAAGGTGTTGTCCATTCAAAGAACAACAAAGTATCCGTAAAAAAAGCTTGCAACTCCGGATTTGACTTGGTTGAACAATTGATGATGCTATCCGAATAGTTAATTTTTGGAGCTTGTTGGAAAGCAAGCAATCGAATTGAATCTGTCAAACTGCATCCAAATGAATTTGTTACGGTATAACGATAAAACCCTTCTAAATTGGTAAGAATTACCGCACTATCAGATGTTAATTGCCCGGGACCTTTCCATTGATAACTTAAATTATTTTCATTGCTTATAATTTGCAATTTTGCTGTCGAATCTTTACAACTTAAACTATCATTTATTACTTGAAATACAGGCAAATTTCTTCTCTCAATAAGTAAAATGGAATCTGATTTCATGCATCCATTTAAAGCAGTTACTTCCAACAAATGCCAACCTGGTAAATTGCTGGTAATGTCTTTCGTTAAAAAGGAATCCTGCAATGGGTTAAGCCATTTGTAGTTAATTATGGAGTCCGGAGAATTTGAAATGATTCGGGCATTTGTCATTGCACATGTAATGGTATCCGCTTGCAACTGCAAACTGGGAGGAAGTGTATCCAACATAATATGGATACGGGCTGAATCAGTGCATCCGTTAATCCCGCGAACGAAAACAGAGTACATACCCGGAGTGGAAACTAATATAGAATCAGCAATTGAATTAATAAATTGAGGTCCGGACCAATGCAATGTATCAACTCCCTGATTTAATTTAACTAAAATTTTTGCCTGGCTATATATACAGTTAAGATCATTTCCTTGAATTGATTGTATAGGAGGAGATCTATCCATATCGATATAAATTGACTTTTCGGCTTTACATCCATTTACACTGGTGGCAATCAATTTATAAAAACCACTGTCAGAAACTACAGGATCTTCCAACATGGAAGAAAACATCCCAGGTCCTGACCATTGGTAGTTCGAACTAATAGAAACCGTCGCGTTAATCTGGACCACCTGTCTGTAACAGGTAAGTTGCTCTCCGGAAAATTGAATGACTGGTTTTAAGGTGTCTTGTTTAATCTCAATACTGTCAAAGCTGCTGCAGCCATTGATGCCCGTTACCTGAATTTTATATATGCCGGCTTCTTTAATAAATGGGCTTGATTTCATTTCGTTAAAACCAATCGGACCCGTCCAATGATAAACCAAACCGGATAAGCCTGAAGTATCTATAAGTACAATCTGAATACTATCTTTAAAACAATCTAAAATTCCAGCTTGAAGTTTAAATTGGGGTCTTAAACTATCCAGCGAAATGTAGATCATAGTATCTAAAACACATGCGGCAGAATCTCTTAAGTATACCTTATAAAAACCTGAATCTTGAACAAAAGGATTTAACAAATTGCTTTTAAAACCGTAGGCATTTGAATAACAAATTGAATCTAAGATCGAATTGGAATTTGAATTTATTTGAACATTAAAATTATTCAGGCAATTCAAGGTGTCGGGTTTTACAGTATAGTCCGGTTTCTGAATGCTACTTGATACCCTGATAAACCCACTGTTTGAACAACCATTATCAGCAGTTACTGTAAGTGTATAAAATCCTGGCTTATTAATACTGGGATTCAAATTAGTTGATTGAAAAAAATTCGGTCCTGTCCATGTAAAATTTAACAATGATTTGTTAGAATTAAAACGCAAGCTGCTGACGCTGTCTCTGCAGCTTAAATCTTCAGCGAATAAGATCAATTCCGCTGGCATTGTATCTAATAACACTTCAATGGAACCAATATTAGAACATCCCGCATCGTCAGTCACTGTGACATAATAAAATCCTTGTTGATTAACCTGAATCACAGAATCAACACCAATCATATTGGCTCCATCAGACCAATTAAAAATTGGATTGATAGCATCTGTTGCTGCTTTCAATGTTGCCCTATTATGAAAACAATTTATTGTGTCTGACAGTACATTTAAACTTGGAATTTTATCTCTTTTTAATACCGTAATTTCAAGGGAATCGTTACAAAAGCCATCCTCAAATACTACTTTATAGGTTCCTTCTTGATTTACACTGACACTTAAGGAATCACGTAAATCAACAAAATTTCCATCATTTGTAGACCAGTTAATTCGCGTTCGACTTGTTTTAATGGACTTCGAAATATCCAATTGGATCACAGGATTGCTGCAAGTAATTGTATCCTTCTTTGTTAATTTAATCTCCATATCAACCACTTTTAAATCAAGATCCAGTATCGAATCACAACCAAAAGTTGATTTTAATGGAATGGTGTAGCGACCTTCATCGTAATATTTGAGTGCTCCAAGATGAAGGGTATCCCCCAGGCACAAGAAAAAGCTATCTTGAACTTGGGCATAATTAGGGTGAATTGAAACCTCCAAACAATTCTTTGATATTTCAGCACAAAAGCTGTTTAAATTTATAACTAAATCATTTTTAAATGATGAGATCGAGGTACCTGGTTTAGGTAATTTTAATGAATCTGAAGTGAGATACGAAACTCCGCAAATAACATAATCGCCTGCTTTAAAATTCTTGAAATCCAAACTGTCTCCGACATAAATCAGGGTGTCATTTTCTGTTACTAAATAAGTATAAGAATACGAGGTAGAATCCGGTTTATAAACTGGAAACGTAATCCGTTCCTGGATTAAAAGCTGAGGATCATCAATACAATAATCTAAATGTTCATTTATAAAAACACCACCATTTGGACTGCAATCCATACAATTAATTCCAGTAGGATCGCAAAACAATAAACAAAAACTCTCGATTTTACCTTCATAAAATCGTTCGTCATCGTGGACTTCGAGTGTCCAAATTCCATTTACAGAACCTAAATTAAAACTTTCCAGACATCCTCCTTCCGGGTAATATGTGCCATTATAAAATTTGCCAAAAATTCCCCAGGCTTGTTGATTATCCCATTTCATTTTAAAGCCTTTGTCAGGATTTGATTTATCAGCACATGGAATAAATGTGACAGCCCAATGTGAAAAGTCTGAAATTCCGGAATTACCAATGGGTCCAACCAATCGAAGTCTTTGCCCAGAAGGAGAAATGAGATCCATTGTGAGGTCTCCAATAAACTCGTGTTCGAATTGTATCCTTACTCCACAAACACCTTGTCCAGGATTTGCTAAATTATTATTGAGTGCTGAACTTATTAATAATTTGAGAGAAGCTGTGGATTTATCTTTAATTAAAACTGTTGAGTCGACACAGCACCACTGACCACTTAACTCCGTTAGCCACATGCTAACGAATGCAAGTATGATCCATTTATTCTGATAGTGCATCTTAATAAGTCCAAAACATGATATATACAAAAACCGTGCAAATTACCCAGAACACATCAATTCTGGCTAATTCGCATGTTATTCCCGGCAGAACCATAATGAACTGCAGTTAATTAACTACTGCTGTCTTGACTAGAACGCTTATTCTGCTTTATTCATATATCACCCTTGATTCCAGCAGAATAGCTTGAATTATCTTGATAAGAATATCGCTCTTGTAATTGTGCTCTTTTTATTTTCAATACTTAAAATATAAGATCCAGCTTTCAAGTCATTTAGATTTAACTTAATACTTGGTTGATCTGGAACAGCTACATGTGAATAAACCACTTCACCCAGGTAATTATAAATTTTAATCAAGTTTTTATCCTGTACGTCCAATCCCGAAATATTTAGAATTCCATTAAAAGGATTTGGAAAAATTTTAATTCCTTCAGAATCTTGTTTCTTAATTGGATAAATTATGTCTCCATTTAATTCTGAATTTTTGTAGATAATATTTTCCGGACACAATACGGGTGAAATAACACGAATATAGGATTGTCGGATTAAGCTATTTTCACCATTTGAATTCCGAACGGTCAGTTTAACAGAATAAATACCTTTTTTGTCATAATAAACCACTGGGTTTTTACTTGATGAAGTATCCGGTGAAGCACCATCAAATATCCAGGACCAGGAATTTACGTCTGCAGAAGTTTTACTTGTGAATTGGACCTCTCCAAATCCGCAAATAATTGTGGAATCTGCAATAAAATCGACTTTAGGAACTAAATAAACTGCCACCAATTGGTTCATGGTATCAGAACCGCAATCATTTGTCACTATTAACCGAACGTGATAATCTCCTTCAGCAGAATATAAATGGGTTGGAGAAACTTCAGTACTTGTTTTGGAGTCTCCAAATTCCCATAAATAGCTAGCTCCCAATTTTGACTGGTCATTAAAAAATACTGAAAATCCAGTAATTGATTTTTGAAAGGCCGCTTCAGGATTATCACCAACACTTACAAACTGTTGCTTGTTTATTGTAACTGAATCTCCATTCCCTTTCACCTTTAATGAAACATCATAAATTCCTACTGAATTATAGGTCACAACAGGATCTTTATCAATTGAACTTGAAGGTGTCCCTCCTGGAAAACTCCATTGGTAGCTGGATGCACCTACTGAAGTGTTCTTAAAATGAACTTCAAAAGGAATGCAACCTTTTTGAAAATCAGAACTAAATCCAGCAATTAATCCTGTTCCGATGATTATTTCTTGAGTAAACGTGTCTCTGCCACAAGCATTTTCTATAATTTGCTTGGCCTGATAAATTCCGGGTAAGTATTCATGGGTAGGATTTTGCTCCGTACTTGTTTTTCCGTCTCCAAAATCCCAATGCATTGTCCTGGAAAATTTTGATTTATCTGTAAACGATATGATTGTTCCGTTTTCCTGGAAAGTAAAATCAGCAACAGGCGTTGAATCTGCCTTGATATAATTTAATTTTTCAGCGGTCGCACTGTATTTACTATTTCTCGCCACTAATTTAACATCAAATGAACCAGGGTTTTTATACTCAACAATTGGTTCAAAAAGGGATGAAGTAGATGGCACGCCTCCTGGAAAAGTCCAGGTCCAGGAAGTAACATTGGTAGATGAAAGGTTGATAAATTTAACTTTGAATGAAGTACAACCAAAGGTAGTGTCTGCAGAGAACAGAGCAATTGGAACCGTAACAATGGTTATTTTCATTTTAAATTCATTGACCCCACAATCATTTTCTGCACGCAATACGACATCATAAACACCATCATTTTGGTATTCATGTATTGGATCCAGGTCATTTGAGGTTTCTCCATCACCAAAATCCCATTCATAGGTACTGCCATATAAGGTCAGATTTGTAAAATATACCGTTCTTGAAACAATGACTTTACTAAAATTAGCTTTTGGTTTATCATTCGCTTCAATATATTTTGAAAATGTAACTGAGTTAGATCCAAATGCATTGCTTACCCTAAGGGTCACATCAAACGTTCCAAAAGTCTTATAGGTGACCACCGGATTTTGCTGGTTTGAACTAGAAGGTGTTCCTCCTGGAAAAGTCCATGCCCAACCCGTTGGATCATTTGTAGATAAATCAAAAAAGTTAACACTGAATGGAACACAACCGGAAACTGGATTCCCATAAAAGTCAGCAACCGGAGCAGAGCCACCAGAGCATACGCTTAAACAACCTCTGCTATTTATATGTGCATTTATTCTTGAAATCGAATTGGTTGACCAGGCGGAAGTACAATTCACGGCTGGAGCCATGATAAAGGGTTGCCCACTGCCATCATGATCCGCATTAAAATTATGACCTAGCTCATGTGCTTGCAATTGCCGAATGCAATTATTGGACCCTCCGTAATCGCTGCAAACATTGTATCTCAGGTTATTACAAATTACCCCTAGCCAGGCCAGACCAACAGCTCCATTGGTATATTTTGTAGTCCAGGCAGTTGCAACATCGTACCCTGCACCATATCCTCCACCATTTCCCCAACTAACGTGTTTATCCAAATGCGTATTGATGTTATTGATTCCATTCCATGGATCTGTAGCAGCAGAAGTCGCTACAAAACTTGCAGACTGAACAAATTCGATGGAATGTTGAAACTCATTGTCATAATTATCCCCTAATAATGTTAAAATGGTATTATTCCAGTTTTCAACATTGGCAACACTCCCTCTTTTTTGAAAAACAGTGAAATCATTTGCTATTGCAATTTCAACCTGAAGACAATGATTCCGGCTGTTGTTTACTTTCTCTTCTGACTGTTCTATGAATTGTTGCTTATTTTTTATATACTTATCAAAACCGCATTCGATAGAAGGGTTTTGGAATATTTTTTCACTATCATAAATAACCAGCACATCATCAGAATAGCTAGGATCTATGCCATTTGCCTGCTCAATAAAAAAAGTGGCTCCACCCTCTTTAATCATCCCGGCAATAAAGTGGTCTGCAATGGTCATTCTTACATCACCACCTCTTGGAGTTTTAAGGTAACCAATTAATGAATGAATGTCCGGACGACGTCTAAATTCCTGGACTCCACGATCCGTACCAACTCTGAGTAAATAATCTGAAGTGTATACTTCGTGCTCAAATAATTCAAGATTCCATACAAAATCAGGATGTTTCAACGTTAGAAAATGCTGATTGCCTCTTGAAGACATGCCTGATTTAAGCTGATCAAAATCTATTTTGACCAGTTTATAATCATAAAAAACTTGATTTAAAGGTGATTTTTGAGATTGTTTAAGTTCACTTAAGCTTATGTTTTGTGCTTGAAGGCCTATAAAACCTAAGAAAATGATAAAAAGCTGTAAAGTAATTTCCCTGATTTTCATAATATCTTTTAATATGACCGTAAAATTATTAAAAAAATTCCATTTTTGATCTTGCTAATAAATTGAATGCTATATGTTTAAATTAAATGTTAATAGAAGGGTTTGCAAAAGTTTATACATGCTGCTTATAATTAATATAATAAGCTGTTTTTCAAGCATAACCCCCTTGTCTGCTCAATCCAGTAAAAAGAAAAAGAAAGAAACAATTCCATTTATTGATAAAATCTGGTTAGGAGGCGGTATCAATCTAAATTTCAACTCTGGTTATTATAACGGTTTACAATCAAATGTGTTTACGTTTGGGTTGTCACCAATGGCTGGATATAAATTAAATTCATTTCTGTCTGTTGGTCCCCGCATCAGTTTTGACTGGACCATAGCTAAGTTTAGCGATTTTAGCGGAGTTTACAAATACAATAGCATCGACTACGGAATCGGATTATTTGCCAGAGCTAAGTTTCTACAGAACTTTTTTGTGCATACCGAATTTAGTGAGCTAAATGAAACTTATACAGACGGCTCTACAAATGGCAATAAATTGGTAACTTCCAGAGAGTGGAGGGATTTGTTTTTAGTGGGACTGGGCTACCACTCAAATGCCCCGATCGCCTATGAACTCTATGTCAACTACGACTTCCTGGAAGTCGATAATTCGATTCGAATTCCAATTGTCTATCGAGCAGGAATTACCTGGCATTTTTGATAGTTTCAACTACCTAAACTCAAATTGAAGACCCAGGCTAAAATGTCTCAGGGCCTGTGGGTAAACTGCTTTGTAATAATAGATTTGATCTGAATCTTGAGCTAAATAAGGATCCTGGCTTAAATTGATTGGTAAATCTGAATGAAATCTCGATGAAATCCATCCGTGTGATGCATATTCTTTATCAAGTACATTATACATTGCAAACCAAAAATGAATGGTTGATTTTTTAAATACCTTTTGCTCTAAATTCAATTTAAATTCTACGTGTTGGTATTTAGGAATCAATGCAGTTCCTGATCCACTGTTATCAAGATACATCGCTCCAATGTTATGATATTGCATGGCCAATTGTAAGCCTGGTGTTTTTTTCTTAACTTTTAAAATTGAAAATTGTATGCCAGCATGAATAACTGATTTTGGTGAGAAAGAAATATCTGTATTGGTATGCGTTTTAACGATGGATCTATTTTCATTATCATAATCAACAATAAACTCGTCAAATTTATCAATTTTATTTTGGCTAAAGTTGAGTGCAGTCCAAAAAGTAACCAGATTTCTCCATTGATAATCTGCTTCCAATTCTAATCCAAGTCTGTTGGATCGATTTAAATTGGTATGGAGTAACTCTCCAACATTATTAATAGCGCCGGTAAGTGCAAGCTGGTTTCTGTAAGCCATTTCATACAAATTCAGTTTGACCGTAAAGCATTCTGATTTAAATTTTCCTCCCAATTCCAAATCGATTAAATTTTCTGGTTTTAATGCATCTGCGGCGTTTAACAAATCTTCACGAAATGGTTCACGCAACATATAACCTAAAGAAGTTGAAAAAATCCACCATGAATTCAATTGGTAATCAGCATAGAATTTGGGGCTTATAAAATTAAAATTATGGCTTTGATTTATATCCTTTTTGCTTTCTAATACACCTTTAATCTTATGGTTAATATTCCTATACTGTAAATCTGCATTAATATTTAGTTTTTTTGAAATCTGTATACTAGATTTAATTGAACCAGTAAATTCTCTCTTATTTCCATTGTTGTCATAAAATCTGTTTTTCAATACTTTATAATCCACTAGATTAACCCAATTTACATTCCCAAAATGATTTCCATAATAATGTATCAAACTTAAAGCGGGAGTCACATTCCATTTTTTATTTATTTGAAAAACCAAATTAGTACTTAATAGTCCAAAATGATTTTTTAACCATTTGCGTTGGATTAAATCAGCTTTGCTTATCGTGCTGCTTTCAATGTAATAATTTGCTAATGTTGCATTTGCTATATAGGATTCGTAATAACCTTTACCAAAAGTATAATTTAAAATACAGTTTAAATTTAAATTTGAATTTAACTGCTTTTGGTAAAATCCTTGAATGTGTTCCTGCTTGTATTGGTCAATTTCATTGCTATATGGATCTCCGGATTTCTGTGTACCCGCTGCATTATAAGTTCGTAAACTGTCTATCCCTATAAACTGAACCGGCAACCCAAACCAAGCTTGATTGGTTTGTTCGCTACCGTGTAAAAAGTTTATTCGAAATGCACTCGATTTTAATATACGTGCCAAAGAAATGTGAAATGATTTAAGATCAGAATTGGATCGATCGATATATCCATCTGACTTTTGTCGAGATAGTCCAAACTTTAAATTATACTTATTTTCTAACAATCCTGAATTTGCGAGCAAGCTGTATTTAAAAGTATTAAAAGAACCAAATTGGGTTTGAAAAACAAGGTATGGATCAAAACTTAATTTATTTGTATTGATATCAATTGCTCCTCCAAAAGATGCAGATCCTGGTCGATTCGGTACATTTCCCTTTAAAACTGTTATTTCATTGGTATGCGAAATGATGTCAGGAATGTCTACAAAGTAGCTAAGAGAAGATTCGCTGTCATTAAATGGAATGCCATTCAAAGTGATTTGAATGTGAGATGGATCCATTCCACGCATTCTGAGTGCAGAATACCCTACTCCATTTCCGGCATCAGACTGATTGACAATCCCGGATACTCTGGTTAATAAAAACGGAAGATCTTTTTCCTGTCTGTTGTTTTTAATCCATTCTTCGTCTAATTTAGAAACACTGGAATAGTTTGATGGATTAAATTGATAGGTTTTAATCAAAAGTTCATTAAACTCAATTCTCCGAACCAAGGTGATATCAAAAACTGAGTCTTTTGTACTTATCGGCAATGTAAAATATTGAATATCATAAAAATAATCTACTGCTAATGCATAAACACCATTTGGCAAATTGGTGAATTCGTACTTTCCATTTTGATCAGTCCAATGCTCCAAACCCAACTGGACAATGCTCAATTTAACATGTTGGTATGCCTGACCATTTTCATCGATCACGTTCCCAAAGATCCTGTTTTGAGAATACGAATTTAAGATTGTAAAAATTAAAAAAAAGCTAAGCCCTATCCTCATAAGATTCAATTAAATGAAGGGGAATCGCCTCTATCGTTCCCTTCCAGGAATTACCCTGGCAGGTTCGGTGGGTATAATCTCAGCCGGCAGACAGCATATGCGGCACCCCAAATCAACGTTTAAAGTTACGGATTTCTGGAATATGATTTTCAATAAAAAAGCATGCTTTCTTAAATCGTGCAATGCCAGATCCTGAGACAAAGCAAAGTGGCAAATTCTTTTTTTGTAAAAATTGCCAATACCTTTTAAATAGCCTGTCTCGATCTGTTGGGTTTTGACGATGCGGATCAAAGACCCACGGGATATCTGGACAGCAAAGCAGGTAAAGAGTGACTTCATTTTTGCCAAAAAGCAACTCCAATGAATGGGAGACTTTGCCATAAATTTCCAGGCTCCAAATCATGTAATTTAACGCATCCGTATCACAAAAAACCAAAGGAAAGGATTCTAAAGCGGATTTATTCAAATATTCTTGCTGAAAACCCATCATTTCAATGGCATTAAAATCAGGATAACCAGGATTTTCAGCCAGATAGGTCCTCGAATATTCAGGGATCATCTTACCTTTGTAAGTGCTTGATAAATAGTTACAAAGGCTTGTTTTTCCGCATGATTCCGGCCCTGTAACAACTATTTTATAAGGCATCTGTTAATAAGTTCATCCTTCCTACAAATATATGCACGATATAGAACCCTTTTACAACTGGCAGGATTTGTACAATAGTTCAGAAGACGAGCGAAGTCCATTTTTCAACTCGTTTCACGATGAATTTAATTATCGGAATAAAGTTTATAACTATTACATTCATCCATTGTGGGACGAAATTGGTTCTGAAACTCTTTATGCGAAGTTACTTTTTGCAGATTATGAAGAAGGATTTTGTATATTGGAATTTATTGGAGAATGGAATGATTGCATAAACAATGATATTATGTTTTTAAAGCGGGATATCATTGAGCCATTGGAAAATCAAGGCATCCGAAATTTTATATTAATCTGGGAGCATGTATTCAATTTTCATGGTTCTGATGATTGTTATTATGAAGAATGGTATGAAGAGATTAAAGACGAACAAGGAAGTATTTTCTTTATTAATATGCAAAAACCTGTGATGGATGAAATTAAATTATTTGGAATTCAACATTTTGTAAATTTTGGTCCAGCATTTCAGGATATTAATTGGAGAAAAATGAATCCCACGGATTTAATGGAATTTGTAGCATCAAAAACATAAAATGAGCGATCAATTTAAATCAGGATTTGTTAATTTGATTGGTTTACCAAATAGTGGTAAATCCACTTTAATCAATGCACTAACGGGTGAGAAAATGGCGATTATTTCACCAAAGCCTCAGACAACCCGTCAGCGAATTCTTGGTTTAATTAATGAAGCTGACTTTCAAATTATATTTTCAGATACCCCTGGATTTATTGATCAGACCAATTACCCGCTTCATTTAAGTATGAATATCCAGGTTTATAATGCATTGGAAGATGCTGATTGTTTGCTTTTAGTCATTGACGCAAGCAAAGACCTTGAACTTCCCGATGCATTTGTAAAGCTGCTTCACCCAATCAAAGTACCGATTATCATTTGTTTAAACAAAGTCGACCTTTCTACCCCACAACGTATTGCTGAAATTGTAATAACCATCCAGCATCTTGGAATACCCCATTTAAAGATTATAAACATTTCTGCAATTAATAATTTAGGAATCGATACGCTGCTTACCGAAGTAAAAAACTTGTTGCCGGTTCATCCAGCCTATTATCCGGATGACATTATTAGCAATCGCCCAATTCGTTTTTTTATTAGTGAATTAATTCGTGAGCAATTATTTAAGTTATATGATGCAGAAATACCCTATCATTGTTTTGTAACCATTGAAAGTTGCAAAGGGGTAGATGATCAACTGGAAATGGCTGTAATCTATGCTAATATCTATGTAGGGAAACAATCTCAGGTGCCTATCCTAATTGGCAAGGGTGGCGGTAAATTAAAAGAACTTGGAATTCGGTCAAGAACTGAAATTGAAAAATACCTGGACCAAAAAGTATATTTAAGTCTTAGCATTAAATTACGCAAAGACTGGCGAAACAATGAATCATTTATTACAAAATCAAGTATTTTTCAATGAGTTTTACAGTAGCAATAGTGGGGAGACCCAATGTAGGGAAATCAACATTTTTTAATCGACTGATTGGACATAAAAAATCAATTGTTGATGACGTGAGTGGTGTTACCAGAGACCGACTCTATGATGTCAGCGAATGGAACGGGAAACATTTTACAGTAATTGACACGGGTGGTTTTGTAACCGGTTCAGAAGATATTTTTGAAAAAGAGATTAGAAAACAAGTAGAACTTGCCATTGAAGAGGCAAGTTGCATTTTATTTATGACGGATGCTACTGCAGGAATTACAGATCTTGACAATCAGGTAGCAAAAATGTTGAGGAAGATTAATAAGAAAGTATTTTTAATTGCGAATAAAGTAGACAACAATCAACGTTACTTACAAGCACAAGAATTATGGGGCTTGGGATTTGATGAATTGTATTGTATTTCATCTCAATCCGGAAGCGGCACCGGTGAATTATTAGATGCAGTTGCTGCGTTAATTCCGGACGACATAGAAACTGTATCTGAATTACCTAAATTTGCGGTTATTGGCCAACCAAATGTTGGTAAATCATCTTTCTTAAATGCACTTTTAGATGAGGAAAGAAATCTTGTAACGGATATAGCTGGCACGACCCGTGATCCTGTTCATAGCATTTATAGAAAATACGGAAAAGAATTTATGTTGATTGACACTGCTGGAATTCGCAAAAAACATAAGGTCTTTGAAGATCTGGAATTTTATTCTGTAATTCGAGCTATAAATGCAATTGAAGATTGTGATGTTTGTTACCTTATGATAGATGCAACCCTGGGCATAGAAGCGCAAGACATGGAATTGGTATCCTTGGTAATAAAACGAAATAAAGGATTGGTAATTTTGGTTAATAAATGGGATTTACTTGAAAAGACAACTCAAACAGCTAAAGAGTTTGAAACTAAAATCAGGTCAAAACTTGCTCCATTTGTTGATGTTCCCATATTATTTATCTCCGCCAAAGACAAACAACGTATATTTCAAGCAGTTGAAAAAGGGATTGAAGTTTACAATAACAGAAAGCAAGAAATTAAGACTTCTGATTTAAATGATAAGATGCTTGAGGCTATTGCAAAAATACCCCCACCCTCCTATAGAAATCATTTGATTAAAATAAAATATATAACTCAAATATCAAAACCCTATCCTGCTTTTGCGTTTTTTACAAATTATCCCGACCAGATAAAAGGCAGTTATAAACAATTTTTAGAAAACCAAATGCGTGAATTATATAATTTTAATGGCACTCCAATTCGCTTAATTTTTAAGGAAAAATAAAATGCAGCTGTTTGAAACCGGTATTCATGACTTGTTTGTACTTCAAGCTGATTCGTTTGAAGATGAACGCGGCTGTTTTTTTGAATCATACAATGCTCGGTGGTTCGTCAAGAATAATTTAGCTTACCATTTTGTTCAAGACAATGCCTCGGAATCAACTTATGGAGTCATCAGAGGACTTCATTTTCAAATTGGCACAAAGAGCCAAGCTAAATTAGTCAGAGTAAGCCATGGCGAAGTTTTGGATGTTGTGGTTGACTTAAGAAAATACAGTGAAAGCTTTGGAAAAGTGTTTAGCATTATTTTATCCAGAGCAAATAAAAAACAATTATTAATTCCACGGGGCTTTGCTCATGGTTATTCCGTGCTAAGTACTGATTGTGTTTTCAATTATAAATGTGATAATTATTATGATAAAAATTCCGAATCTGGGATTCATCCGCTCGATCCTGATTTGAATATTGATTGGATGATTCCACAGGAATTGCAGAAAATTTCGAACAAAGACAAGCAATTGGATTTTTATAAATTGTTGAAAATCCAAGGCAGATGAAAGTACTTGTTACGGGTGCCCAAGGTCAATTAGCTCAGGAAATACAACACCTCGCAAGTTTATATCCTGAAATCAAGTTTGAATTTTTTGATAAAACGGAATGGGATATTTCAGATGAAAAGCAGACTTACAAGATTTTAAGCAATGCTCATGCTGATTTTGTTGTAAATACTGCAGCTTATACCAAGGTTGATCTGGCAGAAACAAATTCTGAAATCTGTAACCGGATCAATTATGAAGCTCCGAAAATGATAGCCGCTACTTGTAATGGATTAAAAACCAGAATCATTCAAATTTCAAGTGATTATGTATTTTTCAATTCTATTCACAAAGCTTTAATTGAAACGTTTCCTAAGAATCCAAATGGTGTTTATGCTACTTCTAAAAGCAAGGCAGAAGATGTAATTATGAACTACAATCCCCAAAATATTATTATACGCACCTCCTGGCTGTACAGTAGTTTTGGTCATAATTTTGTTAAAACCATGATTCGTATGGCTAATTTGGGCAAACCCATTCAGGTTGTGGATGATCAAATAGGTTCACCAACCTATGCAGCTGATCTTGCGGAGGTAATTATAAAAATTATACTTTCCCCGTCTAAAAAAATTGAAGGAATATATCATTATTGCAATGAAGGCGCTTGTTCATGGTATGAATTTGCTCAGGAGATATTTTCACATTTAAACCTGAATGTTTCATTAAAAGCAATAAGTACAAATGAATTTGGAGCTTTGGCACCTCGCCCTGCATTTAGTCAACTGGATTGCACTAAGATCAAAACTGAATTACAAATTGCAATTCCAAGTTGGAAAAACAGTCTTCACAAATGCCTAGATAAAATCACAACGACGATATGAAATCCAGTTGCTATTTAAATCGGGTCATTGCAATAAGTATTTGTATCATAGCTTTTGCAAGCCAAATTTTTGCAACACACAACAGAGCCGGCGAAATTTCATATACTCAATTATCCGATTTAAGTATACGCGCTGTCGTCACCACCTATACTAAAACAAGCAGCGTTTCGGCAGACAGAGATAGTATTTCAATTGCCTGGGGAGATGGAAGCTTTTCAAATGTGGTAAGGATAAATGGTAATGGTCAAATATTACCAAACAATATAAAAAAGAATGTGTACATCGCGGAACACAGCTATCCAGGGCGTGGTAGTTATTTGATCAGTGTTCAGGATCCAAATCGTGTAGATAATATCCTTAATATCGATCCACCAAATAGTGTAAATATTCCATTTTATATTCAAACAAGTGTCAGTTTATTGAATTTATTATTCCAATATCCAAATCATTCTGTTCAACTATTGCAAGAACCAATAGATTTTGCATGTGTTGGCAAAGCTTTTACGCACAATCCTGCTGCTTACGATGAAGATGGAGACAGTCTTAGTTTTGAATTAGGAATTCCACTAATGGCTACAGGCACTATCGTTCCTAATTATTTTTATCCAAATCAAATACAAGCTGGACTGAACAATAATATTAGCTTAGATTCAAAAGATGGTACATTCAGATGGACCTCTCCTCAAAAAGCTGGAGAATACAATATTGTAATCATTGTTCATGAATATCGAAAAGGGATAAGAATTAGTAGCACCATGCGGGATATGCAAATTTTTGTTAGGAATGATTGCCGAGACAACCAGCCCCCGTTCATCCAAACTATAACTGATACGTGTGTTGTTGCTGGAACAAAACTGGAAATTCCAATTTTTGCATTTGATCCTGATAGTTTGAATCCTAAGTCTAAAATAAAAATCGAAGCAAACGGAGCAGCTTTCTATACAGATCCACCGGCACAAATTGATCAACACAATCAATTTCAAAATTCCCCTATTCGAGCGACACTGAGTTGGCAAACCACTTGCAGCCATGTTAGAAAGGAATATTACTTTGTTGTACTTAAAGTAACAGATAATTATCTTGACACAACAGGTTTAGCATATTTGCATACCATTCGGATCAAAGTGGTGGGACCTGCTCCAGAAAATTTAAGTTCTAAACCTGAACAGAATTCAATCCGACTTCAATGGCAAAAACCATACGACTGTGAAACTTTTGACGATATTTTTCGCGGATTTTCGGTGTGGAGAAAGGAACAATCTACCATTTTGACACATGACACTTGTCATCCGGGACTGCCAGTGAATTTATATACACAAATAGCATATCTTACGAAAAATGTACAAGGAAATCAATATTACTATATCGACAGCCTGGTGCAAAAATCAAAATTTTACTGTTATAGGGTCCTCGGCGAATTTGCAAAAATCAATGCATCAGGTTATCCCGTAAATTTTGAAAGTAGTTTACATTCAAACGAAACATGTAATTCACTTGCTATTGAAAATCCAGTTTTGTTGAATGTTGATGTTCAACGAACAGATAGCTTAACCGGACAAGTAAACGTTAAATGGTTAAAGCCAGATCCTCTTGCCTTTGATACGATACGTAATTCTGGACCCTACTTGCTAACAATTGAACATAAAATTGCCAATACAAACTGGAATAACATACCACAAAGTATTAAAACTTACACTTATTTTAATACCAATTGGGATACCTTGTTTTTGCATCAAAACATCAATACAAAAGCCTTTCAACACAATTACAGAGTGCAATTGTTGCCTGCAAACCAATCAGATCATCGATCCGACTCTGCTCAAAGCATCTATCTGACTTTACAACCAAATGATAAGTCTATCCAATTAAATTGGTATGCTAAAACCCCTTGGACCAATTATAAATTTATTATACTTCGATTAAATGAAAATACACAAGCATTTGATTCGATAGGAACTACCAGTTTAAATACCTATACAGATAATCAGTTGCAGAATCAAAAATTATATTGTTACAAAATTAAAGCATATGGTACCTATGGAATTCTTAGTATTGAACAACCACTTTTAAATCATTCCAACGAACAATGTGCTGTTCCTGAAGATAAAAAACCTCCTTGTTGCCCTGTTCTTAATGTTACAGGACCTTGCAATCAAGAATTACATCAAGAAACGATTTCTAACAAACTAAATTGGACAAATCCAAATCTTTCATGTACTGACCATGACGCAATAGGATATCGTCTATATTATTATATTGATTCTAAAAAAGTATTGCTGACAGAAATAAATGATATAAATACATTAGAATACGAACATGTATTATCAGATATCATTCCCAACTGTTATGGAATCAGTGCTTTTGATTCATTAAACAATGAATGTCCAATAATTGATACAGTTTGTGTTCAGTATTGCCCTATCTATAAACTACCAAATACATTTACACCAAATCAAGATGGGTCAAATGACATTTTCAAACCATACCCTTTCCGCTTTGTAGATAAAATTGAATTTAAATTAATAAATCGTTGGGGAAAACAAGTTTTCGAAACCACTGATCCTAAAATAAACTGGGATGGAAAAGATGAATCCGGCAATCCCCTGCCAGATGGAGTATATTTTTATTCTTGTATAATTTATTATTCAGGATTTCAAACAAACTTAAAAACCAAGGACCAATTAACAGGATTTATTGAATTATTAAGAGGCAAACCTAATTAATGTTTACAGGAATCATTGAATCTCTAGGCCGTGTTAAATCAATACGAACCAATAAGGGCAATCTTATGATTGAAATAGCCAGTACTATTTCAAAGTCACTTAAAATCGATCAAAGTGTAGCCCATGATGGTGTGTGTCTTACCGTTATTAAAAAATTCAAATCAAGCCACATAGTAACTGCGGTAAATGAAACCTTACAAAAAACCAATTTATCTAAATTGAAAGTAGGTGGATTAATAAACCTGGAAAGAGCATTGCATCTAAACAGCAGATTAGATGGACATTTAGTTTCAGGACATGTAGATTGTACTTCAAAACTTTTAAAAATAAAGAAATTACCAGGAAGCACCGAGCTTGAATTCGAACTAAAAAAAGAGTTTGCGAATTTGATCATTTCTAAAGGCTCAATTACGATCAATGGAATTAGCTTAACGGTTTCTAAATTGAAAAGCAAGTCCTTTAAAGTAGCAATCATACCATATACCTGGGATCATACCAATTTAAAATATCTGGAACCGGGTGCACTTGCCAATATTGAATTTGATCTTATCGGCAAATATATACTTCGCTCCAAGCAAATTTAAATATTGCTTAATTTAGAAGCCATTCTTTCGCATAAAGAATCCTCAATCAGCTAAAAGAAAAAGGGCCTTCAATTTGAAAGCCCTTTCATTTTTTTTATTGAACCAAAATTTAGTTTAAATCTAATCTTCTGCTTCTACTAAATTTTTCTTGCTGTTGGCCGAACGAACCAATAAGTCTTTATACTTTCTGTGTCCAGTTCCTGCAGGAATTTTCTTTCCGATAATTACATTTTCTTTTAAGCCAGACAAGTCATCGCTCTTTGCTGACATTGCAGCTGAACTCAATACTTTTGTGGTCTCCTGGAAGGAAGCTGCAGAAATCCAACTACTGGTACCTAATGAAGCCCTGGTGATACCTAATAACAAGGGACTTGCAGTTGCTGAAGTTGCATCCCGATACTCAACTAATTTTTTATCATTCCGTTTCAAAAATGAATTTTCATCTCGCAATTGTCTAATAGAAACCAATTGACCTGCTTTCAATTTTGTCGAATCATTAGCTTCTGTTACAACCTTCTTATCAAAAATGTCATCGTTGGCTTCAATAAATTCCCAGCGATCTACAGGTTCACCTTCCAATAAAGTTGTATCCCCTGGATCTTCAATTTGAACCCATCGCATCATTTGTCTGACGATTACTTCAATGTGTTTGTCATTGATATTGATCCCTTGTGAACGATACACCTCTTGAACACCATTTACCAAGTAAGATTGAACTGCAAAAAGGCCTTTAATCATCATGATATCCCGGGGGGCGGTGGTTCCATCAGATAAAGGAGTACCTGCTCTAACAAAATCACCTTCCTGAACCAAGATATGTTTTGACAATCCAATTAAATATTTTCTGCGTTGAGCGGTGCGCTCATCTTCCACAAAGATTTCGCGATTACCTCTTTTGATTTTACCATAAAAAACAATTCCATCAATCTCACTAACTACTGCCGGATTGGAAGGATTTCTTGCTTCAAATAACTCTGTTACCCTTGGCAAACCACCCGTGATATCCGAAACTTTGCTTACGTTTCTTGGAATTTTACCAATTTTCTGACCAGCACTGATATCACTGTTATCGTCAATGGTTATATATGCACCCACTGGCAATGAATAGTTTTTTAATTCTTCTCCAGCTGCATTTACAATTGAAATGGCTGGAATCTTTTTCTTGTTTTTTGATTCAATAATAACCTTTTCAGAATAACCAGTTTGGTCATCGCGCTCCATACGATAGGTTACTCCTTCTTCAATGGAATCATATTTAATTATTCCCGAAAATTCGGAAATGATTAAAGCATTAAATGGATCCCAATTACATATCAAATCCCCTTTGTTTACTTTTTGCTTTTCCTTTACAAATAAGAACGAGCCATAAGGAACGTGCATACTTGTTAAGATTTTATTATTCTCGATATCCAAAATCCGGATTTCACCTGACCTTGATATTACAATCGTGCTTTTTGTATTATTTTCAACAAGTTCAGAAACTTTCAATCCGTCGTATTCAATGATTCCATCAAATTTTGCAACGATTTCAGATTCTGCTTTAGATACAGCAGCCACACCACCCACGTGGAATGTACGCAGTGTTAACTGGGTTCCAGGCTCACCAATACTTTGTGCTGCAATAATACCTACTGCATCGCCTTCTTCTGTAATTCGGCCTGTAGCTAAATTTTTACCATAACATTTAGTACACACTCCATTTTTAGCTTCACATGTTAATACAGAACGGATGGTAACCGATTCAATACCTAACTTTTCAATGTTCTGAGCTGTCTTGTCATCGATGTATTCACCTGCCAATAAAATGATGTCTTCTGTCAATGGATGCAAAATATTATGCAAACTAAATCGACCCACGATTCTTGAAGCCAGGTTTTCGATTACTTTTTCATTATCTACCAAAGCTGTAGTTTCAATTCCACGAAGAGTATTGCAATCTTCATCTGATATTACAACATCCTGAGCAACATCAACCAACCTTCTTGTCAAGTATCCGGCATCCGCTGTTTTCAAGGCAGTATCTGCCAAACCTTTTCTCGCACCGTGAGTTGAAATAAAATATTCCAATACTGATAAACCATCCTGGAAATTAGATAGAATCGGATTTTCAATAATAGCACTTCCGGTATCTCCTGACTTTCTGGGTTTTGCCATCAATCCTCTCAGTCCACAAAGCTGTTTAATTTGTTGTTTAGATCCTCTGGCACCAGAATGCAACATCATGTAAACAGAATTAAATCCGCCCTTATGTGCTGCTAATTCCTTCATCAAATTATCAGTAACCCGGTTATCCGCATAGGTCCATTTATCAATAATCTGATTGTATCGTTCGTTATTGGTAATTAAACCCATGTTATAACTATCCCAGATTTCTTCAACTTCGCGTTGCGCTTCGTCCAAAGTTTTCTGCTTGATCGATGGTGTAATTAAGTCTCCTAAATTAAAAGAAAGACCTGCTTTAAACGCCCAGTAAAATCCAAGATCCTTTATTTCATCCAAAAACTTTGCTGTAACTGCGAAACTTGTACGGACAATGATATCCCCAATAATTTGTTTTAAGTTTTTCTTTGTAAGCAATTCATTTAAGAAAGGAACTGTATTTGGAACCACTTCATTCAACAAAACACGCCCTACCGTAGTACGGATCATTTTGTTTTCAAGTTCAAGATTTTCATTTTCAACTAATACCTTTAATTGAACAGGATCATGAAGTTCAATTTTCTTTTCGTTGAATGCAATAACAACTTCGTCCTTACTATAAAATGTTTTAATTTTTTGTTCTTTGTCAATTGCTCTTTCCTTAGTGAGGTAATACAGTCCTAATACCATGTCCTGTGAAGGAAGGGTAATTGGAGAACCATCCTGAGGATTAAGCATGTTGTGACTTGCAAGCATCAATAATTGGGCTTCCAATATCGAAGCGTTGCTTAATGGTACGTGAACTGCCATTTGGTCACCATCGAAATCCGCGTTAAATGCACCACAAACCAGCGGGTGAAGTTGAATCGCTTTTCCTTCAATTAAAACTGGCTGAAATGCTTGAATAGATAATCTGTGAAGTGTTGGTGCCCGGTTTAATAAGACTGGATGACCTTTCAATATATTTTCAAGAATATCCCAAATAATCGGATCTTTTCTATCCACTAATTTCTTAGCAGATTTAACCGTTTTGACAACTCCCCTTTCAATTAATTTACGAATTACAAATGGTTTAAATAATTCTGCAGCCATGTTCTTAGGCAAACCGCATTCATGCAATTTTAAAGAAGGACCAACAACAATTACAGAACGACCGCTATAATCAACCCGTTTACCTAAAAGATTTTGACGGAATCGACCTTGCTTTCCTTTTAGAATATCACTTAAGGATTTTAATGCTCTTCCTCCTTCGGCTTTTACTGCATTTGATTTTCTTGAATTATCAAATAAAGAATCAACCGCCTCCTGCAACATCCTTTTTTCATTTCGAAGAATTACTTCTGGAGCTTTAATCTCCAACAAGCGTTTCAATCGATTATTTCTGATAATTACTCTTCGATATAAATCATTTAAATCTGAACTTGCAAAACGACCTCCGTCTAATGGAACTAAGGGTCTTAATTCAGGGGGAATCACCGGGAGATACTGGATAATCATCCATTCCGGTTTGTTATTTTTTTCATTCAAACCTTCACGGAATGCCTCTGCAACCCGTAAACGTTTTAATGCTTCAGATTTTCTTTGTTGAGAAGATTCGTTTGATGCTTGATGTCTTAAGTCATAGGATAAATCATCCAATTTTAATCTGATAAGCAATTCAAATATTGCTTCAGCTCCCATTTTGGCAATAAACTTATTGGGATCTTTATCATCCAGCAATTGATTTTCTTTTGGAAGTGAATCCAAAACTTCAAAATACTCTTCTTCGGTAATTAAATCTAAAAGATTAGAACCATTTCCTGCAGCCAATCCAGGTTGGATTACAACAAATCGCTCATAATAAATGATTGACTCAAGTTTTTTAGATGAAAGTCCTAATAGGTAACCGATCTTATTTGGCAGAGATTTAAAAAACCAAATATGAACTACTGGTACCACTAATTTAATGTGACCCATACGTTCGCGTCGAACTTTCTTCTCAGTTACTTCAACACCGCAACGATCGCAAACAATTCCGCGGTAACGAATGCGTTTGTATTTACCGCAATAACATTCGTAGTCCTTTACCGGACCAAAAATTCGTTCACAAAATAAACCATCGCGTTCAGGTTTATAGGATCGATAGTTGATCGTTTCAGGTTTCAAAACTTCACCGAATGAACGCTCCAGAATATCATCCGGAGAACTCAAACTTATCGTGATTTTATCAAACTCCTGATCTTGCTTAGTTACTTTATTTTTAAATGACATGTTTGTTATTGATTAGAGCGGTTATTCAAATTTTACATCCAATACCAATCCTCTTAATTCGTGGATCAATACATTAAATGATTCAGGAATATTTGGTTCAGGGAGATTATCTCCTTTTACAATTGCTTCGTAAGCTTTTGCACGACCGATGATATCATCTGATTTAATGGTCAATAATTCACGCAAGATGTTTGCAGCACCAAATGCTTCCAAAGCCCAAACCTCCATCTCACCAAAACGCTGACCTCCAAACTGTGCTTTACCACCAAGAGGTTGCTGTGTAATCAATGAGTAAGGACCAATTGAACGTGCGTGCATTTTATCATCCACCATGTGCGAAAGTTTCAGCATGTAAATCACCCCTACTGTTGCTTGCTGGTGAAAACGATCTCCCGTTTCACCATCATATAAATAGGTTTGACCAAACTGAGGCAATTCTGCTTTCTCAATATGGGCATAGATATCATGAATGGTTGCTCCATCAAAAATCGGTGTTGCAAAATGAACACCCAATTTCTTTCCAGCCCAACCCAATACCGTTTCAAATATCTGACCAAGGTTCATCCTTGAAGGTACCCCAAGTGGATTCAAAACAATATCAACCGGTGAACCATCTTCCAGGAACGGCATATCTTCTACACGTACAATTTTAGAAACTATACCTTTGTTACCATGGCGACCAGCTAATTTATCACCTACTTTAAGTTTTCTTTTCTTTGCAATATAAACTTTTGCAAGCTTCAAAACTCCAGCAGGTAATTCATCCCCTATACTGATATTAAATTTCTCCCGTTTGTATTTTCCAATTTCTTCATTCACTTTAATATTATAGTTGTGAAGCAATTTAGAAACGGATTGATTTTTTTCAGTGTCTTTAGTCCAACCAAAATAATCAACTTTTGTGAAATCAATTTTCTTTAATAACGGATTGGTATACTTTGATCCTTTGGCTATCAACTCTTCACCATAAATGCTTTTAACACCGGAAGAAAGTTGATCTTTTATCAGCTTTAATAATTTATCAATCAGGATGGTTTTTAATTCATTTAATGCAACAGCATGTTTATCATCCAATCGCGTCAATAAATCTTTCTCCTGTACTTTTTGAAACTTATCTTTTTTAGCACGAGCATAAAGTTGCTTATCAATAACGACTCCTTCAATGGAAGGAGGTACTTTTAATGAAGCATCTTTAACGTCTCCTGCTTTATCACCAAAGATGGCTCGCAATAATTTCTCTTCAGGTGTAGGATCTGTTTCTCCCTTTGGAGTAATTTTTCCAATCAATATATCACCTTCTTCAACATTTGCACCAATTCTGATAATTCCATTTTCATCCAAATCCTTTGTAGCTTCTTCACTAACGTTTGGAATGTCATTCGTTAATTCTTCTTCTCCTAATTTTGTATCCCGAACTTCAAGTTCAAAACTTTCAATGTGAATTGAAGTGAAAATATCTTCTTGAATTACTCGCTCAGAAATTACAATCGCATCTTCAAAGTTGTAACCTTTCCAAGGCATGAAGGCTACTTGCAAATTTTGGCCTAATGCCAATTCACCATTTTCAGTTGCATATCCATCAGAAAGAATTGTACCTAATGAAACCCGATCTCCTTTCTTTACAATTGGCTTTAGGTTTATACATGTTGCCTGATTGGTACGGGCAAACTTTGTTAATGAATATTCTTTTACGTTTTCTTCAAAAGAAACCAGATTTTCTTCATCATTCCGGTCATAACGTATTACGATTTTAGTTGCATCAACAAATTCAACAGCTCCATCCCCTTCTGCAGTAATCAACATCCTGGAATCATGAGCAACTTTCGCTTCCAATCCCGTTCCAACGATCGGTGCATGTGGTCGAATTAATGGCACTGCCTGACGTTGCATGTTAGATCCCATCAATGCACGATTCGCATCATCATTTTCCAAAAATGGAATTAAAGATGCAGAAACCCCAACAATTTGATTTGGAGCGACATCCATGAATTCCAATTCAAGTGGCTCGAGTACTGGAAATTCTCCATGTTCGCGTCCCTTTACTTTTTGTATCTGGAAATCTCCTTTTTTATCAACCGGAACATTTGCCTGGGCAATTTTTGCATAATCCTCTTCTTCTGCAGACAAATATTGAATGCCGTTTTTAATATTCACTTTACCAGCATCAACTTTCCAATAGGGAGTTTCCAAAAATCCCATGGAATTAATTTTTGCATGCACACAAAGTGTTGAAATCAATCCAATGTTTGGTCCCTCTGGTGTTTCAATGGTACACAAACGGCCATAATGTGAATAATGTACGTCCCGTACCTCAAAGCCTGCACGCTCTCTGGATAAACCACCTGGCCCTAATGCAGAAATTCTGCGTTTGTGTGTTATTTCAGAAAGCGGGTTTGTTTGATCTAAAAATTGAGACAATTGACTCGTACCAAAAAATGAATTGATAACAGAAGACAAGGTTCTGGCATTGATCAGGTCTATGGGTGTAAACACCTCATTATCCCGAACATTCATACGTTCACGTATGGTACGAGCCATCCTTGCCAATCCAACACCAAATTGAGCAAACAATTGTTCTCCAACGGTGCGCACTCTTCTGTTACTTAAATGATCGATATCATCCAACTCAGCCTTTTGGTTAATCAGCGAGATTAAATATTTTACTATTTCTGTGATATCTTCTTTTGTTAATACCAAGGTATCCATGGATGCCTTTAGATTTAACTTCTTATTGATTTTATATCGACCTACTTCTCCCAGGTTGTAACGTTTGTCTGAGAAAAAGAGTTTATCAATGATTCCACGTGCTGTATCATCATCCGGTGGATCAGATCCTCTTAACTGGCGATAGATATGGATCACCGCTTCCATTTCAGAACTGGAAGGATCCTTTTGCAGGGTATTGTAAATTATAGAATAATCTTCAGTGATATCCTCACGTTGAAGGATAATATTATCAACAGAAGCTTCACTGATCATTTTGATATTGTCCTCATCCAAAATGGTATCCCGTTCCAGAATGATTTCATTACGTTCAACAGTAACTAATTCACCGGTATCCTCATCAACAAAATCTTCAGTCCATCGCTTCAAAATCCGGGCAGCTAATTTACGGCCAACTGCTTTTTTTAGATCTTTTTGAGTTGCTTTGATTTCTTCAGCAAGATTAAATAAATGCAAAATATCCTTATCAGAAGTGTATCCGATTGCACGTAATAAAGTGGTAACAGGAAATTTCTTTTTACGGTCAATGTAAGCATACATGACCAGATTTATATCTGTTGCAAATTCCATCCAGGCTCCTTTGAAAGGAATTACCCGCGCTGAAAATATTTTTGTACCATTTGGATGGTAGGTTTGACTAAAAAATACACCTGGAGAACGATGCAACTGTGAAACAACCACACGCTCTGCACCATTAATTACAAACGTGCCTTTTGGAGTCATGTACGGAATGTTTCCTAAAAATACATCCTGCTCAATCGTTTTAAAGTCTACGTGCTCTTCGTCATTACAAGATAGACGCAACCTCGCTTTTAGTGGAACTGAAAAAGTCAATCCTCTTTGAACGCACTCATCGATTGTATATCGAGGTGGATCCACGTAGTAATCAAGAAATTCCAGAACAAAAATGCTTCTAGCATCTGATATTGGAAAATTCTCCTTGAATACTTTAAACAACCCCTCATTAATCCTTTTATCAGGCGTTGTTTCCAGCTGGAAAAACTCTTTAAATGATTTAAGTTGAATTTCCAGAAAGTCAGGATAAGGTACGTGTAGGGGTGCTTTTCCAAAGTTGTGCCGTGATCTCAGTTGTGGTTTTAATGCAGTTGAAGCCATGTGTTTTTAGTATTTATTATAACCCGTTCCCCAAATAAAAACGATCGCTATGATCAAATAATAAGTGTATAAATTCAAAAATCCCTTTAATCACTTATACATAATATATAAAAAAAATACATGACTTGAATCACAGCGATCTGTGACTCAAGTCAAGATTTATATATGTATTCCTTTTACTATCAAAGGTATACTCTCGTGCTTTGAAATTATTTTACTTCAATTTCAGCACCAGCAGCAGTCAAGGTATCTTTCAAAGAATTCGCTTCTTCTTTTGATACAGCTTGCTTCAAAGTTGATGGAGCTCCATCAACCAGGTCTTTTGCTTCTTTAAGACCTAAGTTCAATAAGTTTTTAACTTCTTTAATTACGTTAAGTTTATTTGCACCGCCTGATTTGAGGATTACATCAAATTCAGTTTTTTCTGCAGCAGCAGCAGCAGCGCCACCACCAGCAGGTGCAGCAACAGCAACAGCAGCAGCAGCCGGTTCAATACCGTACTTGTCCTTTAATACAGAAGCCAGATCATTTACTTCTTTAATAGTAAGATTTACTAACTGATCTGCTAAAGCATTTACATCTACCATGATTTCTTGTTTACAATTGTTAATTAATATATGCGTCTAATACTTGGAAGCCTTATTTAAAATTTATCAAGCACTTGCACGTTCTTCAAGCGCTTTTACGATTCCGGCAATTTTTTGTCCGCCAGATTTCAAAGCACCAATGACATTGGTTGCAGGTGATTTCAAAATGAATATAATATCTCCGATTAATTCCTCTTTTGTTTTTAGGGCGACCAACACTTTCAATTGATCATCTCCGGTAAAAACAGCTGAATCAATGTATGCAGCTTTTAAAAGCGGTCTCTCTGAATTTTCACGAAATTCTTTAATTATTCTAGCCGGAGAAGCTGCATTTTCTGTAAATAAAACAGAAGATGGTCCTTCAAATGCACTATATAATGGTGCAAATCCGCGTTCTGCTTCTAAGCTCTGAAGTGCTTTAACAGCAAGTGTATTTTTTACTACTCGCATTTCAATGCCTTGTTCAAAACACTTTCTCCGAAACTGATTGATTTTTTCAACCGTCAAGGTGGAAGAATCTGTTACATAAAAAAACTGCGCATTGGCAAATTTTTCTTTCAGTTCCTGAATTGCTAATGATTTATCTTCTTTAGTCATGATCTTTCTGATTTAAATAATAATTTAATGAACCTCTCTGGTGTCAATGGCAATTCCAGGACTCATTGTTGAAGCCATAGAGATACTTCTAAAATAAGCACCTTTTGCTGAAGATGGTTTTAACTTATTAATAGCGTGAAGTAATTCATTACTATTTTCTTTTAACTTTTGGGGTGTAAAAGATACACGTCCAATGGATGCATGGATAATACCAAATTTATCTACCCGGAAAGCAATTTTACCTCCCTTAACATCATTGATTGCACCTGCCAAATCCATTGTAACTGTGCCTGTTTTTGGATTAGGCATCAAACCTCTTGGGCCTAATATCTTACCGATTTTTCCAAGCTTAGCCATCACAGTAGGCATTGCAACGATGATATCAATATCCGTCCATCCACCTTCTATTTTCTGAATGTATTCATCCAAACCTACGTAATCTGCTCCAGCAGCTTTTGCTTCAGCCTCTTTATCAGGTGTGCAGAGTACTAAAACTCGCTTCGTTTTTCCGGTACCGTTTGGAAGTGTCACGGTGCCACGAATCGCTTGATCTGGTTTACGAGGATCTACCCCTAAACGAATGTGTAAATCTACAGATGCATCAAATTTCGTGGTATTGACTTCTTTAACTAATGCACAAGCATCCTCAATGTTGTAGAGTTTTTTAGGATCTACTTTCCCGTTAATCTGTTTTCTTTTTTTTGTTAATTGTCCCATTATAATTGGTTTTAGGTGATAGCGTTCGAATTAATTCGAACTCCCTTAAAATAAATTTAGTTTTGCCAAGGAGCTGAACCAGATACTGTCAATCCCATACTTCTGGCAGTTCCTGCAACCATTTTCATGGCTGATTCCATTGTAAAAGCATTTAAATCAACCATTTTGTCTTTTGCAATTGCTTCTACTTGTTCCCAACTTACAGATCCTACTTTTTTACGGTTAGGTTCCGGTGAACCACCTTTCAATTTAGCTGCTTCCAATAATTGGATTGCTGCCGGAGGTGATTTAACAACAAAATCAAACGACTTATCTTTAAATAGAGTGATTACAACAGGCAATAATTTGCCAGGTTGATCTTGTGTTTTTGCATTAAAACGTTTGCAAAATTCCATGATATTCACCCCTTTGGAACCCAATGCAGGTCCTACCGGAGGTGCTGGATTTGCTTGTCCGCCCTTTACTTGTAATTTTATAAAACCTTCAATTTCTTTAGCCATAATTAATTCGTTTTTTCAACTTGCATAAAATTCAATTCGACTTCTGTACCCCGGCCGAATATTTTTACTATTACTTTTACTTTCTTTTTTTCTTCATTTACTTCTTTGATGTCCCCAACAAAATCATTGAATGGACCATCAATAATTTTAATAGTTTCTCCAATGATAAATGGTTCGATCATAGTTTCTCCAACTTCCTGGGATTCATCGACTTTCCCAAGCATCCGGTTGGCTTCAACCTGAGTCATTGGAATCGGATTATTCTTTCCAAGAAAATGAATAATATCTGGCATGTTAGTAATGTGTTGAACTATTTCACCACTTAATTTGGAGGGCAATGCTTCTACCAATAAATAGCCAGGTAGAATATTGCGTTCCATGATTACTTTCTTGCCATTCCTGATCTTATACACTTTTTCCGAAGGTACTATTACCTGCGAAATGATATCAGTCCATCCGGAACGGTTTACTTCTAGTTCTAAACGTTCGCGAATTTTCTTTTCTTTTCCGCTTATTACCCGCAAGGAATACCACCTTTTATCGTTGCTCATCCTTTTGGTTTTATAAACTGTAGATAAAACTCAGAATCTGGTTTACTACAAAGTCCATTGCAAAGACAACTACGGCTAACATAAGTGCTGAAACCACAACAACCTTAGCAGAATCTACCAGGTTTTGACGTGTGGGCCAGGAAACTTTTTCCATTAGCTCATTGTAACTCTCTTTTAAATACAATAAGATTTTATCCATTGTCATCTTTTTGCACGGGCAGAAGGACTTGAACCCTCAGCCTACGGTTTTGGAGACCGTCGCTCTGCCAGTTGAGCTATGCCCGTAAATCTCAAATCAAGAAATTAAAAGAAAATTCCTGATTTGAGTTTTACAATAATTTTAATCCAATATTTCTGTTACCTGACCTGCACCTACGGTACGGCCACCTTCCCGGATTGCAAAACGAAGACCTTTCTCCATTGCAATTGGGTTAATTAAAGTAACCTCCAAAGAAATATTATCACCAGGCATAACCATTTCTACACCTTCTGGTAGTAAACATTCTCCAGTTACATCTGTAGTTCTGAAATAGAACTGTGGTCTGTAACCTTTAAAGAATGGCGTATGGCGACCTCCTTCATCTTTTGATAATACGTACACTTCACATTTAAATTTCATGTGAGGCTTAACAGAATTTGGAGCACAAATAACCATACCTCTTCTGATATCATCTTTCTCTATACCTCTTAATAAGATACCTGCATTATCACCAGCTTCACCACGATCCAATAATTTACGGAACATTTCAACCCCTGTACAAGTTGAAGTAAGTGGCTTAGAACCTGGAGGCATCATACCAATAATTTCAACGTTTTCACCTACTTTAATAACCCCTCTCTCAATTCTTCCAGTAGCAACAGTACCACGACCAGTAATCGAGAATACGTCTTCAACAGGCATCAAAAATGGTTGATCCACCAAACGAACTGGTTCTGGAATTTCTTTATCCACAGCTTCCATTAAGTCATAAATAGCTTGTTTTCCAGAAGCTTCTCCTTCCAATGCTTTTAAAGCAGAACCTTTAATAACAGAAATATCTCCTTTATACTCGTATTTATCTAATAACTCGCGTACTTCCATTTCAACTAAATCCAACATCTCAGGATCATCAACTAAGTCCACTTTATTCATAAAAACCACAATTCTAGGTACACCTACCTGACGAGCCAAAAGAATGTGCTCACGGGTTTGTGGCATAGGACCGTCAGTTGCAGCAACCACCAAAATCGCACCGTCCATTTGAGCAGCACCCGTAACCATGTTTTTAACATAATCCGCGTGACCCGGACAATCTACGTGTGCGTAGTGTCTGTTTTTTGTTTCGTACTCAACGTGTGCAGTATTAATGGTAATACCTCTCTCCTTTTCTTCTGGAGCGTTGTCGATTGAGTCATAATCTTTTTTCTGAGCCAATCCTTGTTCTGCCAGAACGGATGTTATAGCCGAAGTCAATGTTGTTTTACCGTGGTCAACGTGACCGATGGTTCCTATGTTGACGTGAGGCTTCGACCGATTAAATGTTTCCTTTGCCATTGGTGACTAATTTTACTTTTATGGTTAAATGATAATTTCAATTTTTTATGAGCCAAAGAAGGGAATTGAACCCTTGACCCCTTCCTTACCATGGAAGTGCTCTACCCCTGAGCTACGTTGGCTAGAAATAAAGGACCAGGTTTTATTATTCAGTTCCTTTTAGCTACCCTCACTTTTGAGTGTTCGCTTTATGAGTTGCCTTGACCCTGGCGCTTAAAGCGCCATGCGCTACCCCTGAGCTACGCTAGCTAGAAATAGAAGGATCAAGTTTAATACACCTTCCTAAATTCTTTCAGTACTTAATTACATCCTACTCGTTTGCAGGTGTTTATAAATTCCGATACGATTTAAAACTTATCGATATAATGCATAAAGCATTTTAACGAATTGGTTTTTATTCATTTAATTTTCTTCCTGAACTTTACACTTCTGTCCGATCCTTGAATCAAATTCAAAAATTTTGAGCGGGAGACGAGACTCGAACCCGCGACCCTTAGCTTGGAAGGCTAATGCTCTACCAACTGAGCTACTCCCGCAATTCGAACATTGTGTTTCAGTGTTTTTGAAAATGTCAGAACTTTTTCTAACATATAATTTCTTTATTTTGGATTCAATTTTTGTGTATTTTAAAATGAATAACTGTACAGGTCTTCCCACAATTCTTAGCATTTCTAACAGGTATTTTCCTATCAAACCCATGCAAAATTGTGGGGGTGATTGGATTCGAACCCATTCAGTCAAAGACACCAGATTTACAGTCTGGCCCGGCTCTCCCACTCCGGCGCACCCCCTGCTACAGCAACCGAGCCAGTGGACGGACTCGAACCCCCGACCAGCTGATTACAAGTCAGCTGCTCTACCAACTGAGCTACACTGGCTTAAAATACACAAAAGGGCATACGGTTATACCCTCCAAAAAAGAGATTGCAAAGATATAACTATTTAAAAAAATGGATTGAAAAAAATATCAAGTATTTGTTAATCTGTTTAATAAATCGTAATGCGCTGACAGTTAATGATTTATTTGACGATAGTTCAAATCAGCCTTAGGATTTAGCTGTGTTTTTGCTGAATTTTTTCTTTATAACGCAGTAACTGCTTTTTTAAACTGGCTATAACTTGCAAAAGTGCTTCCTCAAAACTCTTTCTTGTGCATTTTGCTACAACGGGTTGTCCTGGTAAATTAATGATTACTTCTACCACCTTATCTTGAATTCGACCCACCTGTTCTAATCTGAGAATTACTTTGGTTTCCAACACTTTATCTTGAAGATAATGCGTTAATCGATTCAACTTACCTTCAATAAGGTTTATCAATTTTTCATCTGCGTTAAAGTGGATAGATTGAATTGTAGTGACCATAAGTTAAATTTAGGTATTAAGGTTATAAATAATATTTATTTGCCGGCTCGCGGATGAGCCTGGCGATATGCATTTTTAAGTTGTTCAATCGAATTATGCGTATAAATCTGCGTTGCCGCTAAAGAAGAATGTCCTAAAAGTTCTTTTACAGCATAAATATCAGCTCCCTGATTTGAGATGTGGGTAGCAAAACTGTGACGCAATACATGCGGACTTTTTTTCGAAATGCTGGTTTTGTCTTTTAACCAATTGTTAACCAGCAAGTAAACCATCTTAGGATATAGTTTTTTACCGTTTGGCAATACAAAGAAATATTCACTTTCAGGTATTTTGAACGCACTCCTCACATCTAAATAACGCAGAAAAATTTCCGCTAGTTCATTTCCAAAGGGAAGAATTCGCTCTTTATTTCCTTTTCCTAAAACTTTGAGTTGAGCTGCCTTAAAATGGACATCGCTTAACTTTAATTCAATCAGTTCATTCCGTCTTAAACCCAATCCGTAAAAGGTCCAAATAAGGGTTTCTTTAAGGCATTCTTTATAATCAAGTCCTCTGAAATCAGTTTGAGGATGCAGGTTTAGATCTTGCTCACGCAATACAACCGGCAATCGCTTTTTAATTTTTGGGCTGCTTAACTTGAGCATCGGGTTTTCGAGCAAAAGCTTTCGCCGCATTAAAAACTTACAAAAATGCTTCAGACTGGAAAGCTTTCTACGGATGGACCGATTATCAAGTCCGGCTTTCCCCATTGAAGCCATCCAACTCCTAACATGTAAGATGTCAAAGGACTGGTTAAGATCAAGCTTGTATTGAAGCGCAAGAAATTCTTTAAATTGCTTTAAATCAAGAGTATATGCCTCAATTGTATGAATTGAGTACTTCTTTTGCGTATGGAGATAACGCGAAAATAATTCCAACTTATCCATCCTTAGAACAAATCTAAAGAATGGATAATAAACTAGTTAAATATTAGGGAAATAAATTATACGTTCTTTGAAATGTAATCCTGGCGATACATCGCTTTGAGAATTTCAGAACGTCTTTCCACTGAAGGTTTGGTAAAATGTTTACGGCTTCTTAATTGTCTTAAAGTTTGTGATTGTTCAAACTTCTTTTTGTACTTCTTAAGAGCCCGGTCAATGGATTCTACGTCTTTGACGTCAATTATCAACATAATTTGTTTATTTATTCAAAATTGGAATGCAAAGATATGTTGTATTTAACTATTACCAAAAAAAATAGTGGGATTTAAGAATCCCACTATTTTTTATAGTTTAAAAACTAAAAATCTTATTGCTTTTCAAAAGTTCTGACAGCCGTATGGCCCCAATTGCATAAAGCTGCATCTGGGTGAACTGCTGAATTATTTGCAGATGGAAATTCAAATACCTTCCATTGTAAAGTAAGTGGAGCCGTATTGGAAATTATTGGTGGAAATGCATCGTATTCTCCTGCTGTTAAAGCAACCGGAGCTGTAGGTGCAACCAACCGAAGTCCTCCACCACATAAATCCGTTTGTACTGGAAATGCAAGTGAATCACCGCCTGTGGTGTTTTTGTAATTATACAATAAGTAAGGCAAGTAAGCCACAGAAGCTGCCCCACCAGGATTCCCTATTATATAAACGCCGTCAAATACCTTTTTAATTTCTTGAATAAAGCCATTTGCCGTACGCTTGTAATTTCCTTCAAGGCTGGTTGGTCCTGGATTAGCTATTGGTCCTGCAATTACAATATTTGCACCTGTAGATACCTTATAACCTCCTTTGTTAAACTTCTGAAATGTAATTCCGTATCCACCAATTTCTGTCAAATCCGGAATCCCAGTGCTTTGAGATTTTAAAATCTCAACTGTATCAAAACCTGTTTTTCCTCCATGACCACCTTCCATTCCATATACTGTATCTACTGCTATAGCAACTACCTCAGGGAGATCAGCTTCTAAAGTTGCCTGGCCTTGTCCATAAACATATGAATCTGCCATTAATTTTTCTGCTATAAATGGCAATACAATGGGTTTTGCCACAGAATCTATCGATTCATCTTTGCACGAATTTCCAATCAATGCAAAGAATAAAACGATCGTGAAATAAAAAAATATATTTTTCATAATTGGATGTATGTTTTAATTAGTTATCCCAAAATACTTTAGCTGTAAGAAGATGCTGACCTGGAAAGCTTTGATTTAAGCTTTCTTCGCTTTCCGGATAAGGCATAATGCTCGGATAGATTCCAACTCCCAACGCATTTTTAGTTGGACTTTTGAAAATACCTCCAGGACTTGTGAAAATTGGATTTCCTGCATTATCTACTCTTCTGGTTTCTATCCAGGATTCAATTGGTTGTAATCCATTCATACAAACCCATTTCTGGTAACCGATTGATTTTAAAGGAGCTGCTGCATCAAAAGCACCTTTACCTGCCAGATAGGTTGCATCCGCTCCTGCTGTAACGCCTAGGTAAGCAAAATTTTCTTTTACTGCCGCTTCATAAGAAGCTTTTGCATCTCCTGCAGCTCCCATTACAGCAGCTTCAGCCAATAACAAATTGCTTTCCCACGCTGTCATAAAAATAACGGGTGCAGTTGGATTAAAAATTAATCCGCCATCTTTTTTCAAGGCTCCTGCTGGTTTAGATAAAGTAGCAGAACTGGTTGGCGCATTTTCAACATCTCCAGGATTGATCCCTTTATGATCTCCTCCATCATTGCGATCATAGAAATAATCAATTCTAGGATCGTTGGTGCTTTCTAAATACTCCAAAGTAGTGGTTGTTGCAACATAAAAATTACCCAGTGCCGTACTTCTGGCTGCAGTCCAAAATGGATTGCTACCTGTTGAACCACCTGGAAAAGCAACTTTTGCTGCATCTTCATTGGTACTGATAAATGGTGGATCAGCAGCTACCAAATCTTTTACTTTTTGAGTAGCACCTTGTCTTATGTACAATTTTAACAACAAGGAATTTGCAAATTGCTCCCATTTTGCTAAATCACCACCATATACTAAATCATCGCTACCAGGTTTTCTGAAAGAACCCCCGTCGTGTAAAATTTTAGCTGCTTCAATTAATTCCGCTGCTAAAGCTGGATAAATTACATCTTTTCCATTATCATATTTAGGATGTAAAATAGAACCATCTGAAATATCTCCTTTTAATGCTTCTGTATAAGGGATATCACCAAATAAATCTACACAGGTCTGGATGCCATACACCTTCATGATTTTAGCAATAGCAACATAAAATTTTTCTTCAGGGGCATTTTTAATGATGTAATTAAAATTATTTGCTGCCCGATAAACAGAACGGAAAATTTGATTTCCTTCTGAAGAAGAAAGTATGTGTTGATCCGGATCTCCTAAAGATACACCAGGTCCACCGGTATGGTATTGACACCAAATTCCTAAGATAGGAAATAAGCGTTCACCAAACCCAATGGCAGTATACAATTGGCCGGAACTTAATTGTAGATTAATATCAGATGTGGCAGATTGATTTGGATCAATGTTTACATCCAGATAATTATCACAAGATGAAATAAATATACTCAGAAAAATATAGTCGCAAGTATATGTTTGTTTTTAAATAAATTCATAGTTATAAATTTTAATCTAATTAATTAGAATCTTACTCTTAATTCAGCTCCAATACTTCTGGATGTTGGCGTTGTTGTTGTTTCAATGCCTACTGCATCAGAAGCTCCACCTACTCCACCTACTTCAGGATCGGCAAACGTATTTTCTTTAGCAACCCAGAATTTCAGGTTCTTAGCAAATACACCGATTGAAAGTGAACTGAATCCATTCTTACCTTTAAATGATGGGAAATTATAGAACAAACTTAATTCTCTGAATTTCAAATAAGATGCATCCAACAAATAGGCACTTGCCGGCAAACCTCTGAAATAAGAATATGCATTGGTTTCTTTGGTATTTACATCACCATTTAAAGTTACACTATTGTCAACAACAAATGCTTTGCGATCGTTGATCAAAGTCGTACTGGCAGTTCCGTTAAACTCAGTACTTAATTTAGTACCAGAATAAAACAAACCACCGTCTTTACCATCAAGCAATGCATTTAAAGTAAAATTCCAGAATTTAAATTCTGTACCGATTGTATAAAGGAAATTAGGTTGATAGTTACCTAAGTATTCTAACTCAGCACTTTTTTGTGGATTTCCACTGGCATTTACAACGATACGTCCTTGGTCATCATAAGTAAATCCGGTGCCTTTAAAAGTACCGAATGGTTGTCCTTCAACAGCAACCAGGTTTAATGAACCATGGCCTGTGAAATGCACCAATCCAGTGTAAATAGTTAATTCCTCCCCATCAATATTTGGATCATTAATTTCAATTACTTTGTTTTTATTTTTTGACCAGGAACCGTTGATTTTCCAACTAAAATTTCTGGTATGAACCGGAGTAATTGTTGCCCCAATTTCAATTCCTTTGTTTTCCATTTTTCCAATGTTAGCTGGAACAAAAGCAAAACCTGAAGACCATGGAATATTTACGTCAACAATTTGATTTTTTGAATTGATTTTATAAATCGTTGCGTTTAATTCAACACGATCTTTAAATAGTCCAATATCCGCACCAACCTCTGATGTAATTGATAGCTCAGGCTTTAAACTTGGATTTCCAATACTTTGTCCTTTTTGGGCACCAGTTTGTTCATTAAAAGGAAAGCGAACCTGGAAATCATCCCCTAAATCCAATAATAAAGGATTTAAATTGTAATAAGTATTTAAGCGATATAAAGGAGCATCTTTTCCAGCGCTTCCGATTCCACCTCTTAACTTAAGGTAGTTGAATGGTCCAAAGCTCCAATCACCCACTGAAGTTGGAACAAATGAAAATCCAACAGCCTGATAAAAGAATCCTCTATTGTCTACTGGTAAGGTTGAAGAATAATCTTGTCTTGCAGAATATTCAAAAGTTGCATAATCTCTGAAGCTCAAAGAATTATTAAAGTAAATACCATAAAGACGGTATTGAGTCGTTTTTCTGGTTGCACGTGCCTGTTCTGTTGAGTTAGACAAGTCGTAAAATCCAGGTATTACAAGACCTCCCACCGTTGAGCCAGAAACCTGACGGAAAGATTGATCAATAGAATTAAGACCCAATGTGCTGCTTAATTTGAAATCTTTACCTAATCCGGTTGCATAATTTCCAAAAGCATCATAAATAAGATCGGTAATTCTTGTTGAAGATTCTTTGTATGAACCCAAACTGAATACAGATTCAGGAGTTCTTCCTCCATCTACTAATTCACCATCAGCCCAGGTAAAGGCAGTATGGTAAGCAAATTTAGGTCCTTTTTCAGTCACCGAACTGGTAATAAAGTTGGTGCTGATACGACCTGTAAAGCTCCATTTTGGTGCTGGTTTATAAGTTAAGGAAGCACTGGATATCACATTGTCTACTGAGTTGCGCAGATCCTGGTTGTCAAGGATGTAATATGGATTGATAGAATATTGTCCATAAAAACCTTTGAAATCATGGTACGGACTGTTGTAATCCCTTAATTCATTAAAAGGAATGTTGGATGGCGTCTGCGTAACAAATGCCATTGCTGGAGTACCCGCAGAATAACCAAATGGGTATCCTCCTTCTGTAGCACCTCTTTGATTAATTTTGGAATAATTCATTTTAAAATCAGACCTCCATTTATCAGAGAATTGTGCTCCTACATTCAATTGAATGTTGTGTTTATTTAATTCTGTATTTAAAACAATTCCTTTATTGCTAAAATTGGTATAAGATAACAGATAAGTAAATTTATCGCTACCACCGCTGATTGAAAAATTATTGCGGATGGTTTGACCGATTTCAAAAAAGTTTTTAACGTTATCTTTTACAGCACTGTATGGCCTAACCAATTGCTCGATTTTACCATTAGACAATGGAATCAATTCGTGGTTTTCATCAAAAGGAGCTGCTGTCCATGGAATCAGACGGCCGTCAAATTTAGAACCCCATGCAAAGTTTTCCCCCATAAAAATATTAATTCCACCACCACAACCATTGCAAGACTCATATCCGGAACCATATTGCTCCTGATATTTATAAAGCAACAATACGTGTTCTGCGCTATATGATGAATTGAAAGAAATATTTGGTTTTTCAGATTTTCTTCCAGCTTTTGTTGTAATTAAAATTACACCGGATCCACCTCTTGAACCATACAATGTGGTCGCAGCAGGACCTTTTAATACAGTAACATTTTCAATGTCATCTGGATTGATGTCGTTTCCTCTGTTTCCAAAGTCAACATAATTATCACGGTCACCATCTTTACCGGTACCGCCTCCACCAGAAGTGGCGCTGTTGTTTACAGGCACTCCGTCAACAACAATTAATGCATTATTCCCTTGGGTCAAAGAAGTTTCTCCTCTCAAAACCACCCGGGTAGAAGCACCAACTGCTCCAGAAGCCTGGCCAATTTTAACCCCTGCAACTTTTCCTTGAAGTGCATTTAATACGCTTCGACTTGCAGATGAATTCAAATCCTCTGAACTAACAGATTGATTGGCATAAACCACATCGCTTTTATTTCTTTTAACTCCCAATGCGGTAATAACGGTTTCCGTTAATAACACACCTTCGTCCATAGAAACGTCTAGCAAATTGCTTACGCCTAATGTAAGTTCCTGGGTGTTGTAACCCGTATAACTTACTACAAGGGTTGAAACCCCGGCTGGAACATTTAAACTGTAACTGCCATTGATATCGGTGACGGTTCCAACATTGGTGCCTTTGGCTACGATGTTTGCACCAATAACCGGATCACCTTTCTTGTCGGTAACTGTACCTTTTACCATTCGCTGTGCTTGCGCTGAAGCCAGAATGCAAAAAAGCGACAGAAAAACAAATAAAACTTTCTTCATAATCTGGTTAGATTTAGTTTGCTTAATATTTTGTTAACCCCCAAAGATAGTGTTGTTTACAAATTCCAAAAATTTTAACACTTAATTTCTTAAGGTTATTCTTAGAAATTTACATATTACAATAATAAATATTTATATTATTCTAAATATAAATTACTTAATACAATTCTTATACATGAGTAAGACGTTTTCCAAACCAAAATAAATTGCATCTGTAATGAGGGCATGCCCTATAGAAACTTCATCCAGCCGGGGTATTTGCAATTTATAGAAGGCCAAATTCTGTAAATTCAGATCGTGGCCAGCATGAATTCTCATGCCAAGTTCGATCCCTTTTAATGCTGCTGCTTCATGCAGTTTTATATGCTCGAATCGATTTTTCGTATAATTCCAGGAATACGGTCCTGTGTACAATTCAATACAATCTGAGCCTACATCCCGGGCTCGTTGCACCATTTCAACATCAGGATCCAAAAAAAGAGATACCCGAATTCCTTCCCGTTTAAACCGATCAATGCAATCTTTCAGGAGTTTGCGGTTTTTTTCAATATTCCAACCTTGATCGGAAGTCAAGACTTCCGGGGAATCAGGAACTAATGTAACCTGAGTTGGTTTGTGGGTGCAGACTAAATCAATAAAATGAGGAGAAGGAAATCCCTCGATATTTAATTCAGTTTTTAGCACTTTTTTTAATTCGCCTATATCAGAAAACCGAATGTGCCGCTGGTCTGGTCGTGGATGAACTGTGATCCCATCAGCCCCAAATCGTTCACAATCCAGAGCGAACTTGATCAAATCGGGGTAATTGCCTTTACGGGAATTTCGGATTAAAGCAATTTTATTGATATTTACACTTAATCTGGTCACCATGATTTTGATAAATGTCCAAAAGTAAGCTGATCTTTTTATTTTATTTTGTACTCCTCGTGCTTTGCGGCCTGTTGTTAAGTTATGCTTTGATGTTTTTGGGCTTTTGGCTTAAAGGCATAGATTTAAGTTCAATCCTGCAAGACGGTCCCGGTCTTTTTGAAACATTAAGCGCACCAGAATTACTGATTATGCAATTATGCAGTCAGGTTTTTTCCATGATCCTGCCTGCCTGGATTTACATGAAAATGGATACCGAACTTGCTGCTGCTTTACAAACCAAGAAATTTAACTTGAATCGATTTGTCTTTTGTTTAAGTTTTTTTCTTTTGAGCATTCCCCTGGTTGGATTTTCTGCATACTACAATCAATTAATTCCCTTACCTGAATGGATGATTCAAAACGAAGACCGGGTCAAGCAATTTATCGAAAAATTATTAACCTTCCATTCGTTTTCAGATTTAATCATGGCTTTCACTGTCATTGCAGTTATTCCTGCAATTGCAGAGGAATGGGTGTTTAGAGGCATCATCCAAAATTATTTGATTCGATGGCTTAAAAATCCCTGGATCGGCTTGATACTAAGTGCAGCACTCTTTTCTGGAATTCATATGCAATTTGAAGGGTTTATACCCAGATTTATCTTAGGCTTTAGTTTAGGTTTTGTATACTTGATTGGGAAAAGTCTTTGGTATCCCATCGTGTTGCATCTTATTAATAATGGCAGTCAGGTTATACTGGCTTATTTTAATCAAGAGGAAATTCAAAAACAACTGAGCGGTGAAATGGAAAAACCACAAGCAAGTCTCGTGTTAGTTGCCACGATCCTTTGCATATTGAATGCCTGGTTTTTATTTAAAAAATCGACTACGGAACAATGAAAACACGAATCCTTACCGGTCTGGTTTTAGGCTTGTTTATGATATCCGGCATGTTATACAGCTTTTTTACTTGTTTGATGTTGTTTGTAATCATTTGTGCTTTTTCACACCAAGAATGGCAAAAGAATTTTTTAATCAATGAATCAAAATTGACCAAGACCATTTACACTGTATTTTTTCTTGTATGTCTTTGCTTATTGATTTTTGTCGAACAGCTAAATTTTGCAAATAAGCTGAACGAATGGCTCCCCTATTTCAATTCAAGCGTAATTTTAATATTGGCTTTATTTGGAATTCCATTATATCTTAATAAAAATTGGAAGTTTACACAGAGCTGGTATTGCGGCATTTTTTATATTTATTTTCCAATGATTGTTGGAATTTACTTTTTACATCAGGATTTTGAAACAAACCGCTGGCTTATTCTAGGATTGATCATCATCAATTGGTGTAATGACAGTTTTGCTTATTTTACCGGAAGATTAATAGGAAGAACACCGCTTGCACCGTCCATATCTCCTAAAAAACAATAGAAGGCGCTATTGGTGGCATTGCTTTTGGAATCCTGGCTGCATACTTACTAAATACCTATATGTTTCAGCAGCCTTATCCTATTGAAAAAATTATTGTCCTGGGCGTGGCTGTATGCATTGCTGGCATTACCGGTGATTTGTATGAATCCAGAATGAAACGCCTTGCAGGCATTAAAGACAGTGGAAATTTATTGCCAGGTCACGGTGGCTTTCTGGATCGATTCGATAGTTTTTTCTATATCATTCCTGTAGGTATTTTTGTACTCTCAATTTAAATTATAATAATATGTACATACATAAAGAAGGAAGAGCCTGGGTTATTGGATCCTTGTTGGTTTATATCCTGTTAATCATTTTATTCCAAAACATCATTCCGACCTATAATTGGATTCTCATCATTCTATTGGGCATTCCATTCTTATTAATTCTCAATTTTTTCAGAAATCCAATTCGGACAATTCCTCAATCAGATGATCACAAGGTTTATGCCGCTGCTGATGGAAAGATTGTAGTCATTGAAGAAGTTTTTGAGTCTGAATATTTTAACGACTCCCGTAAAATGGTGAGTATTTTTATGAACCCGCTCAATGTGCATTGCAATCGCTATCCGGTAAGTGGAAAAGTTGTTTATACGAAATATCATCCGGGAAAATATCTGGTAGCCTGGCATCCAAAATCTTCTACAGAAAATGAACGCAATACGGTTGTAATTGAAACGACCTTTGGTACTCAAATTCTGATGCGTCAAATTGCGGGTGCATTGGCACGAAGGATTGTTTCTTATGCTCAACTTAATGATTCCGCTAAGCAAGGGGAAGATTTTGGTTTTATAAAATTTGGATCCCGGGTGGACTTATATTTTCCTTTAAATGCAGAAATCAAGGTGGAACTTCAGCAACTGGTTAAAGGGAATTTGGATGTAATCGCACACTTAAAATAAAGGAAGTACCTAAAAAAAAGATTAACAATTATTCATTCTGATGCCTTAATGAGTTCCTTTGAAATAAAAAAAAACATGGATTTAAATACTTTATCGGAATTCAGGTCATCAAAAGAATTGCAAGAAAAACTTGCAACTTATGGCATTGCCAAACATTTTTCAGAAGGAGCCGTCATATTAGATGAAAATGCACACATTCGGTCGATTCCAATCGTTACCCGTGGAAGTATCCGGGTCATACGCACCGATGACGAAGACGATCGTGAATTGTTCTTATATTATATCAAAGCCGGCGAAAGCTGCATTATGTCTTTTTTAGGGGGTATTCATCACGACACCAGCAAAGTAAAGGCCATAGCAGAAGAAGAGACGGATATTCTATTTATTCCTATTGAGAAAGTTAGCTTACTTATTAAAGAATATCCAGCCTGGCTTGATTATATTTTTAGATTATACCACAAACGTTTTGAAGAATTACTGGATGTTGTCAACGAAATTGCCTTTAAGAAAATGGATGAGCGCCTGCTCTCCTTTATCAATAAAAAATGCGAACTGACAAAAAGTTCGACGCTTTATGTCACGCACGAGCAATTGGCACAAGAACTAGGCACTGCACGGGTTGTAATTTCTCGATTACTAAAACAAATGGAATCAGCGGGTCTGGTCAGTTTGGGTCGCAATAAGATAAGTTTGCTTGTTGGGAAATCGTCCAATTAAGACAATCAATTTCTCGTTTAAATACTAAAATTTTGAATTAAATCCTAAGCTGAACGGGATTAAATAATTTCAATTTCATAATTGAGTACAAAATGATATTTATCAAGTTTATTATTGATGGTTAGCACTGCTATTTTTTTAGAAATATACGAATATTATAAAAAATAGAACACATGAATCAGAAACTTGTATTTAGGATTTTAGTAGTAAGTTTATTGTTTGTGAGCATATCATGCAGCAAAGACGAATCAGATTCAGGCAATGACTCTGGTAAAATTAAAACTGACAAACAAACTCAGTTACTTCAACAAACAATTCCTGCATCGGGAGGCTACTTGGAAATTTCAGGAAGCGCCAGTCCATTAGAAGGGCTTCGGTTGGAAGTCCCCGAAGGTTGTTATCAAGAATCCAAAACCTTCAACATATCTTATTCAACAATTACATCGCATGAACTAGGCCAGTATTTTAATCCAATCAGCCCACTGATTGAAATCCAAAATGGAAGTGATCAATCGGCAAAATTTATGAGTTTACGTATTCCAATCCAATTAAATCAAGGGGAATATGCAATGGCATATTACTATGATAGAAAAACCGGACAGCTTGAGGGATTGCCAGTAGAAAAAATTACTGACAGCTATATTGAAGTATCTATCAGACATTTTTCTTTACTGGTTATTAGTAAAATTCAAAAAGAGTTATTGATTCAAGGTGGAGGTTTTCATACACTTTTTGATCCAAAACAAAATGGATGGAGTTTTGTAAATTATGGTACTTATCCAGAACCTGAAGGCATTTGTGCAGGCATGAGCATTGGAGCCGCCTATTATTATAAAAACTTTAAAACCAATGTCAATTTATACAGCTATTTTGATAATGACTTGTTATGGTTTCGGACCAGTGACTACTGGCCAGATGATGCCCGTGGCTTACAATTTGCCACCGCTATACACCGAATTCAGGAAGTGTTTTGGTCAAATAATAATGAAAGCATTCTTAAAATGTTGGATGCGCCAGACGAGGATCGATTTTGGAATTTAATTTATGCCATACTAATAAATAACCAGGCTCAATTGGTTTTTGTAAAGAACTCGCAAATTGATACTGCTCATATGATTATTGCCTTTGGTTATACAATCAACCCCACAGAAGCGATCATCAATGTTTATGATCCAAATTACCCTGGACTGGAGAGCACGATTACGTTTGACATGACCACTAATAAATTTAAACCATACACTTCTGCAATCAATGCAAAAGCCCTGGAAGATGGCACCACATTTAATTGCGATAAAATTGCATTCATTCCATTTTCTGCAGCTATGTCACCAGATGAAATGGATTTTTTATGGCAAAAAGTTCAATCAGGGACCATTGCCAATGGTTTATTTCCAGCATTCAAGGTGTATGCTGTTCCTAAAGACCCTGCATTTACAAAAATTGAACTTAACATTGAAGACAATACTAAAATCAACTACATTCCATTTGGAGAATTTGACTTTGAAGTTGCAGGTCTTGATCCAAGCGTAACTTTAAAAATGGAAGAAATTAGTTTTTATCCAGGAATTGGCTTAGAACGCACCGTGCCTGCACAAACTGTAAAGATGGAAAATAAAGATACCTTAATAGGTTTGTATTTATACGCTACTCCTTCCGGGCAATTATATGATAAATGGCTTGGTTTTGAATATTTCAAAATTCAGGTACAAGACATTTGGATAGAACCCGCAGACACCAGCATTGCAATTAATACCGATTTAAAACTGATTGCAAGACACAACGGCACTGCACCAAAACGAGCCCGCTTCAGCTGGAATTTTGGGGACTCCAATTCAGATACCAGTACTGATAGTACCATTATTCATAAATACGATCAGCCTGGTGATTATGATATCGAATTAATTATTACAGACCTAGAAAGTCAAAAAGAAGTTGCTAAAGCAAAAACCACCGTAAATGTGACCATATGGCCTAGAATTGCCATTACACTTAAAGGAATGGATACCAACCCACCTAGCACAATTAAAGCATCTGATGGGGCCGATATTCCATCAATTTCCTGGGCTAATAAAAACATTATCACAGCACCTAATTTAAGTTGGAATAAAAATGATTTTGTAGTCGATTTTCAATTCAATTTGGATCCTGCTGTTTATACTTGCCGTATACAGGGCAGTGTTTCTGCAGATTTCAAGAAAATAACTTATCTAAATGCAATTTACACTGGAATTGCGGGTGGAGGAGATTGGAATTACCAAGCTGCAATTGTGATGCAAAATTTTCCATTAGAAGTTTACCTTCCTAAACAAATAATTGGTAAAATTCTTACCGGCACAGAAGCACAATCGAAAGTAAGCCAAATATCATGGAAAGTAACCACGATGGACAACCAAGGTAATCCCAAAGAACAAACTTTGAAATCCATTGATTGGAATAGCAATCAAACTGAACTGAGTGTATTTTTCTATGACAAATAGGATATTTTCGCAGGAAAGTTGACACATGTTGCAATATTTTCAATTGAATTTGTAAATTATCTTTTAAAAATAATGAACTATTATGTTATTTTTTAATTTAAAACCCTATACTACAATAACTTGCTTAATTTTTATATCAATTGATGATGTTTCCAAGTTGCATTTTGCTTAACATAGAAATACAAAATAACAATTTTTGCATTTATAATTTCAGAAACAACCTTGCATCTGTTCATTTACTGCAATTAAAAAGATATACAAGATTCTGAACTCATTTTATTTTAGGATTAACCCAGTGCCTACAGGATTTAACTAAAGTAGCATTGATCGGCTTTTAGCAAACTTTTGAAACACTATACCGGCTCTAAAAAAAATAATCGCGTGGTAAGGAAAAAACTGTCCCGTACCTGAGGATAGCAGGATTGAAACATCCGCTTTTCAAGATTGCAGCATTTTAGCATTGTAGCATCGCAGAATTGAAAAATTTTTCCTGCCTTGTGTAACATTGGTAACAGATTACTTCTTCTTAGCGTCGGAACTTTGTATGGTAATTAATTAAATCAAAATAGTAAAGATGAAAAAGAATATGGGTTTTATTGACCGTACGATACGGATTGTAATCGCTGTGCTGATTGTTGGCCTATATATGGGCAATATTGTTTCCGGGCTTCTGGCAACAATCTTATTGCTCCTCGGAGCTGTATTTTTGATAACCAGCACCATCAGTTTTTGTCCCTTGTATCTGCCTTTCGGTTTTTCAACCAGAAAGTCTAATGATAAACCATAATACAATCTGGCCATCCCAAACCTTCAGATTGAATGGAATTCAGACGATTAACAATAATTTAAGTAAAATAAATACAGGGTGTAACAAATGTTACCGTTTTGACGCGAGTTTCGTAGCATTTTTGCAATAGAATTTAAGACTATGATTATTAAACAATTTGAAGACAAGAATTTAGCACATTATTCCTATGCTATCTTAAGTGGACATGATCTTGCTCTGATCGATCCATCCAGAGATCCACAGGATTATTACGATTTTGCTGCGCAACATCAAGCAAAAATTACCGCTGTCATTGAAACGCATCCGCATGCTGATTTTGTAAGTAGTCATTTGGAAATTCATCAACATACTGGTGCTCCTATTTATGTAAGCAAACTACTGGGAGCTGAATATGAACATGAAGGCTTTGATGAGGGTGATGCCATCGTATTGGGAAAAATCACACTCAAAGCGCTCAATACACCCGGACATTCCCCGGACAGTATCAGCATCGTAGCTTATGATGAACATGGCATCGAGCAAGCGATCTTTACCGGAGACACCTTATTTATAGGCGATTGTGGAAGACCGGATTTAAGAGAACAAGCAGGCGCAATCACTGCGGCTAGAGAAACGCTTGCTAAACAAATGTATCATTCACTTAGAGACAAATTAATAAATCTGCCAGATTCAATTGCCATCTATCCGGCTCACGGCGCAGGAAGTTTATGTGGAAAAGAGTTGAGCAAATTGGGTGTAAGCACCTTGGGGCATGAAAAGCTAACTAACTGGAGTTTACAAGAACAAAGTGAATCCGATTTTGTAAAGGAATTGCTATCAGACCAACCCTTTATACCTAAATATTTTACGTACGATGTTTCTTTAAATAAAAAAGGCGCCAGTCCATTTTCTGAATCCATTTCCAAAATCAAAATCAAACTGCAAATTACAGCTGACGAATTTACGAAATCCTTCGACCCAAACATCCTAATAATCGACAGTCGTCCACAAGATCAGTTTAAAACCGCGCATTTAAAAAATTCATACAACTTGATGAACGATACCAAATTTGAAACCTGGTTAGGCAGTATCGTCCACCCTGGCGAACTGTTTTATCTGATAGCAAAAAATGAAGTTGAACTAAATACATTGATATCACGGATTGCTAAAATTGGTTATGAAAATCAAATCGCTTTAGCGTTTACACTGGAATCCGGAAATACTCAATTTGATTTTTTTGACAGCAGTACCTTGCGTAAATATGAAGACGCGTATACCATCATTGACATACGCAATCCGAATGAAGTGAAAGCAAATACAATTTTTGAACATGCCATTCACATTCCTTTATATGAATTGCGGGAACGTACTAATGAAATTCCACTAAGCAAACCCATTCTAGTGCATTGTGCCGGTGGTTTCAGAAGTGCAGCAGGAAGCAGCATCATTAAATCTTTAATCAATGAACAGGCTGAAGTATATGATTTAAGTACAGCCGTCAAAAAATTTCAATCATGAATTTTATTCAAAAGTATAAACTGTCAATTCTTGGCATAGCACTCGGTTCTTTGGCAGGATATCTTTATTATCATTTTATCGGGTGCGCCAGCGGAAGCTGCATCATTACGTCGCGGCCCTTAAACAGCTCACTTTATGGAGCGGTAGTAGGCTGGTTGTTATCTAGCATGTTTCAATCTAAACGGACTTAAAAACTTATTAAATTTTAAATAAATATTAAATATGATAAATTCAATAAAAAAATTATTCAGTAGTACACCACCGGTATCCTTTGACCAATTGGTAAAAGAAGGCGCTCAAATTATAGATGTTCGTACACCCGGTGAATTTCAACAAGGACACATTAAAGGTTCAGTAAACATTCCATTGCAAGTTTTGTCAAATCAAACAACAAAAATTAAAAAAGACAAAGCCATTATTTTGTGTTGTGCATCGGGTATGCGCAGTGCATCTGCAAAAGAAATTCTATTAACGAAAGGATTTAGTCAGGTGTATGATGGAGGTGGATGGACCAGTTTGCAAAATAAAATCAACTAAAATGGAAGCACATATTTATAATGTAGATATCAACTGGAGTTCAGATCGAAAAGGAGTGATGTGTTCACCTGAATTAAACAAGGAGGCCAACAGTTGCATTGAAGTGGCTACCCCACCAGAATTTCCAAAAGGAATCCCTGGAATTTGGTCACCAGAACATTTATTTACTGCCGCTGTAAGCAGTTGCCTGATGACTACCTTCCTTGCAATTGCTGACAATTCGAAACTTGATTTTAAAAGCTTTAGCTGCAATTCAAAAGGCAAACTGGAACAAGTTGATGGGAAGTATTTGATGAGTGAAATCACACTTGAACCCAAAGTGACTATTCAAAATGAACAGGATCGCTCCAAGGCAGAACGAATTCTATTAAAATCAGAAGCTGCTTGCTTAATATCCAACTCCATTAAATCAAAAATTATCATGAATCCGACCATTGAAGTCGTATCCTGATTCTAAACCTAAAACCAATATGTTAAAACGAATGATTACTGGGTGGACATTTATCAGATTCATGTATCTAATAATTGGAAGTTTTATTGTAGTTCAATCCATCATGGATCAGCAATGGCTGGGCATGTTTATTGGAACTTATTTCGGAGCGATGGGATTATTTGGCCTTGGATGTGCATCCGGCAATTGCTTTAGTTCAATAGCTAATTCAGCAAATTCAGAGGACAAAAATAATTTGATTAAGGATATTCAGTATGAAGAGGTAGAAGGAAAACAAAATCGGCAATAAATCTTCAATTAAGAATTTAGTCAGAATTCGTTTCATTTGACTTTGTGAAAAATGATCTTCATTTGAAAATAGATTTATAAAAAACGAAGGTGATGCAGGATTCTTATTAACAACTATCTGAACCCCAAACGCCTTGAAAGGGGCTTTAAATTATCGTATGGAGAAAAATATTTTTTCAATTATATATTACGATTTGAGAATGCTTCACCCAATGAAGCAAATAGCAAAGCTTCTTTCAAGGGGTTGGGGGTTCAGAATTAAGTTAAATTGTTTCCAATAAAATATATTTGGTATAAGAATCATTTAATAATTAATATATTAAATCTTGTTCATCCATTTCATGTTTGTTCGAACCCCAAACCCCTTGAAAGGGGCTTTAGATTATCGTATGGAGAAAAATATTATTTCAATTATACATTACGATTTGAAAATGAATCACCCAATGAAGCAAATAGCAAAGCCCCTTTCAAGGGGTTTGGGGTTCAGAATTAAGTTAAATTGTTTCCAATAAAATATATTTGGTATAAGAATCATTTAATAATTAATATATTAAATCTTGTTCATCCATTTCATGTTTGTTCGAACCCCAAACCCCTTGAAAGGGGCTTTAGATTATCGCATGGAGAAAAATATTATTTCAATTATACATTACGATTTGAGAATGAATCACCCAATGAAGCAAATAGCAAAGCCCCTTTCAAGGGGTTTGGGGTTCAGAGTACAGTTAAATTGATTTTTTAATTAAATATAAACAAAATTTCAAGTAGTTTATTATTTAAATATTATAGACATCCTTATTCCATCCATGAGATACAAGTCTATTCTCGAATTAGCAAGGTATATGCGAACAAATCCAACCACATCTGAATTATTTTTTTGGAATAAAGTTCGAAATAGGTCTTTTCATGGTTTTAAATTTTATAGACAATATATTGTGGAAAGTGCGAACATCAATGGAGATAAGAGTTTTTTTATTGGTGATTTTTATTGCCATAATAGAAAAGTAATTATTGAATTAGATGGCAAAATTCATCTTACACAATTGGAGTATGACAAACTAAGAGAAAAAGATTTAATTGAAATGGGATTTAAAATTATAAGATTTAAAAACGAAGAGGTACTAAACAATTGGCAAGAGATCTCCGAGATTTTACTTAAAGAAATTAGTTAATTACAATTCGGATAAAACTTTTGCCTTACAGCAAACTGTTAATACAAAGAGTACGAGATAAATATTTGAATAAAATCAAGAAACTATTCTAAGTATCTTTTTGTTAAACTATTGAATTAAATTTTAATCTGATAAGATACTTTAATAATAAAATTAAAAAATGAAACAAACATTTTCAGAATTAATAAATGGCGAAACGCCTGTATTGATTGACTTTTCTGCAGAATGGTGCGGCCCTGTAAAATGATGAAACCTATATTGGATGATCTAAAATCTAAATTAGGCGATCAGGTCAGAATACTTAAAATAGATGTAGATAAAAATCCTCAAGCAGCTTCTGCATACAAAATTCAAGGGGTCCCTACTTTAATTCTTTTTAAAAATGGACAGATTAAATGGCGGCAATCAGGTGTGCTTTCTGCCAATGAATTGGCAAAGGTCATTCAGTCTAATTAAGTTAACAGCACTTGTTGCTTTATGGATCCACATCTATCTGAATTCGCAGGCTTGACATGCCTGCTTTTGATTTAAGTTCCTGAATTTTCAAAAGGATTTCCTTTTTGATTGTTGTGATTTGTTTAGACTCCTTTTCGATTTTAATTAATAACTCACGCACGAAGTAACCTTTTATTTTAGACAGATTGGGTTCGGCCGGACCCAAAATCCGCTTACCATAAAGCACTTTTAGTTGCTTGCAAAAAATATCAATTGCATCTTCCAACACGGGCAATCGGGTATGTAAAAATTGTATTTTAATCAAACGCACATAGGGTGGATAATGAAACTTTTTCCGTTCAAATAATTCCTGCGTATAAAAACTTTGCAAATCATGATTCACCACAAAATGAATGACGGGATGAAAAATCTGAAATCCTTGTATTAATACCTGGCCTTTCTCCTTCCTTCGTCCTGCCCTACCTCCCACTTGTGTAAGTAATTGAAACGCCCGTTCTTGTGCTCTAAAATCCGGATAAAACAACATTTGATCTACCTGTACGACTGCAACTAAATTCACCCCATCAAAATCAAGACCCTTGGTTACCATTTGAGTTCCTACAAGAATATCTACTTCACGATCTTGAAATTCTTCAATAATCTTTTGTTGCATTTTACGGGTACGCGCAATATCGAGGTCCAATCGTTTAATGGTATGTTCCGGAAAATTTGCTTGCAATTCCTCCTCTATTTTTTCTGTTCCAAAGCCAAGTATTTTTAAAGTTGCTTGTCCACAATCCGGGCAACGTAACGGAATGGGTTTAAAATTTCCACAAATATGACATTTTAATTTCTCTTGCTGTTTATGTAAAGTCATTCGCACATCACACCGTTCGCAACTTGCTTCCCAATTGCAATTTCCACACTGCAACAAAGGACTATACCCTCTTCGATTTCTAAATAAAATGACTTGTTTTTTCTGATCTAAATTGAGTTTTATTTCTTTTAACAATTGTTCAGAAAATAATCCTTTCATTTTGCCAAACTGTTGGGCTTCCTTCAATGAAATGGTGGTCACTTCAGGCAATTCACTTTCACCAAAGCGTTGATCTAAAAAAGTATAGCCATATTTATGCTGTTTTGCATTGTAATAAGACTCAATGGAAGGGGTTGCTGATCCCAAAAGCACTTTAGCATTAAATAATTTTGCGAGAATTATTGCAGCATCCCGTGCTTGATATCTTGGCGCCGGATCGTTTTGCTTGTAGGAAGCATCGTGTTCTTCATCGACTATGATCAATCCCAATCGATCAAACGGTAAAAAAATGGAAGATCTGGCACCAATAAAAACTTGTGTATGTTTCATAGCTGCCTTCCAAACTGCAGATTTCGTTTTTAAACCTAAATCAGAATGATATTCCAACAGTTGTTCTCCAAAATAATACTTTAGTCGACTCACCAATTGGGTAGTCAAAGCAATTTCTGGGACGAGATACAAAACTTGTAATCCTTTTTCGAGATATTCCTGAATTAACTTTATATAGATCATGGTTTTTCCGCTTCCGGTTACTCCATGCAATAAGCTGGTTTGATGCTTGATCCAATGTGCTTTAATTTCTAATTGACAATTGATTTGATTTTCACTCAATTCCAGTGGTACAAATGCTTGTTCCTGGTTTGGATACACATATTTTTCTAAAACACATTCTTCGTATAAACCCTTTTTGATCAAAGCGTCTGTAACGCTTTTATCTGTTACACTGATTCGTTGCAATTCCACTCGCTTAATCCAATCGTAATTCCTTTTAATTTGCAAATAATTCAAAATCGAACGGGATTGCCGTTCCGATTTCTGAATTTGATTTAGCAGTTCATTTAATAAATTCTGATCTTCCTTTAATTGATTCGGAATGCGAATCCATGATATGGTTGGGATCTCTGATTTGTCTTCCAATTTTTCACGCGCAGCAATCCATCTTCGATCCACCATGCTGTTGATCAATTTTAAAATGGATTGCTTCTGAATAATTTGCTGAACTTCTGAAATACTCAACTCATTTCGCACATCCAGTGCTTCAAGGATCAGGTATTCATCATCTTCCAGCAAGTCTGGATAGTCTGATTCCTCTATTAATTTATAAATCCGGGTTTCAGAAGCTAATTTAAATAAGGAAGGCAGAGCAGCTGTCATCAATTCTCCCAAACTGCACACATAATATGTACTTAACCATTCCCAGAATTCCAATTGTTTTAAGCTTACGATAGGCTCCTGATCTATAATTGCTATGATTGATTTTGTTTTAGTCCAAGCTGGTGTATCGTGAATTGCTTTTACTAATGCTGCGTAGTGTTTCTTCTTGCCAAATTCAACTTCTACCCGACAGCCGACTTTTAACTCAGGTACCAACTCGTCTGGAATGGCATAGGTAAATGTACCTGCTACAGAAAGCGGAAAAATGAGTTCGGCGTATTTTTTAACGGGTGATTGGTTGAACATTAATTCTTACTTCTTAAACGCGAAATAGACGGCGCCCACTAAAAAACAAGCGCTGATCAGATGATTCCATTGAAAACGTTCTTGTTTGAAAAAGATAAATGCAAACACAAAAAAGACAACCAAGGTAATTGCCTCCTGAAGTACTTTGAGCTGGACCAAACTGAAAGGTCCTTGATTTCCGGTATACCCGTATCGATTTGCAGGAACCTGGATGCAATATTCAAAGAATGCGATTCCCCAACTCAACAAAATGATCTGAATCAAACCAAAAGATTGCGCCCAGGAAAATTCTTTTTATTTTCAAATGCCCATACCAGGCAATGGTCATAAATACATTTGCCACTATTAACAGAAAGATGGTGGAAAAAGCTTTCAAATTAGGGTTTTTGCAAATATATCAAACTGCCTACAATTAATCTGTTTAGCTAAGGCCAAATTAAGAATATCGTATCCAGCTCAATAATATTCTTAAATTTGTAAGAATCCGTCACAAATGATTAAAAGTATTCTTTTAATTAGTTCCTTTCTGGTAATTGCCATGTCCGGCTTTTCTCAATTTGCACCTGAAGATTGCGCAAATGGTCGGGATGATGATTTAGATGGATTTATTGATCTCAATGATCCAGATTGCAAATGCAAAGGGATTAAAGACACACTATTTGTGCCTTCATCTCTCATTCCCAACCCTTCTTTTGAAGAGTATAATTGCTGTCCAACCGGCTTAATGCAATTAAATTGTTCGAAAAACTGGATTCAGGCTTCTGCTGCTACCTCTGATTATTTTCATACTTGTGGCTTTTCACAAGACCCGATGCGTGGAAGCCCACCTCAGCCTTTGCCTGCAGGAAATGGATATGTTGGGTTTTTAGATTTGATGAATCACCCCTTGCGAAATTCTACCTACAAGGAATATGTCGGGGCTTGCCTTAATAATATCATGCAAGCTGGAAAAGAATACACGCTCAGTTTTTGGATTGGTTTTGGAAACCCTGGTAATTCCTATGGACCCAGAGCCATAACAACTTTAGGAATTTTTGGAACTAGCAAATGTGCAAACCTCCCCTTTGGAGGAGCCAATGGCTGGCTTTGCCCTACAAATTATCCAAATTGGTTTCAACTGACGACTGTAACGGCCAGTGGAACCCGTAAATGGGTCAAAGTGAAGATAAAACTTAAACCAAATCAAAACATCGAAGCTTTGGTTGTCGGACCTGGTTGTACAAGAGCGGATGGTTTATATTATTTTTTTATAGATGAGTTGATTCTTGAGGAAACTACAAAATTCGATTCATTGCAATTGGCCATTACCGGCAATCCCTGTACAGATACCATTCAATTAGCATCCCCTAAAAGTTTGGTTACTCAAATTAAATACCAATGGTATAAAGATGGCATTGCGCTTGCAGGTGCAACTGATCCAAATTTTATCATTCCACCTGGCCAACAAGGTCGTTATGTTTTAAGGGCATCTGACGGAAATGATTGTGAATTAAGTAACAGTTATTTATACAAAATTGATACGTTTAATACCGACCTTAAAAGACAAATTTGTTTTGGAGATTACGTACAGGTCGGAACTAATTTCTTCGATAGTTCAGGCACTTATCAGGTTCAATTAAAAACAAATAAAGGCTGCGACAGTTTGGTAAATCTGGAATTGACGGTAATCAAACCAAAAACATTTACCATTGATTCCGCAATTTGTAAAGGCACCAAAATCCGAATCAACAATCAGGACTATGATTCCAGCGGAACCTATGCGATTCATACACAAACGTCCTTTGGTTGTGATAGTTTGACTACCTTAAATCTACAGGTCATTGATCCGATTCAAAGTAATTTGGATATTGCTATTTGCGAAGGCAACTATTATTTATTTGAAAAAGACACCATTAGAAATGCTGGCAGCTATTCGAAAATATTGCGATCCGCTATCGGATGTGATAGTACGGTCACGATTCAGGCTAGCATTTATAAAAAAAGTTCAATTATACTGGACACTGCGATATGTGATGGTCAAAAACTTGCAGTAGGAAATCAAGTTCTCGATCAAGCAGGTAGTTATCCTTTTAACTTATTATCCAGCCACGGTTGTGATAGTACGTTAATCCTCAATCTAGGAATCAATCCGGTTTACAATCGATTAATAGATACCAGTTTTTGCGGTGGCAACTCAATGCAAATAGGAAATCAGGTTTTTAATCAAACGGGAACCTATTCAATAAATTTAATCAGTAAGGCGGGTTGTGATAGCAATTTTCAAATAAAATTGAATGTGTTACCAAGTCCCATCATTGCATTGGACACCTTTATTTGTGAAGGAGAAACATTGCTGTTTCAAGGACAAGCTTATGACAAAACTGGTTTTTATGAAAAACGATTTACAAATCAATTTGGATGCGACAGTACCTTCCAATTAAATTTATCCGTTCGAAATAAAGCTGATAGTTTTATTGATACCTTTTTTGTCAAAATAGCCAAATTCGAATTGGAAAAGCAGATTACAACCAGCCAGGAGATTTTATCCAAAATTATTTTAACAATAACCAATGCGACAGCATCATTCATATCCATTTATCAGAACGACCCAGCTATAAAAATACTTTGGATACTGTTTTATGTTTTGGATCAAGCTTAACGTTTGATCAAAAACAATGAATCAAAACGGCAATTATCTTTTTAATTATAAGACTGTAGATGGATGTGACAGTAGCTTCAACATTCATTTAAATATACTAAACCCAATCATTCACCAAATCGATACGGTTATTTGTTTTAATGCCAGCATTCAAATCAATTCGAAAACTATTGATCGGGACACTAGTTTTGAAAATATATTGACCGCAACAAGTGGATGTGACAGCATTTTAAAAGTTAGCATCCATCTAACTACACCAGCTGTTTTAAAGATTGATAAAACTCCGGTAAAGTGCTATGGGGATGCAAATGGTCAAATAAATGTTTCAACATCAGGAAATTACGGACCTTATACCTATTCCTGGTCTGACAATAACAATCAAGCCAATCGAAACCAATTAAAGTCAGGAATTTATTATTTAACCGTTACGGATGCTGCCGGATGTCAAATTAATGAATCTGTTGAAATATTTTCCCCACCAGTTATTGAATTAGATTACTACGGCAAAGATGCTACCTGCCTTGAAACAGAATACGGTAATTTATTTATAACCAAACTAAGCGGTGGAACTCCACCCTATCAAATATCCGTTGATAGACAAATCAAATCGTTTAAAGATAATTACGAACAAATTCTTATCGGCAATCATATTTTGGAATTACAGGATTCGAATGGTTGTAAACTTCAATACAATTTTACTTTAAATCCTCCCCTTATTGGATTAGTTGATTTAAATCCTGATTCACTCTCAGTTATACTAGGGGATTCAGTGTATCTGGAGTTGCATACCTTAGACATCGATTCGATTCAAACAATTGAATGGACTGGGCCTGGGATCATCAGTTGTAAAAATTGTTTAAGGACTTCTGTTTTTATCAATACCGCCGGTGGTTGGTTTCGAGTAAAAATAACAGATGTAAATGGTTGCATTTATGAAGAAAGTATCTGGATTAGCAGTAAACAGATTTATAATGTACCTAATGTCTTTTCACCCAATGGAGACAATATCAATGACTACTTTAACATTTTTACAGACAGGAGCATAGAAACTATTGATTTGCTACAGATATTTGATCGTTGGGGTGACTTAGTATACGAATCAAGAAATTTTCAACCGAATGGAATTGATGGTGCATGGAATGGGGATGTTAATGGACAAAAGGCGCTCCCAGCAGTGTATGTTTATCTTTTCTTATTCAGAGATAAAGCCGGAAAACACTTTAAGGTAAGCGGCAATTTAAGCTTGATACGGTAATTTTCAACCGGCATAGTTATTTCCGGGAACTTTATCCTAAATGGTTTTAATCCTATAGAAAATAATTATCGAATTAAACTAACATCTCCAAATATGGTCTTATCAGAATTTCCATTCGTAAGCTTGATATAGTAAACAAATACTCCCGGATTCAACTTTTGTGAATTTGCTGTTCCATCCCATCCTTTATGATCTGAGATAGTAGTATTTTGTTCATAATACAATTGATTACCCCAACGATCATAAATTGCAAAATCTGAAATATTCCAATTAGGGTCAACACTTATGACTTTAAAAAATCATTGATATTGTCACCATTGGGTGAAAAGCTGTTTGGCACCCACACCCTATCATCCAATTGAACCTTCACAAGCAATCTGATAATAATCTGACATCCATTTGCATCGGTAAGTTCAATCTCATAATCTTGGTCAGCAGATAATACGATTTGTGGATTCAAACAATCCGAACAACTTAAACCGGTAGCAGGAATCCATTTTATAACAGTCGGTGTGAAATTAGGAAGCAGATTAATTTGTGCCTGTTGACCGGGACTAATAAAGATGCTTGGGTTGTAACTAACCTGGAGATCAACAAAACTCAGATTTACTGTTAGCAATGAATCACATCCAGCTTGAGAAACAAAGCGTTGCTCGCCAACAGGATTGCTCTTGTTGTACACAATTCCATTGATACTTAAAGATTCTTCCGGGCATAATGTATCCCTAATTTGAGTTTTTACATTCGGAATTAAAGTCAATTGAATATTTACAATGCTGTCACATCCACTGCTTGCACTAGCTTTCAAGGTATCGATACCAGTCAACCGATTTTTATCGTAATTAATTCCATTAATAGTGACTGTAGCGTCTTCACAAATAGTTTGTTTAAAATTTCCATTTGCAGATTTTTTAAGTTGCAACTGAATCGTCACGATACTGTCACAAGCACCGTTTGCCATTCCGATCAAAGTATCCTTGCCACTTAAATTAAACTGATCGTAAATTTTCCCATTGATGGTGATCTTTTCATTCTCACAAATGGTCGCATTAAAATTTGAATTTACAGATTTCTTAAAACTTAACGCAACTTCCACTATGCTATCACAACCTTGAAACGATGCATTCTTAAGTACTTCAGTACCACTTGGATTTGCTACATTATAAACGGTTCCATTTATATTCAATTCCTGATTCTCACACAGACTTGCTGAAAAATTAGATTTTACTTCAGGATAAAACTGAATTTGAATATCGCGAATGCTGTCACAACCATTGGATGCCAAACCTTTAATCGTATCAATTAAAATTGGATTGTTTTTATCAAAAACCAGATTTCCAATTCGGATCGTATCGCTATTACAAACTTGATTTCTATAGATAAAACGACTAGCCTGAAAATAATTTAACTGAATCCTAACCAGACTGTCACAACCACTAGATGAAGCTCCCTTTAAGGTATCGACGCCATTTGGATTTGATTCTGTATATAATTTTCCATGAAGGAAGATTGACTCCCCTGCACATAAATTAGTTGAATAATTGGATTGAGCTAATTGATGGAATTGCAAAGCTACGGTTATGGTACTGTCGCAACCACTTATTTTACTTGCACCATTTAAAACTTCGGTTCCTGTCGGTCGATTGATATCATATCGATTCCCATTAACAGTTAAAAAATCATTTGCACACATCAAAGGTTTTAGGATGGTATCCGTTTTGGGATAAAATAGTACAACCACTTTAACGGTACTATCACAACCATTTGCAGCAGCTCCCGGAAAATATTCTGTTCCAGATAATTTAGTACTGCCATAGAATGTATTGTTAATTTTAATGCTATCACCCCTGCAAATTGTTATGTCACCAAATGGATTGTAGGATGAATATTTTACAGTAATCGTAAAGCTGGTCTCATCCGGGCAATAAGAAGTCATGGAATCAAAAACAAATAAGCTAGTACTCCGGTAAATGGTATCGCCTGGATTGTATTTAATTCCCGCTCCATGTGAATTTGTAAAATAGGCTGCATTGCCCGTAATATTTTTTCCAGAAATAATTGGTAAAACAAAGAGGTCACACACTGTAATGTCTGACGGCTTGGAAATTGAAATTCCTTTCAGCACTTGCAGATTGATTTGGCTAATATCTTTTGGACAACTGATACCGTCACCTATTTCATATTCTATGCGAAAATTACCAGGACCCGATTTGCTTGCATCCCAAACAGTGTTTTGCAAAGCACCCGTGACATTAACGTCTTTAAATAAACCGCCAGCATCTGCATTTCTCAACGCTGCATTTAAATCATATAACTCACTTTCACATATCTGGATGGTAGTATCCAATCCGGCATTCACTTTTTGAACTACATGGACTGTAATTATGGATGAATCCGCAGGACAAAATGCATTACCAGATACTAAATATTTGAATCGAAATGATTGACCATTTAACCCTGATGAGTTAAATAATGATAGATTCAACTTACCTGAATTGTCAATATCAGCAAAGGTTCCACCTGGGTCAGCCTGGACTAAATATTGTTTTAAATCAACAGTACTCCCCTCGCAAATTGAAATATCATTAGGGTTTCCGGCAGTCAATCCTTTGATCACATCGATGCGAAAACTATCTTGAGCTGAACATACGTTCAGTTCATCATACAGATAGATCCAGCTTGTATTGTAAATGGTATCTCCTGGATTCAGTTTTATCCCTTGTTTATTTGCATTTGAATAATATGATGCATTAGCAGATAAATTAATGCCTGTAAAGTTTTGTAAAACAAATTGATTGCAAACTATGGTATCGTTGATAGGTTTAAAAAAAGGCGAAGGATTTGCAATTAGAAAAACAGGAACTGGAAAGCTGGAACAATTTCCGTCAAAGCTTTGCGCATAAATGGTGTCGCTCAAACTATAATAAGGCGATGCGATAGGCTTGGTAAACAAACTGTCCTCTGCAAAATTAACCGGCAAATTACCAGCACCATTGATTAAATCTATTAACGCATTCAGATCAAATAAAGCCCGATTGCTTTGATCAGCGCACAGCTCAATTTTTACTGTAGATGAAACCGGTCTCTTTACCGTATTAAGATATACACTTATTGGCAATGAACTACATGAATCTTTATACAAAAAAGCAAAAATTGTATCGTTGCCTTTAACCAAAACAGGTGGTGTAATAGAAACTTGTTTTAAACTATCTTCAAACCATTTAATTTTGATGCTGGTATCAGCAAGCGTTAAGAGTTTAGCAAGTTGTATTAAATCAAATAATGCATTGCCATTTCCATCATCACACATTTTTCTGTAACATTGCTTTGAGTATTTAACGAACTAATTCTTAAAAATACAGGGGCAAGATCAGAAGAACAGGCCGCACTGGAAACTACCGCGTATAAAGTATCCGATCCGGAATGAAATGGTGAATTAACTAAAATGGTTAGCGCTGAATCTGCGTAAAATTTAACAGATACACCAGTTTGGCCATTGATAATTTTAGTAATGAGTAGGTTTAAATCAAAGTCTGCTTTTCCATCAGCTCCCGGGCAGGCACTTAAATTACTTGAATCAGCAGATGGTTTAGGTACTACCGTAAGCGTTATCGCAACCGGCTTTGATATGCATTTTCCATCAGAAATCACTGCATAAATTACAGCACTTGATGAAGTATAAGGGCTTGAAATGGCTGTGTTTAAACCAATGTCTTCATAAAAGACACTGAGGCTGACGCATTTCCATTTTTAATAAATTTCTCAAGCAATGTCAAGTCAAAGGTTGCGAAACCACTGCCATCATCGCATTGTTGATCCGATGCAGCTCTGGCAATCGGCAAAAGAATCACTTTTAAAGTGATTGAAACTAAATTTGAGCTACAGCTACCATCAATTATTTTTGCATAAATTGTAGCATTTCCGGATAAGAATGGTGAATTGATCCGCATGGTACCAGCCATATCTTTAAAATACTGCACTGTACCATTTGAACCACCTAAAACATCTGTATCAGCATCTTCCAAGTTGAATAACGCCTGACCACCAGATGTTTCACATGCTTCCAGACTTGTTGGATTTGCTTTTGGACATTTTACATTGATACTGATCCGCTCAGTAAATTCTTCCATGCAACAAATTGGATCCGGTTTCGGATTTAATATTCCTACTATTTCATATACTTTATCACACCAGGATGCCGGAATAGTAAAATCAAAGGGACTTACTGTACTTACTGCAGGAATGTAATTCGGTTGGCTTAAGGATGGTGTAGCACAGTTATTATTTGAAATGCTTCCTTCAGCCCAAAAATCTCCATTTCCGGTTAGTGATCCAGGCACATCATACATTGCAGTAGTAGAACAAGCACAGCCTGTAATTGTCATCACCTGGGTACGATTCCCAGCTGAAGCATCAAAATTTGAAAATGCTCCAATGGTACGGTCACAATTACTGGCTGATACAAATATTTTACAAGCCAATCCGCATACAGATGTGCAATCATAGATCGTAGATGCATTGGCACTGGTAAATACAATCCAAATGGAATTTGGGGGTAAATCAAAATTTCCGCCTACTGCGGTTGCTGAGCAACCACTTACCAGAGAAGGATTCCCGCTGACGATTCCACAACCTCCCGGACCAATATCTGCATTTTGAGCCCCTCCCGAATTATTTTGGGTAGCAAAATCAAAATTAAAATCACCTGTATTAAATCCACTACCAGTCCACATCACTAAAAATTCATTCTTGGCTTCTGTTCCGCAAGCATCAATCATAAAACCCAATAAAACCGGGCATTGCCTACACTTGGGATTTGAAGTTGTAATGTTAACACTACCAATTTTAACTCCTTGTCCGGCATATGGATTAAATCCAGCATTTACATCGGCATAGTAATCAATTTTACCATTGTGCGGCAGGTCATTCCCCTTAAGAGTTATGTTGAGCTTCCCACCGGAGCACAATTCGCAAGAAGGAATACAATTTGGAGAGGTTTTCGTTTCAGTGATATCGGGACATTGGGCATTAACAGCTAAACTGCAAAGCATAGCAAGCAGCACCCCGTGTAATCTCAGACTGGCTTTATTCATTGTTGTAGGCTACAAAGATAGGTGTAGAGACAGCTATTTACTAAGATTTTATAAGTGAAAGCCTTGTTCAAAGAATAGAATTTATGAGCAGCAGATAGCCAAAGAAAAATAAATTTGAACCTGCATGACAATATTGAATTTGGATTCAGCAGGAATTAATAGGATTTCAAATGACGACACCCCAGTAATTTGATCATTTGCTTGTTAATTTTTATCAAAACTCCGTGATATTGAAGGGATTGAGCTCAAAAAGCCATGCTACAGCTTTATATTAGCTAAAATTGCAATGTATCTTTACCTTTTCAATTCAAGTCATGCAGCCATTAAGCGAACAGGAAATTATCCGCAGAAATTCATTAACAGCCTTAGAGGAAATGGGTATCAATCCATACCCTCCAGAAGCTTTTGAAGTAAATGCCTATTCTACTGATATTAAAGCTCATTTTGAAAACAATCCCGAAGCCTATAAAAACGTAAGCCTTGCCGGCCGTTTGATGATGGTTCGGGATATGGGAAAAGCTTGTTTTGCCGAAATCCAGGATAGCAAAGGAAAAATTCAAATTTATGTAAAGCGGGATGAGATTTGTCCCGGTGAAGACAAAACGCTTTACGATCTGGTCTTTAAAAAATATATGGATATCGGAGACATCATTGGGTTAAAAGGCTATGTCTTTAAAACCAAGATGGGTGAAATCAGTATTCATGTTTCTCATTTACAAATGCTTAGTAAATCCTTGCATCCCCTGCCAATCGTAAAAACGGATGCAGATGGTCAAACACATGATGCATTTACAGATCCAGAACAACGCTACAGACATCGTTATGTTGATTTAATTGTCAATCCACAACACCGGGAAATTTTTGTTAAACGAAGTCAGTTAATTCATGAAATGCGAATGTATTTCAACGAACAAAATTGGCTTGAAGTTGAAACACCTGTTTTACAAGGTATGCATGGCGGGGCAGCCGCAAGACCCTTCAAAACACATCACAATGCCTTGGATATCCCTTTGTTTTTAAGAATTGCCAATGAATTGTATTTAAAAAGACTGATTGTTGGTGGATTTGATGGGGTTTATGAATTTGGGAAAATGTTTCGCAACGAAGGAATGGATCGCACCCACAATCCTGAGTTTACTTCCATGGAAATTTATGTAGCTTATAAAGACTACATCTGGATGATGGAAATGGTTGAAACTATGCTGGAACGTGTTATCACTAAAATAAACGGAGGACCAAAAGTTCAGGTTGGTCTAAATGAAATTAATTTCACTAAACCATTTCGGAGATTAAGCATGTATGATGCGATCAAAGAATATACAAGTTATGATGTTGAAGGTAAATCAGAAGAAGAATTAAAGGCATTTTGCAGATCTAAAAACATTGAAATTGATGCCAGTATGGGAGTTGGCAAATTAATCGATGAAATTTTCGGTGGTTTAGTCGAAAAGCATTTGATCCAACCAACTTATATAACAGATTACCCAATTGAAATGACTCCATTGGCAAAGAAGCACCGCAGCAAAGCTGGATTGGTAGAACGATTCGAACTCTATGTCAATTCTAAAGAAATCGCCAATGCGTATACCGAATTAAATGATCCTATTGATCAACGCCAGCGGTTTGAAGATCAACTAAAATTAGCTGCTCGGGGTGATGATGAAGCTATGTTAATGGATGAAGATTTTCTTTTGTCACTTGAATATGGAATGCCTCCAACATCTGGCTTAGGAATTGGCATTGACCGATTGACCATGCTTTTAACAGGACAAGAAGCCATCCAGGAAGTTTTATTATTTCCGCAAATGAAACCCATCGTTAAATAATACGAAGCTTCTTAAATTCTGCAATTACGATTTAAGTCATAAAAAAGGCCGCCTTATGGGCAGCCTTTATAATTTAGTTGTATTAATTTACTATGGATTTGGAATAACAAGCACCTGTCCCGGATGAATTAAGTCCGGATTTTTTAATTGATCTGTATTGGCTTTGAAGATCTTATTATAAGCATTGGCATCTTTATAATAATGTTTAGCTATTTTACTCAGTGATTCTCCGGATTTAACGGTATGCTTGGTGTAATATTCGGTATTGGCTACGCTGACATCCGCAACGATATCACTTGGATTGGTACCACCAATTTCCTTTATTTTGTCCCAAAGTTGGTCTTTTTCATACTGAGTTTGGGCAGTACCCCATACTTTAAGCACACCTGCTTCTTCTACTACATTACCATTTTGGATTCCTAATTCCTCACCGAGGTTTAAAACTTCACGGTATTTGTCTTGTAAACTCATATTAAAATTGATTTATGGTTAAAAAAATTAAAGATGATCAATAAATATAATAAAAATAAGCGCCATATGGTTCCCAATACAACGAATAAATTGCAGGAAAGTTATATTTGCAAACGAATTGGGGATGTAGCTCAGTTGGCTAGAGCACTTGCATGGCATGCAAGGGGTCAGGGGTTCGAGTCCCCTTATCTCCACCCTCCATTTTAAAAATTTTATTATTTATTTTATTTGATAGTTGGCTAGGCATGGCGCTTGAAGCGCCAGTGTCAGGGGTTCTCCCACATTCATCGTGACTAAAGGAAGTCCTAAAAACCCCTTATACTTCGTTATACAAATTTTTTAAAACTTCATTTACACCAGTAAAATCAGATTTTAAAAAATTTGCAAGCCTCGTCTAAGTGATTTTTAGAACTTCCTTTATATGATTAAACCTCTTGGCTTACTGACTTTCAATTTTGCAATCCCTTTGGTTAGTGCATGGCGCTTCAAGCGCCAGGGTCAGGGGTTCTCCCACTTTCATCGTGACTAAAGGAAGTCCTAAAAACCCCTTATACTTCGTTATACAAATTTTTTAAAACTTCATTTACACCAGTAAAATCAGGTTTTATATCTTTTACAAGGAATTGTCCGTTAGAAACCCAGAATGATTGGTGTTCTTGATAATTCTTTCAACAAAATAAAGCTTAAAACTGGTTACTATTAAAAAATAGTCTATGTGAGGCTTGCAAGTTGATATATTGCAGAAAAGTCCGAAGACAAAGACTTATAATTTGGAATGTGCTTTAATTTTCAGTCTTATTTAAAGCCAGTACCATTTTCAATTTTAGGTTAACTCCTATTTGCAAAACATCGACCAGATCTTGAACAGGCATGCCCTGATCTATTCTGATTACACAGGTAAGATCCGGGGCCTTGGCCATGTAAGTTTTAAGGGTTGATTGAATTTGATTGTATGCAATCTCCTTGTTCTCAATATAATATCGTTTATCCGGCGTAACAGAAATGGAAACGGGTTTAGTGGTTGTTTGCTCTGTAGCCTTTGAAGAAGGCAGCATCAATTTTATAACGTTTGGATTCGCCAGTGTTGAGACAATCAAGAAAAACAACAACAAGAAAAACATGATGTCATTCAAAGATTCCACACTCAACTCTGCTGTTTCCCTCCTTCTTCCGCGAATATTCATACCTTATTGGGATTTATATTATTTAACTGGAGCATGTAGAATATCCATAAATTCAATGGACCGTTTTTCAAGTTTGTTAACCAACTCGTCCAACATCATGGTCAAAAAATAATATCCTAGAAAAGCAATAATACCTACCAACAATCCCCCTGCTGAGGTCAACATCTTTTGATATAAACCACCTGAAATAACTCCTATGGAAAGATTGTCTGTGAGTGAAATATCATAAAATATTTTTATTACCCCCATGATGGTACCTAGAAACCCAAACATTGGGGCAATTCGAGCTATTAATGAAAGGTAAGTAACTTTTTTCTCAAGTCTGAATGTTTCAACACGACCCACATTTTCAATAGCCGATTCAATTTCTGGCATGGGACGGCCTAACCGGGAAAGTCCTTTTTCAACCATCCTGGCTAAAGGAGTCTCGCTATTAGCACAAATTGTTTGTATTGTTTGAATATTACCACTACCAATGTTTCCTCTTAGGTTTTGCATCACACGTTCATCTTCACGTGCCAGTGATTTAAAGGTGAGGTATCGCTCTACAAATACATACATAGCAATAAAAGAAAGCAAGACCTGGATTGAAATAATTCCAACCCCCAACGGACCACTTGATAAAATAATGTCAATTATACTCTGTTTGGCAATGGTTTCAGCGCCGGTTTCAGTGGCTTTTGCCACCATCATAATACTTGTTAGAAACATAACTTACTGTCTTATCTTATTAATCGTAAAAACTCTTAAGAATCGTATAAAAATTGAATTTATTATCGATTTTCTTCAAGTTCGGGCACAAATGTACGTTTTTTATATATAATTTTGAAATAATGTGTTCCAGAAGATTGACATCCAAATTATTTCTGAAAAGGCCAGAGTCGATTCCTCCTAAACGAAGGACCTTTTTACAAATACTGTTTTATCGGATTAACAAGATTCGCAACCAGTCCTTTTTTAGATACGTGTATGAGATCAAAGAATCATTTATATTTAAGCCAAATTAAAAGCAATGAAATATAAGCTGAGCTTATTGGATGCCATCCTAATCGTGAGTGGATCAATGATAGGGTCCGGGATATTTAGGGTGAGTGCAGACATGGCACGTACCGTTGGCGGACCGGGTTGGTTGCTTATGATTTGGATCCTGGCTGGAATCATCACGATTCTTGGTGCCTTGAGCTTGGGTGAATTGGCCTCTATGTTTCCAAAAGCTGGCGGACCTTATGTATTTTTAAAAGAAGCCTTTAATCCTTTAACCGGTTTTTTATATGGTTGGACTGTTTTTCTTGTTGTACAATGCGGTACCATTGCTGCAGTTGCTGTCGCATTTGCATCTTATTTTGGTGAATTAGTCCCCATTTTTAATGAAGATCATGTCATACTTGATTTAAATTTCTTCAGCATTAAGTCTACCCAAGTCCTGGGAATAGCTGTCATTGGCTTACTTACCTTTCTAAATAGCCGTGGACTTGAATACGGAAAATTTATTTTGCGCTTGTTTACATTCGCTAAACTTCTTGCATTGTTTGGATTAATAATGCTTGGAATTTTTGTTTTTGGAAATTGGGAAGTCTGGCAATCCAATTGGGATCAATTTTGGTCATTAAATCCATCTTATGTGATGACAGACGGCAAATATACCCTCACCAGTTTAGGAGGCATGACTTTGGTTTCTGCTATTGGTGTTGCTTTGGTTGGATCTTTGTTTTCTTGCGATGCATGGAATAATGTGACATTTATTGCAGGAGAAATGGAATCTCCAGAAAAAAATCTACCAAAAAGTTTGTTTTGGGGGGTATTGATTGTGGTCACGCTTTATGTATTTGCAAATGTAGCTTATCTGTTTTTATTGCCATTTTATGGGAGTCCAGATGGAACAGATGCGTTTTCCAGAGGCATCCAATTTGCTGCCGATAACCGCGTTGGCACTGCAGCAGCTTCCCTTATGTTTGGCCAAACTGCTACCATTATTATGGCAATTTTAATTATGGTCTCAACCTTTGGTTGCAACAACAGCATCATTTTTTCCAGTGCCCGTGTATACCAAGCGATGGCTCTTGATGGACTGTTTTTTAAGAAAATGAGAGACAATAATAAATATGGTGTCCCAGGCAATGCATTGTGGATTCAATTTGCATGGGCATCTGTATTATGCCTTTCAGGAAAATATGGAAATCTGTTAGATTATGTAATGTTTGCCGTAATGTTTTTTGCCATTATTGCGATCGTGGGATTATTTAAACTTCGAAAGGAACGTCCAGAATTGAATCGTCCTTATAAGGCATGGGGATATCCCTTTGTCCCTGCTTTGTACATTATTCTGGCTGGTTTGTTTTGTATAAATTTATTGATTGAAAAACCCATGTATTCATTTCCTGGATTAATCATTGTTGCCTTAGGAATCCCCGTTTATTTTTATTGGAGTAAAACTGCTAAAACAAATTAATAAGTATAAACATCCTTGTTTTGTCAATTTCAACTGACTTGGAATTTAGAAAAGTTCAAACCGATGACCTTGAAATGCTTTGCAGGATTTCGGTACAAACTTTTCGAGATGCGTTTTATCATTTAAATAAACCTGAAGATATCAGGCAGTATATGGAACGGGCTTTTTCGCCATTACAACTAAAATATGAATTAGAGCTCCCGCAATCCGAATTTGTGTTCTTGCTAAATAACAACCAACCAATCGCCTATTATAAAACTAATTTAAGTCCAAAGCAAACGGATATCAACGATCCGGAATCACTCGAAATTGAACGCATTTACGTATGTAAAGAACATCAAAATAAGCAATATGGCCTCCTGATGTTAAACCACATTTGCAATCAAGCTATTCAAAATCCAAACATTCGATATATATGGTTAGGTGTTTGGGATCAAAACAAATCTGCCATCCGTTTTTATGAACGGTTTGGATTTAAACTATTTAGCTCCCATCCATTTCTAATGGGAACAGATCCTCAAACTGATTTATTAATGCGTTACAATTTATAGTTCAATTTACTGAATCGAACTATAAAAATTTCCAAAGAGGAAAATCAAATGGTTAAAAATTTCGTGTTCAAAAAATGTAGAACAATTCGCATGATGCGAATTGTTCTATTAAATTTTTATTTAGGATTTTGAATTTTACTATGTTTTATTCCGTACAAGAAATAAATAGCAAATCCGATTGCCATCCATACGATGAGTCGTAACCAGGTATCCATAGGGAGTCCAAGCATTTGTAAAAAACAGATGGCTGCACCTAATATGGGAACAAGAGGAACCCAGGGTGTTTTGAAAGGCCTTGGAATATCTGGTCTTGATTTGCGCAAAACTATAATTCCAATGCAAACAATTACAAATGCAAATAAGGTCCCAATTGATACCAACTCACCCAAAATATTTATAGGTAATATTCCTGCAAAAAAAGCTGCAACCACTCCGGTAAGGATCGTTGTAATATAAGGTGTTTTAAATTTTGGATGCACCTTTGCAAAACTTGCTGGGAGCAAACCGTCTTTCGCCATACTAAAAAATACTCTGGGTTGACCCATTAACATGACGAGTATTACTGAACTCAATCCTGCAATTGCTCCTAACTTAACTGGAAATCTCAACCAACTGAGTGCGTCCCCTGTCTTATCAATAGCTAATGCGATTGGAGCAGGAACATTTAATTCTTTATAATTTACAATGCCTGTCATGACCAGCGCAACCAGAATGTATAAAATTGTACAAACTATCAAAGAGCCAAGAATTCCTTTAGGCATATCTTTTTGCGGATTTTTTGCTTCTTGAGCCAAGGTAGAAACAGCATCAAAACCAATGTAAGCAAAGAAGATTACACCTGCAGCACTCACAATACCAAACCATCCAAAATGTCCATGTCCACTTGCGTCTATAACTCGTTCTGGAATAAATGGTACCCAATTATCTGTTGATATGTATTGAAATCCGAAAACTATAAACAATACAATGACAACAAGCTTTACCAATACAATGATGTTATTAAAATTGGCTGATTCACGAATACCTATTACCAATAAAGTAGTTAAAATTCCAATAATCAACACTGCTGGAAAATTAAAAAGAGCCGTTGTCGATTGTAAGGTATTGATATCTATATTTGCCGCTGCCATGCGTTCGGTCAAAGGAGTAGTCCAGTTTTGCCAACCTTCATTCGGTACATTGATTAATTTAGTACCTGTGGAGGCCGTTAATTCCGGAGGAAGATATATTCCAAAATCCTTCAAAATACTTTGAAAATATCCCGACCAACCAACAGCAACTGTTGAAGCGCCAAACAAGTATTCTAATATCAAATCCCAACCAATAATCCAGGCTATGAATTCACCTAAGGTGGCATACGAATAAGTATAAGCACTTCCGGAAATTGGAATCATTGCAGCGTATTCAGCATAACAGAGTCCGGCAAACGCACAACCAACTCCTGATAAAATAAAAGCCAAAACCAATGCAGGTCCAGCATGGGTTGCAGCTGCAGTGCCTGTAAGAACAAATATACCAGTACCTATGATCGCCCCAATACCCAGACTGATCAAATTGGTTGAAGTAAGGGTTCGCTTGAGACCTTTTGATGGATCCTCAGCCTCCTTGATTAAATCATTAATTGGTTTTAGCTTAAAGAGATTGTTCATTTTGTTGAATATTTTGGCTAAAAATAACACATATTTATACTTTGCGGGGAATTTGACCATTTTTCAAAATCAAATTGTTCAAAAGTGCTGGTTTACAAGTGATTAATAAATTTGTATGCATTGATTAAAAAATCAAAACCGCTATCAAAACCAGGATTCGATCGTTTTTTTGTCGGATTAAAAACAAACAAGTCGAACGATTCGATTAAACTAAAAAGTACAAGCAGTTCGTTTAGAAACCAATCGGCCTAATTTCAATATCTTGCACCAATGAAACAAATCATTCATTTATTTCTATTTCTCTTCCTAGGAACCAGGTTATTGGCTCAATCAGATCCAAAAGCATTGGTAGAAAATTACCAAAAATTGGATCATGATGAGGCCGTACGATGCATTCTTATTGATAAGCAAAATTATAAATGGCTGGGGACCGATAAAGGACTTTATAAAATGATTTCCATGGATTTAGATCCTGAACTAATTGAAAAAGATTCTATAACAGGATTGGCTGAAGACAAAAGGGCTAAAATATGGTTTGGGAATCGCTCTCAACAAGTACAAACTACCGATCATCTTCAAAATATCATTTTAGAACAAAGCAAAGCTGAAATTCGGTGTATGGCTTATTATAAAGGCGATCTTTGGGTAGGTACCGAACAAGGGGTCTTCAAAATATCAGACGATCAAGACAAAGTTTTAAATCATTACACAATTAAAAATTCCAAGCTTCCAAACAATACAATAAATAGTATGTACGCTGATCCATACAATCGATTATGGATCGGTACAGATGCAGGAATTGCAAAGATTGAAAATAAAGATTGGGATGTCTATGAAAAGCAACACCACTTTACGGGCGCCATTTCAACCACAGAAGGAGTTTGGTTACTCTCAGAAGATAAAATGTGGTTGGTCTATTCTGAAGATGGAAGAGAGCGCTGGCAAGATGGAGCTGTAAAAAGAGGATTAAGTAAAGGACCGGTACGTGCATTGGTATCTGATAGCAAAGGGAGAATTTATGTGGCTTCTGAAATATTGGTCCAGTTTGATCCCTATAAAGAAATCGCATTGCAAATTGATGAAGATTATGGTTTTGTCTCTTCACAAACGCTTTCATTGGCATGTGATAAAAACGATGATTTATGGGTTGGAACGGCAGATCGCGGATTGTTTCGAATCGATATGCTGGATGGCGAAGAGCAAAAATTTAATGTCATTGCCTATAGTAAAGGTGAAATTAAATGTCAGGGAGCAAAAACTGCTGAGATCATTGTGATAGCCAAAGGGGGCAAAACTCCTTATTCATATAATTGGAATATACCAGGACTTAAAGGTTCTAAAAACGATAGCCTGGGTGCTGGAAATTATCAAATCACTGTCAATGATGCTGAAGGAGAAGAATATGTTGCTAACATCCAAATTAAAGAACCGGATGCCATTCAAATTTCTACGCTGAGTAAATCTGGAGTTAGTGAATTAAATCGAAAGGATGGAAAAGCAAGTATTGAAATTACCGGAGGAACAGCACCTTATAAAGTACTTTGGTCTAATGGAAGGACGAGCCTAAGCAATTCAAATTTACCAGCTGGAAAGAACACCATAAAAGTTATTGACCAAAACAATTGTGTTGTCACTGGAAGCATTGTGATAGACCAACCTAAAGTGATCGCAGATTTAGATCGTAAAAAATTATCAATAGGCCAAACATTACAAATCAATCAATTATTCTTCACCGCTGACTCTTCGGTAATCAATCCGGAATCTTATGCGGTATTGGATGAGATTTATGAATTCTTATCCAAAAACAATGATGTGGTGGTAGAAATTGGTGGGCATACCAACGGCATTCCTCCGCATGAATATTGTGATCGCCTCAGTACTGCACGGGCAAAAAATGTTGCTGAATACTTACGAGAAAAAGGGATACTTGCTGAACAAGTTCAATTTAAAGGATATGGAAAAAGGGTACCAATCGCAAGCAATGAAACAGCTGCAGGCCGTCTTAAAAATCAACGCGTTGAATTGAAAATAATCTCTATGAAATAGATTAATTGCTGATAACAAGGCTACTACTTAAATCTTAAAATGATCCGACAATCGACTTGATAGCTCACATTCAAAACATTTGTAAATTCATGCTGTTATTATTACCTTAGCAAAAAAGAATGGGATGACAATAAAAAGACAAAAACTGATTGAAACCTTTGAAGCCCTTCCTGATGATATTTCTTTAGATGAAATATTAGACCACATAATGCTAATGGATAAAATTGAAGAAGGCTTAAGACAGTCTGAATCAAGAAATGTAGTCCCAGATGAAGAATTGGAAAAACACCTTCCAAAATGGTTCGTTTAAATTGGACTCCCAGGTCCCTTAACGATTTAGACTCCATCGCAGAATTCATTTCAGAAGACTCAGTTAAATATGCTAAAATTCAAGTAAAACGAATTCGCAACAAAGCAAGAATTATTAAAGACCACATTTACATTGGGAGGCTTGTTCCCGAATATAATGACCCTTCAATAAGAGAATTAATTATGGGAAACTATAGGATCATCTATAAGATATTTTCAACTATTGAAATTGATATTTTGACTATCCATCACTCGGCTAGAATGCTTAAACTCTGATTTAAATTAAAGCATGCGAGCTATCACATAATAGACTCTATAATGCCAAGCACCTTATTCATTCTCTTTAATTTTTTCAAGTAATGAATAACTTATTTCTAATTTAGGTTAATAATTTGATTTAACGACGAAACGCTTATACCATTCAGATATAAGCTACATTCAACATACTTTATTATTAGCTTTTCATCCAAATGTAAAAAAAAAGGTCGGATCCTGCCTTGTAAGATCCGACCATGTGAACGTAGTTTAAATACTTTGTCTTCTTATTCTGAATGACTTAGCTTTCCATATTTTACATGTTGGCCATCAGTTATTTTATAAAATAAAATTCCTGATGCCTTGGCAAATTGTAAATCTTGCTCCCAAAACTGGAGGCCTTTGTCGAAAGAGCGGACATTTTGTACTATCAATTTTCCTGCCACATTATACCAACTTACAGTTAATGTTGCAGGTCGCATCAATTCTAATTGAAAATTAACCGGTTGATCCCGGAAAGGATTCGGAAATAAATTTACCACTTGAAAATCGACTAAATGGTTTTCTGGTTTAGCATTTCTATCTTGTAATTGAATATTAATAACTCCTTTTGTAATACCATCCAACTCCCCTACCCGGATCGCCATATAATCCACATTAAGCAGTGATTTAGAAATTGCCGGAATTTCAAAAGCCTGATCAAAATTATTTAAAAATGGATTTAATGGATTTGTAAATACAAATGCCTTTCTCACAAAACGCCAATGAAATGGCAAACTTTCATACGGAACTGCTCCTGATACCACATCATACAAAAGGTCGAAATCCATTTGATTGATTGCACCATCGCTATTGATATCCGCAGCTATTAATTTGTATGTATTCGTTATAGGCTGTGTACCAGAAATATGCTTTAATAAAACAATCAGGTCATTGATGTCAATGCCTTTATACGCTAACTCCCTTTTGTTAAGGCTTAAATAATAATCCTGGCCCTTTATTAAATCTCCAAATTTATAGCTTCCATTTGAAGCAGAAAATAATTCTTTAGACCATTGACTACTTATCGTATCATACTCCGTAACATAAGTTGTATCTGTATGTCGGATGTATAATTTCAATCCGCTGGGACGAACAATAGTATCATACCAGGTTTTAATCACAGGAATCAAGCTTGGAATGATTTTATAAGCTGACTTCATTTTTAGAACGGTTTTTACATCACTCAGATTCTGATTTTGATCATCAGTCACCAAACCAGAAACGGTGATCGTTGTTGTGATACTGTCTTTTCGCTTGCAGTCAGGTATTTGTGCACTGTTGTTTTGAACTTCCAAATAGGTTTTACAAAAGGATTGGTTTCCCAATGAATCTGTAACCCACATCTGAACTTCATTCTTTCCTAAATCTGCACAGGTAAATATTCTGGATTTAATGGTAGTATCTGATGAAAAAGAATATGTGAGTTTTTTGTATCCGCACGGATGATACGACCCTAAATTAAAATCTTTAGCCCAAACTGCAATCATACCATCATCCGGCGTACCGTCTTTGTTGGTATCAACTGGCATTAAGGCAACAATTAATCCATTTAAACAATATGGGACAGGTCCGATTTTATTTTTAACAGTAACCTTTACTTTACATTTAATCTCTTTACCGCAACCATATTCAGCAGTATAATAAAATTCAGTGGTTCCCAATGGATAATCTCCACTGGCATCAGGGCCTTTACTCTTTGAATACGGTGAATTGTTTTTTATACTAAGTAAAAATCCACATTTTGATATTGCTTTAGCAGAATCCAATTTAACATAAGCACCTTTGCAATCCATTGTAGATTGAATGATAGTGTCTAATGGACAAATTAGTTTTGCTGTTGAATCACTCACAATTAATTTGATAACTTGTGTATAAGTCCATTGACCAACTGGTGGATAGGTATTCGGTTTATATTGGCACCAGTCTATAACTTTCCAATCTCTGAGTATTTTCATACAACCATCAGATACAGTATATTTAGTATCCTTATATGAATACATGGGTTGCGCACATTTCAATTTGTTAAAAGTAGGATAATTGTAAGGGTACGGTAATACACGGGGATCGGTACTCGGATTACAACCATCAATTGTGTAAGCCGGTGGCCAGGTAATATCTGCGGAAGTAAAATTTGTACCCCCAATAACCGTGATTGTTTGAGAACATTTCTGAATGACCCAATGCGGATCTTCTACTTCCCAATAACGAATGATGGTTCCAATTCCACAAGCATTGGTATTGTAAACGACTTTAACAGGTGGAGGTGCTGGTTTTTTCTTGTAATTCTCCCAGACATAAGCAATTCCCCACTTATCCAAATTACTGACGTCGTCATAACAATATACGGTCACAGATGGTGGACATTCCAGGTAAAAACTTAAAGGGGTGTTAGCGTACAATACGCCATTTCCAATCAGCCAAATGCAAGCACTTAGCCACAAATAGGTAGCTTTCATATTTTGAATTATTTAAATTCTAATCTAGACTGAATTGGGAAGTGCGGTGTGTAGAATCGAACACAAATATATAAATATTCGTAATATGTAATCTTTTTTTTTTGATTTTTTTTAATTACAATTTTGAATCCTATGTGTGTTGGTCATGTTAAATTGCCCTTATATTTGAATAAGGAATACACTGTATTAAGAAAAAGTAGTAATTTTGTTGGTAGCATCTTATGCAAAGCTTTATCCACATAAAAGGAACGTTTCGACCCATACTGGCAAAAAGTATACTTTTCGCTTACCTACTTAGTATTTTAGGTCTGCTTATTGAATCTAGCCACAGCCATGAGTCCAATACAACGAAATGCAATGCAGATCATCATGCTACAAGTGTGGATCCTTGTCATCTGCGTCTTGATCATCACGATTTGTTGAATGGCTGCAAACATTCAGAACACATTTCAAAAACCAAACCACATTGTTTATTATGTGACTTGCTACTTCATTTTGATGTTTCAATTGTTTCTAAAGCGCTTTGTCTTTTCATTGACACGTCCTTTGAAGTTAAAACATATGAATTAGATTACGTCCCGGTAATCAAATTAATTGGATTAAAGAACAAAGCGCCTCCTGTGCTCATCAGCTAAGCTCATTATTTTATTATTTCTTTATTCCTTTATTAATTAATTCAATTCCGGTTTAACTGGAATTAAAATTTTAAATTTATTATTATGAAAAATCAATTAAACTATCTAATAGGTATTTGTCTTTTTACTTTAAGCTTTTGCATTGTTTCTTGTTCAGATGATGATACCCCGGTAAATGAATCGGAGCTCATTACAACAGTGGAATTCGTTTTAAAAACCCAAAATGGTTCTGATTCATTAGTATTTAGTTTTAGAGATTTAGATGGCGATGGCGGAAATCCACCTGTCATTATTGCGCCTAAATTAAAATCAAATACTACTTATCTGACAAGCTTGAAATTATCGAACGAATCTAGCTCCCCCGTTATAAACATTACAGACGAAATTATTTCAGAAGCCACTGATCATCAGTTTTTTTACACACCTAGTGGTCAGGCAAATTTACAATTTACATATCTTGATTTTGATGGTAACGCTTATCCCGTCGGTACAAAAACAAACATGGTCACTGGAAACCCAGGTACTGGAAGTTTGAAAATTACTTTGAAACACATGCCAGATAAGAAAGCAAGCGGAGTTCAAAATGGAGACGTCACAAACTCTGGTGGAGAAACGGATATTGAATTGACATTTGATATCGTTGTAGAATAGAATGAGACTTATTCTAGGGCTATTATTTAGTTGGATCTTTTCTGATTTCGTTTATTCACAGGAATGTACGCTTCGTCTTTCGGGAAAAATTATTGACCCTCATCATAATTCAAGTTTGGAATTTGCTTCCGTTTATATAGAAGAAACGGGACAATATGGTGAAACCGATTCAGCAGGAGCATATGAAATCCTGAAACTTTGTCCAGGTGAATACCATCTGACCATTCGACATATAGGATGTGAAACAAAATCCATGTTTATCGAACTGAATGAATCAAAAGTTTTAAACATTGAAATGGAACATCATGCCTATTATTTACAAAGCATCACCATTCAAGACCACAGAAACAGAAATGAGTCGACTACCCAGAATACTTTAAAAACAAATGAATTATTAAAAGACAGTGGCAAGCCCTTATCAAGCATGCTTGAAAATATTTCAGGAGTCTATTCAATTAAAAATGGCTCTGGAATTGCAAAGCCGGTTATTCATGGTTTAACCGGCAATCGCGTAAGCATATTAAATAATGGAGTTTTACAGGCTGGACAACAATGGGGTGCCGATCATGCTCCCGAAATTGATCCACTGAGTGCGAAGCAAATCACCGTAATAAAGGGTGTAGATGCCATTCCTTATGGAGGGAATGGTTTAGGAGGAATTATATTGACTGAAAGTGGCCCGGTGGATCAAGATCCACATGTTCATGGAACTGCATTGGTGCATTACCAATCCAACGGACAAGGAATGTATAGTGGGATTCGAATTGAGCAAGCCCGCAAGCATTTTGACTGGAGATTCACCGGGTCATTAAAAATTAATGGGGATCATTCAAGCCCGAATTACTTCTTAAGCAACACAGGAAATCGGGAAGCAGGCAGTTCGCTGGAGTGGATCAGAAAAATACACACGTATAAGCAGCACAAACTTTACTACAGTTTTTTTTATTCTGCACCTGGAATTTTAAGAGGATCTCATATCGGAAATTTAACCGATCTTGAATCTGCTATTCATGCTGAGACCCCCTTTTTTACCAAAGACCATTTCAGTTATTCAATTGAATCTCCAAGACAAAAAATTGAACATCATTTATTAAAATGGAATTATCAGCACAATAATTCAAATAAACTTCTTGAAATTCAAGCTGCAAGCCAAATCAATCATAGAAGAGAATATGATGTTAGGCGTGGATCAAGATCCGATATCCCTGCATTGGATCTGCTATTGCAATCCTATACTTTGGATATTAAACAACGATTACAATTAGCTCATGATGTACTTTATTATGGTTTGCAAGCGAAACTCAACACAAACCAAAACCAAGCAGGAACTGGAATTTTGCCATTAATCCCAAATTATCAGCTATACAATGGCGCGGTTTTTTTAAATTGGAAACATCCATGGGCAAATAACATTGTTGAACTAGGTGTACGATATGATCTAATTCATCAGCTAGCCCATCCTTATTCATTGAGTTTACCAAGGATCATCTTAAATGAATCTGCTACCTTTCACAATATTTCATCTGCTTTTGGAATTCGACGGAATATTATTGACGCCTGGGAAATCCGTTTAAATGCCGGCTATACAAAACGTTCCCCAGAAATCAATGAGCGGTATAGCTTTGGTTTGCACCAGGCCGTCGCTGGCATTGAAGAAGGCAACAGGAATTTAAGACCTGAAAACGCGTTCAAAGGAATCTTAACCCAATCCATAAATATTACAGAGCACTTCAATTTAGAATGGAGTAGTTATTTTCAATATATAAATGACTTTATATTTCTGGAACCTCAAAAGGAACTTCGATTGACCATTCGGGGAGCATTCCCATTATTTATTTATAAACAAACTGATGCACTAATTTCCGGAATGGATTTTTTAACACGATACGAATTTGCAACAAACTGGCAATTGGTAGTTCAGGCTGCCATTTTGAAAGGCCGTGATTTAAATCAAAATATTAACTTAGTTTCTATGCCTTCCAATAGTTTGAGTGCTTCATTGAGTTACCAAATGAATTCCTTGTGGAAATGCAAGAATGTCAAAATCTCCTTAAAGGCTAAGCAAGTATTTAAACCAAATTCCTCCGAAAATAATCAAGAACTTTTAGCACCTCCAAATGCTTACTTCCTTTTGAATCCTGGAATTGAAACTGAGTTCAAAGTATTTACAAAGAATTTCAAATTGCAGTTTTTGGTAGAAAACATGCTGAACACTTCATACCGGGACTACCTCAATCGCCTTCGTTATTTTGCTGATGAAGAGGGTATTAGCTTAAATTTCAACCTTAAAATGAATTTTTAATTTCAGATTTAGTTGATATCCGGAACTTTTAGAGAGCTAATTCCATTTATATTTACAATCAAAAAAACTAATCAATGATTTATTTAATTATCGTAATTGTCATAGCACTTCTTACCGTATTTATTTATAACGGATTGGTAAGCTCAAAAAATGCAGTCATGGACTCCTGGAGCAATATTGATGTTGCATTAAAAAGACGTTTTGACTTAATTCCAAATTTGGTAAATACCGTAAAAGGATACGCAGCCCATGAATCCGGGACGCTTGAAAAAGTGATTGCAGCCCGGAATGCAGCAATGAATGTACCTAAAGGGGATATCAATGGTCAAATTGCAGCGGATCATACATTAACTGCAAGCTTACGCCAGGTTTTTGCATTAGCAGAAAATTACCCTGATTTAAAGGCCAACACCAACTTTTTACAGTTACAGGATAAATTGAATGAAATTGAATCAAATCTTGAAAATGCACGTCGCTATTACAATGCAACGGTACGTGAAAACAATAATAAAGTGGAGGGTTTTCCAGGTGTATTGTTCGCGAGTAGTTTTGGCTTTCATACATTTGACTTCTTTGAATCAGATGAACAAAGTCGTCAAAATGTGAATGTTCAATTTTAATCAGCTCTGGTATTCATGCGTCATATATCTTTTTATGTATTAATTGTTTTATTCTCTTTTGTAAATTCATATGCTCAGGAATTTTATTACATCCCAAACTACCGGGTTGAAATAAAGGTTTTAAAAGACGGCAGCCTGGATATTACTGAAACCATTCAGGCCCAATTTACTAAACCCCGGCATGGCCTTTTAGTAGACAAACCTTTAAAATACAAAGTTGATACTAAGACTTCCGGTGAATGGCTGGATCAATTTTTTCCACATGAATTGTTTATTGAAGACATCCGTGTTGATCAGCACAATTTTGAAGTTCAACGCATGGGAACCGGCATCCGGATTAAAATTGGGGATGCTGATAAATTTGTTGAAGGCACACAAGTTTATAAAATTCAATATAAAATCTGGAATGGTTTATTGCATAACAATGGAAAAACAGAGCTGTATTGGAATCTGATTGGTGATCATTGGAATACCGAAATCAGAAAGCTTGATTTTAAAATTGAAATTCCTAAAGGAATAAATTTGACTTCTTCTGATTATGAAATCAGAACAGGAGCTTATGGTTCCAGTGAACAGGCTGGAGTTATTAATTATAATAATGGAGTCTTTGAAGGATATAGCACTGAAACGCTGGGCAACGGAAAAGCAATGACCGTTGCAATCCGTATGCCGGAAGGCATCATTCAAACCTATTCCAAAACCAATTTATGGTTTTACCATTTTAAATACTTGTTGCTTCCGTTTATGATGTTGGTTAGTTTTTTCTATGCCTGGTGGAAACATGGGCGAGATACTAAATTAGCTGATATGGTAGCCTATATGCCTCCAAAAGACATGGATTCTGCATTAGCAGGGTACGCCATTGATATCCGGTCTGATAAGCGGGATGCGCTGTCTTTGATTCCGTATTTTGGATCCATAGGTTATTTAAAGATTGAACACATAAAAAAGAAAGGATTCTTTGAGGAGGATCAGATTACATTTATAAAATTAAAATCGCTTCCTTCAAATGCAGCTCCACACCAAAGAATGTTTTTTGAAGGACTCTTTGCTGGAAAGGACCGGGTTAGCTTAGAAAGTTTAAAAGATAGTTTTTACGTTACCCTTCAAAACACTCTTCAATCCATTAAGGATTCGGTTCTAAATTCTGATTATTTTACACGAAAATCGGTAAGTATTTATTGGACAGCCATGTGGTCTATTATTCTGGCTGCCATCTTGAATGCGGCATTCTGTTTTTTTGCAGGACGGTTCGTTTTTCTTGGATTTACAATTTTACTCGCTGTCGTATTAATACTTATAGCCTTTATTTTGTTAAAAAGATCCCAAAAAGGAGATGAAGAATTTAAAGAAATCAAAGGTTTTAGAAAATTTATAAAGCTTGCTGAAAAATCCAAACTTGAATTTTTAATAAAAGAAGACCCATCGTATTTTGACAAAACGCTCCCTTATGCTATTGCATTTAATTGTGTTGATGAATGGTGTGACAAATTTAATGGAATCCAAATGCAAGCCCCTACCTGGTATTCTTCAAATGTACCTTTTTACAATTCATCCGGTGTTTGGAATATGTCTAACTTTTCTGAAACGATGTCTTCGTCATTAAGTGAAATGCGGTCAGTCATGTCCAGTCAACCATCATCCAGCGGATCTTCTTCAGGAGGAGGAGGTTCTTTTTCAGGAGGTGGATTTGGCGGAGGAGGTGGCAGCAGTTGGTAATAAATTATAGCTTAGGATTTAGTTATATCTCTTTTTAATTTAACTGATTTTCAAAACAAAGTAATTCTCCACTTTCAATTCAACCAAGCTCATCGTCCTTGGATTCCGGGTCTCCTTTATAATCCACAAAAAAATGAATCCAGATAGACCGAGAGAATTTAAACCAGAATACAAAGCTACCAATCAACACTAAACAAAGTATAAACAAGCTAAGTTGCCAATCTAATTTGAAAATAAGTATGAGCATCCCTGCAAAAATCAAACTAAAAAAGCCAGAGAAAATATATGAAATAAACATTGCACCGTAATAAAATCCGGGTTCTCTGTTAAAAGACTCTTTACAAACAGGACATTTTTCATGCATTTTAAAGCTAAAATCCATAAAATAACTTTTGTTTGGAAACAGCATCCCCTTCCTGCATGCAGGACAGGTTAAATTAAATATTGATCTAAGTTTTGAGCTCAAGAAATTAAATTTTTTAAATGGCAAATAGTGAAGTAGTTATTTAAATAATACCTGGTATCATGCTGAAGGCCTTATGAATTTTATTAAAAGGACTCTGATTGCTTCTTCCAAGGCCTGATAATCCAATAAACGTGCTTAGTGACCCTGTGAGGAATCGAACCTCAACCTGAAGAACCGGAATCTTCTATTCTATCCGTTGAACTACAGGGCCAAAGCGCAAAGTTAAAAATATCCCTGTCTTCAATCAAATTTTACCGGCATTCGATAAATACAATTCCAATTATTAAGCCTGGTAAGTATAAATGAATTAACTATGGTGACCCTAATAAATTGCATATCCTATGAAGAACATCCAATTTCTCTGGAATTTGTATTTCAGCATGCTCATTCATTCGATTTGTTTTTCACAAAGCTTAGAAACAGAAGCTTTCGAAGTATTTGAAGGCAGCCGTAGCGAACAAATTGAGAAACTAAACGACCAGTCTAATGAAAAAAGCATGGAAGCATATATAATACACCCCCTCGAATTAAATCACTGCGATTTTGAAAGTATCCTTTCGTTTCCTCTTTTTGAAAAGCATCACGCAGAATTAGTCATTGCCTATTTAAAAATCCACAGACCCCTGAAATCGGTTTATGAATTACAAACGATTGAAGGATTGCCCTTAGACATTCTTAAATACAGTTTGCCATATCTAATTCTAAGGGATTCAATAAAATCAAAAAAACTAATAAAAATCATTGGCCGAAAAGATACTCATAAACTGATATTAAGATGGGGACGCAGCTTTGATGCAAGTGATTCAACAAGCCATACCTCGTATCTGGGAAGTCCGGATAAATTTTATTGCAGATACAAATCATCGATCCCAGGGCGCTATGCTATGGCACTCACTTTTGAAAAAGATGCGGGAGAAGTCTGGATTCAAAAAAATGGAACTAAAGGATTTGACTACACCTCAGCATATCTTGAAATTGAACATTTGACTTCTCGATTAAAAAAAATTATCCTGGGAGATTATCAGATTTGTATCGGACAAGGCCTTTTAGTGGATAATAGCTTCAGCATAGAAAATGGCGATGCATTGGCTTCTGGCATCAAACGATCCGGATTCCTGAAACCTTATCAATCGATCCGAGAATCTGATATGTTAAGAGGAATCGGAATGAATTTGCAGATAAACCACAATACCTATGCACTACTCTATTTTTCATCTGTGAGACAAGATGCGAAGCTTTCCATCAATATTGACCCGACCCGGAATGACACAAACTATCTCATCAGTTCAATTCTCACGACATCCTATCATAGAGATTCAAATGAATTGGAATCCAAAAACACTGCACAATTTGAATTAAAGGGAATGAGCCTTATATCACAAATTAAGTCCTTCAAAATTGGTCTTAATGGGCTTTTCAGCACCCAGCAATACCTATGGGATCATCAAAAACGATTAGACCGCAGCTTTCTAAGTACAAAGAATCAAAACTTTCAAGCATCCATCGATCACAGCTATTTATTTAAAAATATAAGTCTTTATGGTGAGATCGCGATGGATCAAAACAATCAAAGAGCATGGATGGAGTCCATGGTACTCAGTCCATCAAAGAACATGGAAGTTCGAATTCATTACCATCATTTTGATCGAGGCAACTTTCAATATTACAGCAATACCAATAGCAACAGTGGTATGAGTTTCAATGAAAAATCATTACAAATCAGCTGGTCAATTAAGCCAAACGCTCGATGGAATATTACAGGAAATGCCCATTTTACAGCATTTCCGTGGCTTCGATACCAAGAAAGCCTTCGCACAAATCAATGCCAATACTTCCTTCGGATTTCATGCAGTGAACGAAAAAAATGGAGTGCTTATTTACTATTTCAATCAGGATACCAAGAACAAAGCAGTACGTATTCAAGCAATAAGCAAAATGAACTGACCAGGCTTAAAAACTTTCAAATGCGAGCTAACATCGAGATGAAAACAAGTACCAATCTCAGCTGGCGAAGCCGGATTGAACTTCGAAAAAGTGAAATTAACATGGAATCCGGCACCGGATTTTTGATTAGCACCGATTTTTTATATAAAAATATTGAATCCAAAATATCTGGAAACATCCGCTATGCAGTTTATAACATACCAGCATATGAAAATCGAATCTATTCATTTCAAAATGATGTTTCCGGTGTCTATAATTTAGCTGCTTACTCCGGAAAAGGCTATTCGATTTACCTAAATGTTCGATGGCGAATCACAGGCCCACTTATGCTGGAAGGCCGATGGAGTGGGCAGTTTAAGCAATTACAAGATAAAGAAAATGGAATTTCTAAAACTCAGGATGTGAAAATTCAAGTACAATTCAAATTTTAAATTCTTGAATTCAGATCAGCAGTCAACGCAACGAAAATTCTATTAACCAGACAGAAATAATGACCAAAATCAAGTTATTTTGGAAGCTGCAGATATGATTTTTTGCACATTAATTCGCTGTATTTATAAAAAAATATTAAAAAAAATTTGCATATTTAAAAAATATTATACCTTTGATATGGTTTTTGGAATGTAATGTCAATTCAAGAATCATTATATTGAAATTTTTTATTCGTTAACGTTAAAAAACTAAACATGGCAAAAGCACGTTCAACTGCTAAAAAACCTGCGAAGAAAGCAGGCGCTAAAAAAGCTACCGCTAAGAAAGGGGCAGCTAAAAAAGCTGCTCCAAAAAAAGCAGCTAAAAAAGGTGGTGCTAAAAAAGCAACTGCTAAAAAAGCTGCTCCAAAAAAAGCAGCTAAAAAAGGTGGTGCTAAAAAAGCAACTGCTAAAAAAGCAGCTCCTAAGAAAGCAGCTAAAAAAGGTGGTGCTAAAAAAGCTACCGCTAAAAAAGCAGCTCCTAAGAAAGCAGCTAAAAAAGGTGGTGCTAAAAAAGCTACCGCTAAAAAAGCAGCTCCTAAAAAAGCTACCGCTAAAAAAGGTGGTGCTAAAAAAGCTACTGCTAAAAAAGGTGGTGCTAAAAAAGCTACCGCTAAAAAAGGTGGTGCTAAAAAAGCTACTGCTAAAAAACCAGCTAAGAAAGCATCTAGACCCAGAAAGAAAGCTGTTGCTGCACCAGCACCAATGGCACCAATGGGTGGAGAGATGATGATGTCTTAATAGGCATTCTTAAATCTTACAAAACTCCGTTTGTTTTCAAGCGGAGTTTTTTTTTGCCCATTATTAATAGACTGCCTTGTTCTGTAAACTAAAATCAGCAATCACGATTGCTGTACAGGCCTCAATTACCACCGGTACACGGAGTGCAATGCAGGCATCATGCCTTCCGTTGATTTGAAATTGAACGATTTTTTCATCCTTCAGATTAATCGATTCTTGAGCAGATCCAATACTGCTTGTTGGTTTTACTGCGACTCTAAAGAGGATTTCATTGCCATTACTTATTCCACCATTGATTCCTCCGGCATGATTCGTTGCTGTTTGACCATCTATGTTCAAAATCTGATCATTGTGTTCTGATCCGCGCATTGAAGCTGCCTTAAAACCACTTCCAAACTCAATTCCTTTTATTGCCGGTATTGAAAAAATTAAATGACTGAGCTTCGATTCAAGGGAATCAAAAAACGGTTCACCCAATCCAATAGGTACTTTTTGAACACGGCATTCAATAAGTCCTCCAATGCTGTCTTGATTCTTTAACGCTTGATCAATTTGGAACTCAATGTCTTTTGAACCACCAACTTCAGTAAGCTGTGCTTGAATTGAAATTGGCTCAATTAACTTCTTCGCCAATACCCCGGCGGCTACCAATGCCAAAGTCAATCGACCGCTAAAATGTCCCCCACCCCTATAATCGTTAAACGTTTTATACTTTTTATAAGCAACAAAGTCCGCATGCCCTGGCCGTGGAATGTATTGCTGCTGATTATAATCAGCTGAGCGTGTGTTCGTATTTTGAAACTGAATATGAATGGGTGCACCAGTACTTTTTCCATTAAAAATTCCTGCTAATAATAATGGAATATCTGATTCACTCCGGCTGGTTGTACCAATTTGGCCCGGCTTTCTTCTGAGGATGTCTTCTGAAAAATCATTTACATCTATTGGTATTCCTGCCGGAAATCCATCAATTAAAATTCCAATGGCTTCACCATGGGATTCACCATAAATAGTTATTCTGAAAAATTGACCAAATTGATTCATGTACTTAAATTCCTTTCCTGACACAAAGCTAAAACCATTTGCAGTAGCCAAGGACCTTTAAATTATGCCTGCATGTTTTCTAAAAGTTCATTTATACTTATGGGTTGCTTCAATGTTTTGTCATGCTTTACTGATAAAAGTTGTTTGGCAGAATCATAAACAGGGATTTCAGGAAATTCTGTTTCAGATGCTGCGTGTAAAAATTTCATTAGCCTGAAAGGATTTAAAAAACGGCCCATTCGACTGGCAAAAACTTTTGCTGAAGTACTATTCTTAAGGTTTTCTGTTAAGGCCTTTTCAAAGTCCACTTCCATCAAGTAGCTGGTCAATGCAGTTGAATTCGTAAGTGATTTCCAGGATCTACCTCCATCTATTAAAGGCCAGGAATCACAAATCAAATTATAAAAATTACAATAGCTCGCAATTCCTTTAGGATTATAGCTCATTAATTGACTTTTTGAATTTATGATGTCGCGAACTGCTTTACCTGTACCAAAAGGAACCCGATCCGAAATCCTGGAAGATGGATAGACCAAAGCAGGCTTCAGTTCAGCTAATTGACCCAACACGCTATACTTATGCAAAAAATAAAAGTCTTCCCCAGCCTTCCGTTTGTTCATGCCTCCTTGTTGTTGATATGCTTTGGAGCGCACAGCCATGCAAGAACCTAATGTTTGAAAAGCCATAGGATACTTATAAAATTGCTGCCAGCCAATATAGGTACGTAAATGCAACTCATATTGAATGATTGCTCCAAGATTGGATTCACTTAAGTTCTGTAATTGATGTTTGAATCCTATTGATAAAGCATTCTGATTTGGCATGTTATTAAATCCATCAATGACGTTTTTTAAAAAATCCGGATGACAACTACAATCTGCATCAAAACATAGTATAATTCCATTTTTATTGATGGATTCAAACCGATAACATGCTTCATCCATTCCTATTTTACGCGCCAATCCTACACCAGCATCTTTATTTGGCAAACTAAAGACAGGAAGGTCTAAAATGTTTATTGTTTTGTCTGCATTCAATTCCAATAATTCCTTTCGCTGCAATTCGTGAAAGGAATGGAGACTTGGTTGGGAATCCGGGTAATTTAAAACAACGACAATTTCTACAAGGATATCATTATGTTGACAAGATAAAATAGATTGAACCGCATTCACCAATCCTGGCTCATTAAAAGCTGGGATTACTACGATTACGTCCAAATTTGCCGGTGGCAAATTCTGAACTAAAGGTGGATAAAGTGCGTGTTTTTGAAAGTAACTTTGCAATTCTATTTTTGAATTCGAATTGTTCTAATTGCAAAATTACCCAAACATCCTAATTGAATCTCAAATCTTTCCTCCAATACGGGCGATAGCATACTTTATCCAAAATCCGAATGTCTGCATCGAAGCTCATGAGCATTATCAAAAACGTTCACATAGAAATCGCTATCGAATTGGTTCCACTCAGGGTCCACTGGATTTGTCAATCCCCCTGCTAAAGGGAAAGAATCAACAACAAAATATTCAAGAGGTAAAAATTAGTTATGGATGCAATTGGCCCATGCAACACCTGAGGGCAATTCAATCCAGCTATGGTAAATCTGCTTATTTTATCTATTACAAAGATTTAATCTTCGAATTGTTATTAAAAAAAGAAGACTATTTGTTCGATTTAAATTGGAATAGTCTGCAATTAATAGCAGGAATAATCCCAATAGATCTAAATCTTCAAAAAAGTGAGCACTATTTAGCCAAGCCAGATCAAGCTGGTTTGGATCTTCGAAATCATTTCCAATTTCAAACAATTGATCTTGTTCCGCTGCCATCCTATTACCAGGTATTTGCTGGGAAATCAGGATTTATATCAAATTTAAGTATTTTAGATTTGATCTTTCATCAAGGGCCTGAGGCGATCTATTATCTACAACAAATAAGCAAATTAAGCGTTTCTTTAGATTCTTAAAATTTAATTGCACATGCGAATTAGCGCTGGTATTTCTTGTGTTTTATTGTTCATCCTGGTGAATTTAAGCTGTAAGCAGCAATCTAATCCCAAACTTTTAATTCCTGAAGACGATCCACATAGTTTTTCAAATCCCGAGCAAAGCAAGGTGCTGCACCTTGATTTAGACTTGAATTTAAATTTCGATTCAAATCAAATTCATGGTATAGTTAAATTGCATTTAGCACCTAAACATGGCGATACCCTTGTTTTGGATAATATGGATTTGGAAATCCTGGAAGTTCAATTATTACAAGGTAATACCAATTCTCAAGCTAATTTTTACCAATTGCCAAAAGATCCTGTTCTTGGATCAGCGCTTGTGATTCCATTAAATGCAAGTACAGAAATCGTACAAATAACTTATAAAAGTTCACCCGATGCAAGAGCACTTCAGTGGTTACCTAAAGAACAAACTTTAAGCAAAAAATATCCCTTTTTATTTACACAAAGTCAATCGATCTATTCACGTTCGTGGATCCCGTGTCCAGATGGACCCGGAATGCGATTCACATATCATGCTAAGGTACATGTACCTCCTGGCATGATGGCTGTAATGAGCGCTACCAATGGCACTGAGCGGAATCAAGAAGGCAACTATGAATTTGATATGGAATTGCCTGTCCCAGCTTATTTGATGGCCTTAGCTGTCGGTGATTTTGATTTTAAACCCATTGGTCAGCGAACCGGAGTATATGCTGAACCAAGCTTATTAAATAAAGCCGCTGCTGAATTTTCAGATTTAGAAAAAATGTTGGAGGCAGCAGAAAAACTATATGGACCCTATCCCTGGGGAAGATATGATGTAATTGTTTTACCGGGAAGCTTCCCTTTTGGAGGAATGGAAAATCCACGAATGACTTTTTTAACGCCGAGTGTTATTGCAGGAGATCAAAGTTTGACTTCTCTACTTGCTCATGAATTGGCACATTCCTGGTCTGGAAATTTGGTAACAAATTCTACCTGGAATGATTTCTGGTTGAATGAAGGCATAACGACCTATTTTGAAAGTCGGATCATGGAGTCTCTTTATGGCAAACCTTATGCGGATATGCTGAGTTTATTGGGCTTACAGGACCTTGAAAAAAGCATCGCAGAATATGGAACTGACAATCCACTGACTAAGCTAAAGCTTAATTTAAAAGGCATGGATCCTGAAGACGGTGTTTCAGATATCGCATACGAAAAAGGAAAATCTTTTATGCGCTATTTAGAAGAACGTTTTGGCAGAGCGGCATTTGATCGGTTTTTAATTGCCTATTTTGAACATTTCAAATTCCAATCAAATACCTCAGAAGGTTTTTTAGAATTTGCCAAAACGAATCTTTTTAACAATAACTCCGGAATTATTGATACAGCAAATCAATGGATATATAATCCAGGTTGGCTTGCTTACAAAGCTTCATATGATGATAAGAAATTCTCAGATCTGAAGGTTCAGGCAACTAATTATTTTGCCAAGCATGATACATCCATGCTAAAAACATCAGCCTGGTCAACTCATGAATGGTTGTATTTTATCAGGCTATTACCAAAAGATAGTGGGGCATTGATGTGCAAGCAATTGGACAAAGCATATGATCTGTCAAAAGGTCGTAATTGTGAAATCCAATGTGCTTGGTTTGAATATGCAATTAATAATGGTCATGGTAAGCAATTACTTCCTGAAATTGAGAAATTTCTTACTAATTATGGAAGACGCAAATATTTGAAACCAATTTATTCGGCGCTCATGGACCAAAAAATGGAGTCAGAGGCTTTAAGGATTTTCGAGAAAGCCAAGTCCCATTATCATCCCATTTCACTGGTCACAATAGAGAAAATAGTACAGCCAAAAAATTAATACGAAGATATTCGTATTTGTTATCTTTGCCTGATTTTTAATAAAAAACCCATCTAATGATACGTAATATAGGATACTTTTTGGTTTTGTTGTTAATACAACACCCGCTAATTGCTCAGGAGGCTATACAACCTCAACGATTTGATTTTGGTAAAATGTGGACATTTGAAAATCCACCTAAGGAGTGGTTTAAAGAAGCTTATAACTTCAGTCCAGACGACAATTGGTTTAATGATGTTCGGAAGTCTTCACTTCGTTTTGCCTCATGGTGCTCTGCGTCTTTTGTTTCACCAGATGGTTTGATTATGACCAATCATCATTGTTCAAGAGATGTAGTCACACCTCTTCAAAAAAATGGAGAAGATTTTGAAAAAAATGGATTTTATGCCCCAAATCTAGAAGATGAACGAAAAGCAGAAGGCTTGTTTGTTGAACAGATGATTCAGGCTGAAGATGTTTCAGAGCGCATATTGGTTCAAATGAAAAAAGCTAAAACAGATATTGAAAGGAAAACACTTCAGGATTCAGCTTTAGCTCAAATTATCCGTGACTACCAAAACCGGGACAACTGGAAGAATTTAAGAATTCAATCTGTGAGCTTTTACAGTGGAGGAAAATTCAGTTTGTATGGATATAAAAAATTTGATGACATCCGTTTAGTGTTGATTCCGGAAATGTATCTAGGCTATTTTGGAGGAGACCCTGATAATTTCACCTATCCACGATATTCATTGGATTGTACGTTTTGGAGAGCTTATGAAAACGGAAAACCCGTTAACAGTTCTGCTAATTATTTTAAATTTAAAGCAAGCGGTGCAGCTGAAAACGAACCCGTATTTGTTATAGGAAATCCTGGAAACACTGAGCGTTATCGTACATTTAAACAATTGGAATACGATCGCGACATTCGATTTCCAGTTCAATTAGAAATGTTGAAAAATAGAATTGCAATTCTTCAAAAAGAATATAATAAAAATCCAAACATCGATTTATTAAATGAAATATTTGGATTGTCAAATAGTACGAAAGCATTTACCGGTATCCTAAAAGGATTAAATGATCCAAATCTCATTGGACGTAAAAAAATGATGGAAGATGAAATCAGAAGTAAGACCAAATTAAAAGGTGAAGATCCCTGGGTAGAATTAGAAAAAGCAGTACAAGGATTGCGTAAATATGGTGCATCCGTTACATTATTGGGCCCTTCACCTATAAAAGGGAATGCTGTCAATTTAATTTTTGCACTAGCCAAATATGAAAAAGCATTAGGTATGCCTGATCAGGCTGGAAATCTTACTAAAATCCGTGAAGAAATTAAAGGCCTGATCACAAACTTAAATACGGAACAGGAATTAGAATATTTAAGCATTTATTTAGCAGAATTAAAGAAGTTTGAACATCCTGAAAATCAATACATTGATCAGATTTTAGATGGCAAGACTCCTGAAAAAAGGGCACAGAAAATGGTCGAAAAAACTGATTTTACTGATAGTGAAAAACTGGAAAAAATCTTTATGAAGGATGCTGAAAAATTCAAAAAATTCAATGATCCTTTATTAGATGCTGCCAGAATTCTTTCTCCGAAATACAATGAAGCCATTGCAGCTTTCCAAAGTTCGACTCCAAAACGTCGTGCACTTGAAGCCAAAATCGCGAATGCTGTATTCAATGTAAAAGGTTCAAACTTACCTCCAGATGCAACTTTCACCCTCAGACTGGCAGATGGCGTTGTAAAAGGTTATGACTATAATGGCACTACTGCCCCTTATAAAACAAGTTTCTATGGTCTTTACGATCGCTATTATTCCAATGATAAAAAGTTTCCATGGGCTTTGCCAGAAAAATGGTTAAACCCTCCAATGGAATTACTGCAAGCACCTATGTGTTATGTTTCCACAAATGATATTATTGGTGGAAACTCAGGAAGTCCAATGATTAATAAAAATAAAGAAGCTGTAGGTCTTATTTTTGATGGCAATATTGAATCCTTACCTGGAAATTTTATTTATGATGAAGTATCAAACCGCACTGTTTCTGTACATGCAGGCGGAATTCTTGCAGCATTAAAATATATTTACAAGGCTGACCGCCTTGTAAATGAACTGGGTGGAATGTAATTTTATTTAATAAACAATTAAGCTTTCTATATTAATTTCTGATTATGAAATATTTAGCAATACTCCAGTTTTCTTTCTGTTTATTAATTGGCATTTCCTGTTCCCCTGGAGGTTCTGCAGCAAAAGGAATTAAAGGAATCATTAAACGTTCTGATTGCAAAGGCCCCTGTCACAAGACCATGGAATGTGAAGGCAAGGTATTAACACTTGAGATGCAATTGGCTAATAATAATATCATGACATCTGGAAATACCATTTTTGCCAGAGATCCGGACAATTACGATTACACGATTAAAATTGAATTTGGAGAAAGTGTACCGATTGAGTTATACGGTGATATTAAAAATCCAATTAATAAACGTTTTATTGTTACAGGAGTTGTAGAAGGTTATGATCAATATGTACATGAACAATGTACCCGTTCTTATATTTTAAAAGTAACAAATCCAAAAGACTTTAAAGTCTTTGATCATTAATTTTATTCAGATTTAAGAATTAATCTCATACCCTCTCTGGCAGCCAGGGAGGGTATTTTATTTTCATCGATAAATTGCTTTACAGCATTTGGATTTATTCTTGAATATTGGCGAAGTGCCCATCCGGAAGCCTTTTGCACAAAAAACTCTTTGCTGTCTGCCCTTCTTAGTATCAATGCTTTTAACAAATCAAAATCTGTTTGACTTCTGAATTTTAATTGCAAAATAATCGCAGACCTTTGATACCAAAAATTCTCCGAATTAATCCATTTATCACATAACTGTTCCCGAAGTTTAATATTCCGCTTAACGATGTTACCGATAACATGAGGAGCAATTCCGTCTACAGTATCCCACCAGGATTCCTTTGCAATCAGACTTTCAAAAAAGGGAATCGAGGTTGGATTTAATTTTTTTTCAAATCTAAAACTAAAATCAAGTGCAATGTATTTATATTCTCGTTGGGGCAATGACCATAAGAACCTGAGCAATTCAATAAAGTCTTCTTCTCCTTTCCAAGAATAATTTCTAATAAATGGCTTTAGTATTTCTTTGCGTGTGGGTGCAGAAATTCCCAAATAATCAAACTGATTGCGCATATAGGCTTTCATGCCCTGCGCTCGATTGCTATCCGCATGAGCTTCAAATGCATGCCTAAGTTCTTTGAATAAGCTCTGCAAATTCTATCGTTTATTTTATAAGACTCAGCGTTCCCCGTTCATGAACAGGTGCCTTTCGGTTGGCCTTGTAATAAAGATCAAATACATATACTCCGGGTGGTAAGTCTTTACCTGAATTTTCAAATTTTCCATTCCAACCAGTAGTTGGATTTGAAGATTCGAATAGTTTGCCTCCCCAACGATCGTAAATTTTTAAATCGTAGGATTCCAAAGAATGAATTTCACCAATTGGTAGAAAGAATTCGTTCTTTCCATCTCCATTTGGAGAAAATGCATTCGGCATATACAAACTAAAATCTCTAAATATAAATACTTCTGTATCCAAAGTATCTGTGCATAAAAATCGATCGGTAGCGATCATTCTGATGTGATGCAAACCAGTATCTCTAAATGCATAGGTCAACTCTTTATCAAAAAAATATTCCTTTCCGTCAATTATCCAGGTTCTGCCAATCGTAGATTTTGAAACATCTTCCAATTGAATAACAGGATCTTTGATATTTAATCTGTATTTATCAACCGTCCAATCTGCTGTTGGTGGATTATAAACATAAATGACTTGGTTAAAAACGCCTTCATTATAACAACCCAAAGGAGAGGTAACCTCCAGTTTCAATCCAAATACTCCAGTATCCGTAAACACGTGAGAGATTGAAAACCCGGAATCAATTCCGCCATCACTAAACTTCCATAAAAATTTATAGGAATTGTCTGTAGGAAACGAGACATTATTAAAATCAACCGTTAATGGAACACAACCTTCACTGAGATTGGGTCTAAAAACAATTACATCAGGTGCTGGATAATATTTTAATTCTTTAAAGAGTACATTTTCACATCCAAAATTATCTTTAATTCTCAATAAAACAGGATAGGTACCTGGTCGGATGTAACTAACACTCGGATTTTGAACAAATGCAGTGATCCCATCTCCAGCACTCCAATTCCAATTGGTAATACTGCTGTACGTTGAACTTGATTGATCCATAAATTGCACAGGCCCTGCTTTGCAGCTGTCGTAAATCGCTGTAAAATTTGGATTTAAATCGGGAACCACATTAATTTTAAAATATCCGGTATCTCCACAATTTGTTCCAGGATTTAAAATAAACTTTCCATTATGCACACCTCCCTCTTTAAATTTAATGTATGGAGCCCAACCATAAAACGTATCAATCTTTCCACCATTTTCGTAAGTCCATTCTATCTGATTAATAAATCGTTGATCTACACTGGAATTCAAAATTTGGTATTCACTTTTTCCACAAACTGTAATTTCAAAATAATCTGGTGTCAATCGATTTGCGTCTACTAATCTTGCTTCAACCATTCCTTCACAAGAGGCCACATTAAATTGGAAATCCCTTTTTAATACAGATAACAGAATGCCATTTCTATATTCATAAACACACACACTAACAACAAATTGTCCAATGACGTCTGGTTTGCCATTAATAATTCCATTGATAGAATTAATGGTAACTGGCGGATTCCCACCCAAAGGTGATAATGCGGTATAAGGAAATTTATAGGTTACCGGTGTATAAGGTGGCTTGCAATCGGGTGTTGGCGTAGGTGTATCACAGGTATTGTTCCCACCATTTCCACGTCCTCCTCCTTCTAAAGGTTCACAAAATTCATAAATCAAAAGGTCTCCATCTTTATCAAAAGCAGAATGATCAAATTGAAACGGTGCATTCACACAAAGAACGGTTGGAGGAAAATTAATAAACCGCGGAGAACTATTACAGGTGCGTTGTGCTTCCGGATGGATTTCTATGGTATAGGTTGCCCCAATGCTCAAAGGGTCAAAAATATTTGTTATTGTACTATTCCTGCAGCAGCGTTGCCATACAATTAAATAATTTTCATTGATAATTGGCAGTTCTACAACCATTTCATAAGTACCTGCTTCTCCACAAATATTATCAGGAAGTTGAAGGCATGGATATTCCGGAGGATCAATGTTTTGTACTGGAATCGTGAATGGGATTCTGTATTCAGAGGCTGCCCCATTTCCAGTTTTCGTATTTATATAATTTGTTCCGCTTTGTCTGTAAATTGTAAATCCCAATGTCGCATCAAAACTTGTTTGAGATCCACAGTCTCTGTACAATTTAATTGTGATTAGATACTTTCTTTTTGTTGTATCCAGGCCGTTGTTGCCATATCCAAGGCATTCGTAATAAATTTCACCCCCGATAATATGGGTAGCAAAGGATTTGAATGAGAATAATGCAAACAAACAGATCAATAAAAAATTATAGTATTTTCTCATATCTTAATTCAAAAGTAGAAAGGAATCCCTAATAATTAAAGTAATTCTGATATCAGTACGTTAAAATGGGTCGAAAAGATTTCCCGAAGGTCTAATTTTACTTCAAATTAAGAAATTATGGCTCCATTGGCAGAACGCATGAGACCGGTTAAACTGGATGAGTTGATTGGGCAAGAACACCTAACCGGTGCAAATCAAGTATTACGTCTGGCAATTGAGTCCAGACATTTGCCTTCAATGATCCTTTGGGGGCCCCCAGGAGTTGGCAAGACCAGTCTGGCTAAAATAGTAGCAAATGAGTTAAAAAGACCCTTTCATGTCTTAAGCGCAGTGCAATCTGGAGTAAAGGAGATCCGAGAGGTATTAGAAAAAGCAAGAAATCAGCGTTTTTTTGATCAAGCTGCACCCATCCTTTTTATAGACGAAATCCATCGGTTTAATAAAGGTCAACAAGATGCCTTATTAGATGCGGTTGAAAAAGGAACCATCATACTCATAGGAGCAACTACTGAAAATCCTTCTTTTGAAATTAATGCAGCCCTCTTATCCAGATGCCAGGTGTATCTATTAAAGTCTTTGGAAGACGCGGATTTACTAAAACTTATGGATTTAATAATCCACAAAGATTATTTGTTTAAAGACAAGCAGATTGATTTTGAAGAAACGGCTGCCATCTTGATG